>PLNN01000007.1 GCA_003142795.1 Candidatus Omnitrophota bacterium
TATACCCGAGGCCTATGGCGGCCTTGGCGGCGGCGTTATGGACATGTGCCTCGTTGCCGAGGAACTTTCAAGGGCGTGCGGCGGCATAGCGCTAGGCTTTGCCGGCACCGGGCTCGGGACATTCCCGATCCTTCTTTACGGGAACGAGGAACAGAAGAAGAAATTTTTACCCGATATAGCAAAAGGGAAGAGGGTCGCGGCATTCTGTATAACAGAGGCCGAGGCCGGTTCAGACGCAGGCTCCATAAAGACGACGGCAAAAAAAGACGGCGATCATTACATATTGAACGGGACCAAGCAGTGGATCACGAATGNNATACGGTCATAGCGATGACCGATAAGACAAAAGGCGCTAGAGGCGCGAGCGCTTTTATAGTGGAAAAAGGCACCAAGGGAATGGACTTCGGCAAAAAGGAAAAGAAGCTCGGCATACGCGCATCCGCGACCAGAGAAGTCATCTTTACCGATTGCAGGATCCCGAAAGAAAACCTTATTTCGAAAGAGGGCATGGGATTTATCGTTGCAATGAAGACGTTCGATAGTTCACGCCCCGGAGTGGCCGCTCAGGCCCTTGGCATAGCGCAGGGCGCGTTCGATCATGCTATTGAATACGCAAGAGGGCGCATTCAGTTCGGCCAGCCTATATCGAGTTTCCAGGCCATACAGCACATGCTTGCGGACATGGGGACGCAGATCGAAGCGGCGCGCGCTCTGGTATATTCGACGGCAAGGATGGTGGATTCCGGCGCGAAGAGTGTGGCGAAAGAATCGGCCATGGCGAAACTTTTCGCAAGCGATACCGCAATGAAAGTGACCGTTGATGCCGTCCAGATATTCGGCGGATACGGTTACATGAGAGAATACCCGGTCGAAAAGTATATGCGCGATGCTAAGATCACACAGATATATGAAGGCACGAACCAGATACAGCGTAACGTTATAGCGGCTAATCTTATCAAGGAAAGCCTTAAGGGAGATAAGTGAACATAATTGTCTGTATAAAACAAGTCCCCAACACAACCGATGTCAAGATCGACCCGGTCACCAATACTCTCATTCGTGATGGGGTCGAGAGCGTCATAAATCCGTTCGACGCGTACGCTATAGAAGAAGGGGTGCGTTTAAAAGAAAGATTCGGCGGCAAGGTTACCGTTATAACGATGGGGCCTCCGCAAGCCGAGAACGCATTGAAAGAGGCGATATCTTTGGGCTGCGACGAAGCGGTGCTTGTCAGCGACAGGAAATTCGCGGGCTCAGATACGTGGGCGACAAGTTATACGCTGTCATGTGCGATAAGGAAGATAGGCGCGTTCGACGTCATAATTTGCGGTAAGCAGGCCTCGGACGGTGATACCGCGCAGGTCGGCCCTGGCATATCGACCCATTTGGACATTCCTCAAGTCACTTATGTCAAAAAAATAGAAGAGATCGCAGGCAATAAAGCAAAGGTCGAGCGCATGACGGAAGAAGGTTATGATATCGTTGAGACGCCCGTTCCGTGCCTCTTCACCGTTGTAAAAGAGATAAACACTCCGCGCATCCCGTCGTTAAAAGGGATGATGAGAGCTAAATCCGCTAAGATAGCAAAGTGGACCGCGGATGACATAAAGGCAGACCCGAAAAATCTTGGGCTGGACGGTTCTCCGACACGGGTCGTCAAGATATTCACTCCTCCGCAGAGAAAAGGCGGGGAGATACTGAAGGGCGATACGATAGATATTGTCAAGGAACTGGTAGAGCTTTTAAAGGACGTAGTTATATAATATGGCAAGCTCAATACAGATACTTCTGAATAAATGCGTAGGATGCACGCTTTGCGTCAAGGCCTGCCCGTTCGGCGCCATACACATGGCGAATAAAAAAGCGGTCATCGACATGGCAAAGTGCACGCTCTGTGGCGCATGCGTCCCGATTTGCAAATTTACGGCCATAGAGCTTAAGAAAGAGACGATCGGAACTAAAGACCTGAGCGCTTATAAAGACGTCTGGGTATTCTGCGAACAGAAAAAAGGTGTTATACAAACGATCTCTTTCGAGCTTCTCGGTGAAGGCAAAAAACTCGCGAAGAAACTCGGCGTAAAACTCTGCGCTGTGATACTCGGTCACGACATAGAATCGAAGATAGAGGAACTTTCAGCGCGCGGGGCCGATAAGATATACATAGTCGACGCGCCTGAACTTAAAGCCTACCAGGACGATTCTTATACCAAGATAATTGTAAAACTTATAGAAGAATATAAACCTGAGATCGTTCTCTGCGGCGCGACCACCATAGGCAGGAGCATGATCTCGCGCGTTGCGGTAAAGATAGACGCCGGGCTTACGGCCGACTGTACGGGGCTCGACATCGAAGAAAAAGAGAGGCTCCTCTTACAGACGCGGCCGGCATTCGGCGGAAATATCATGGCGACTATCGTAACGCCGAACCACAGGCCTCAGATGTCTACTGTCAGGCACAAGGTAATGAAAGAGGCCGATATACACAAATCGCATAAGTCTGAAGTGATACGTAAAAAATATTCTGCCGATATATTGAAATCACGTACCACGCTTTTAGATATTGTTGAGGAAATAGAGGAGACGATAAATCTTGCCGAGGCAGACATTATAGTGTCCGGCGGCCGCGGTCTTGGTGGACCGGAGAATTTCTCAATAATCAAAGATCTTGCGAAAGTCCTGGGTGGCGCGGTTGGTGCTTCACGCGCAACTGTTGACGCCGACTGGATGCCATACTCGCACCAGGTAGGCCAGACAGGGAAGACGGTCTGTCCGAAATTATATATAGCCTGCGGCATAAGCGGACAGATCCAGCATTTAATAGGAATGCAGTCATCAAAAGTCATAGTAGCGATCAATAAAGACCCCGATGCGCCCATCTTTAAAGTCGCCACATACGGAATAGTCGGTGACCTCTTCGACGTCGTTCCCGCACTTACCAAAGAATTCCAAAAGCTGCTCAAGAAATAGCATAGAAAAATTTCCCAACAATATATTGCTTAGTTACAGCGGGATGGGGCCTGTCCTCGGTCGCCTTTCGGCGCTTATT
>PLNN01000038.1 GCA_003142795.1 Candidatus Omnitrophota bacterium
ACCTTTGATAACTATGAGGTCGAACACGATTTTACTACCATCGGCAGGCGCATAATGCTTTTGAACGCCCGGCAAATTGAAAGAGGGGCGGGCAAGGAGCGGATCATCCTCCTTGCTATCGAGGATATTACCGAGCGCAGGGAGATAGAAAAAGGTTTGGAAAAAGCCCATGAAGATTTACAGGAGTTGGCCGCCGAGTTAAAACGCACCACCCGGGCAAAATCCGAGTTCCTGGCCAACATGTCGCATGAGCTCAGGACCCCGCTTAACTCCATTAACGGTTTCTCCGAGATATTATACGACGAGACTTTCGGGCCGCTTAACGAGAAGCAGAAAAAATACGTTACGTATGTTTTAACCAGCGGAAAACATCTTCTCTTACTGATAAACCAGATACTTGATATGTCAAAAGTTGAAGCCGGGAAGATGAAGCTGGCATTATCCAGTTTACCGATAAAAAGCATATTAAATGATATTTCACTGCTGGTAGCGGATATGGTCAGTAAAAAGAAGCTTCAAATGCTGCTTGAAATTGACGAAGACCTGCCGAATATTGAAGCGGATGAGCTAAAGGTAAAAGAGATACTTTACAACCTGCTTTCAAACGCGGTTAAATTTACCCCCGAGGGTGGCAAGATCGGCATGAAGGCGAAAAAATCCGATTCTGAGATAGAAATAGAGGTCTGGGATACGGGGGCCGGTATCGCGTCTGAGAACATGAATAAGATATTTGAAGGGTTTTTCCGTGTCGATACTCCGTATTCCCGGGTAACTGAGGGGACCGGACTAGGGCTTCCGCTCTCTAAAAAGCTGGTTGAGCTGCATGGCGGGAAGTTTTCCGTAGTATCAGACGGGCTGAATAAAGGCACCCAAGTCAGGTTTACTTTGCCGGTCATATCCAGAAAGGCGGTGTGAGATGAAGAAGAGGGCCTTAATTATAGATGATAATGAGAACAACCTGATGCTGGAAAAAGACCTCCTGGAAGTCGCCGGATTCGAAGTATTTGTAGCCCAGGACGCTTCCAGCGGGATTGCCGTTGCCAGGAAAGAAAAACCGGATATCATAATCATGGATATACGGCTTCCGGATATGCGTGGCAGCGAAGCCGCCGTGATATTGCGCCGGGACAAAGAGACAAGCGATATTCCCATTGTTTTTGTGACTGCTTCTGTAATGGCAGAGGGCAGGGAAGAGATAAAAGACATAGCCAACTCCGGGTTCGTAGGTAAGCCGATAAATACGCGCACCTTTGTGGCAGAGATCAGTAAATTTATCAAGGGGTAGAGGATGAATGACAAACCGGTAATTTTAGCTGTTGATGACCAGTTCCAAAACATTGAACTCCTTGAAGCCTTTCTTGTCCCGCAGGGTTATGAAATTGTCAGGGCGGCCAGCGGCAAAGAAGCGCTGGAAAAACTTTCCGGCAACCGGATCGACCTGGTCTTGCTGGACATAATAATGCCCAATATGTCCGGCTTGGAAGTGCTGGAGAGATTGCGCGCCGATGAGAAGACACGGCTTATCCCGGTGGTGATGGTGACCGCGCTTAAGGAGACCGAAGACAAGGTAAAAGCCCTTGAGGCGGGATGCGATGATTTTATCTCCAAGCCATTTGATAAGGTAGAGCTATTAGCAAGGGTCAAGTCCTTACTCAAGATAAGCAGTTATCTCCGGCAGCTGGATGAAAAAGAGAAATTTAAGGCAGTCGTTGATAAAATAAGCGACGGCATCGCGATCTGCAGCCCGGATTACCTGATCAAAGACAGCAATGCGGCGATCTTGAATTACCTGAATATTACCGATCCGGCGAATGTAAATTTGGTCGAAACGCTGTTTGCCAATTATGCCGTCTCTATAAAAAAAGAAGCCCTTATGGACCTGGCGATCACGCATAAAACGTTTGATATCGTGCGCCAAAAATCAGAAACGGCAGAGGCATTATATCTAGAGGCAAATTTGGATGTGATAAAGAATTCCGCCGGAGAGCTGTTAAGCGTTGTTTTTATTTTGCGCGATGTTACCGCTGCGCGCATGGAGGAATTCCTTAAACAGGATACCTTGACCCTTATTTCTCATAAGCTGCGCACGCCGTTGGGGGTGATAAGTGGGAAAATATCGTTACTTCAGGATGGATCCTTTGGGCCTCTTAATGAGGAGCAGAAAGGAGCGGTCGATACCGTCTCCAAGCAATCTTTCCTGCTTATATCGATCGTGGAGAAACTGCTCGGGTTTACCATAGTACGCAAATGAAAGGAGGGAATATGAATAAAAGTATTTCAGCCGCGCTTCTGGTCGTGGGAGTCATCTTGTTGGTTTTTGGGTTAAATGCCTACCATTCCGCCAGTTCCGATGTCTCGCGCTTTTTCACTGGCGCGCCTACGGATAAGGCGCTCTGGCTGCTGATCGGCGGATTGGCCGCCGGCATAGTAGGGTTATTAGGTTTAATCAGAAAGTAAAAAGGAGGTGCGTCATGTTCAGAAACAAGAGAATGGTTTTGGCGGGAATTTTAAGCATCTGCGTATTTTTCGCATTTGCTCAATCCGGATATTGCGTAACGAAACCGGACACGGAAAATGTGCGTCAAATCTCCGGAGAGATCGTCTGGATCGACCTCCAGCAGGGAACGCTGAAGCTCAGGCAAGGTGAGCATCGTGGCTGGGATAAAGTGACTGAATACAGGATCAACGCGCATGATACCTTTGTCACCGATCCGGCGAGTAAGGAATTCCTCACGTTGAACGACCTGAGGGTAGGCCAGGATGTAACGCTGGAACTCCCTGCCGTTCGCGACTGGAAGATAGTCAGTAAGATAATTGCCCAGCCGCTGCCTGTATTCGTGGTGGTTACGGGGGATGTAGTGGCTATGGACACAAGGACAGGGACGATGACCTTACAGGTGGTCGGTAATAACGGAGCCTCCTATTTCGTCTTTGAGCCGGACGATATCTTCTATATGAAGAGCACGGGCAAAGAACCCGTTCACCTGGAAGTCAAACCCGGCGACAGGGTAAGGGTTGAATACCTTTCGGATAGCGGAAAACAGCGCGCGCGCTATATCACGTTGATGCCCGCTTCCGGGGCAGGTTCGACCACGACCACTACGACGACAACCGTTACGAATAAGTAGTCTAACAAAAACAAGGCTATGTCCAAGGAACTGCCCGCTTGAAATTTGTGCTGGAAATGGATAAAATGTTACAAATTTCAGGCGGCGTAGTTAGGTCATTGAGTAAATGGGAGCAGGTTAAGGCCATATGCGAATTCATCCGAAAAAGGCCAAATATTATATAGTCCCCGCGCTGGTCATTTTTCTTCTCAGCGGGTGCGCCGGTATCAATAAAACGGCAATAAAAAAAACAGTCCCGCACGAGTTTACGTTCCCAAAAGATTTTCTGTGGGGAGCTTCCACCTCCTCTCACCAGGTCGAGGGGAATAATACTAACAATGATTGGTGGGAGTGGGAACAGACCCGGCCGCCGGTAACGCGCTCAGGCCAGGCATGCGACCAATGGAACCGTTTTGAAGAGGATTTTAAGCTTGCCCAGGCTTTAGGGCACACAGCCCACCGTTTCTCCATCGAATGGAGCCGCATTGAACCCCGGGAAGGCCAATTTGACGCCGCTGCCCTGGATCATTACCGTGAGGTCATCAAATCACTCAGGTCCAAGGGGATAGAGCCTATCGTGACCTTGTATCATTTTACGCTTCCTTTATGGGTGGCGCGCCAGGGAGGATGGCTTTCAGAGAAGACCCCGGAATTATTTGCCCGGTATGCCCAGAAAGTGACCGATGCCCTCGGAGGCGATGTCCATTATTGGATGACGTTGAATGAACCGGTCGTCCATGCGTTCAGGGGATATATGAGCGGAGAATGGCCGCCGGGAGAAAAGTCAACGGATAAAACATTAAAAGTTTTCAAAAATTTACTTCTAGGGCATGTCCTGGCGTATGAAAAAATTAAGGAGACCTATGCCCAAAAAGGCTGGGAAACGCCCATGGTAGGAATTGCCCAAAGCGTGCTCGTATTCCAGCCTTCTTCGGGCTATTCATTAATTGACCAGGCTGCGGCAGGTTCCTGCGATCTGATGTTTAACCGTTTATTCGTCAATGCGTTAGTACAAGGAAGGGCCTGTATTTTAGGATTTTTCTATGTCCACTTGCCGAGAGGAAAAACCCTGGATTTCATAGGTTTGAATTATTACACGCGGGTTTTTGTTTCCAGCCGCGGGTTGGGATTCCCGGAAATTTCAGGTAATGCGCGCGAAGCTGCAGAACAGTTCCGTCATTCAGGTAAGTATAATTTCCTTTCCTGGGAAATTTATCCGGAGGGATTGCACGTGTTCCTCAAAGAATATTCGCGGTACAAATTGCCCCTTTTGGTCTCAGAAAACGGGATCACGACAAACGATGATACCGAGCGCACGGCATTTATCGTAGAGCATACCAAGGCTATGGCGCGGGCGATGGAAGAGGGCGCCCCTGTCATCGGTTACCTTTATTGGTCGCTCCTGGATAATTATGAATGGAACGAAGGGTTCGTCCCGCGATTCGGGTTAATAGGGGTGGACTATGCGACGCAGGAACGGACGGTCCGCGACTCGGCAAAAAAATACGAGGAGATAATCAGGTCAGGAAAACTATTTTTGGACAACAACTAGTTTAAGAAAGAAGGAAATCCCTACCTAATCCCCAAAAATCCTTGCCATATGGCGCACTTTTCTGTTAGCATAATTATAACTTAAACATTGGTACAGCATAAAAGCGAGGTCATATGCCATATTTAAAAGTAAAATTAACGTGTGTTTTACTTCTCGTTCCTTTATTTCTTTTTGCGAATCCGGTTACCGTTACGTGTTCCAATGAAACAGGCGCACAAGACGGGGACAGTAATGCCGCAGCCGAGCGGAAGCTCCCCCAGCTGGAGCAGGGCAAATGGGAACCGTTATTTGAAATGGGAGAGAGCATTTATCCTTCCGTTGTCATAAGCATGGCGACCTTGAAAATAGGGTTCTGGGACGATAAACAGCATATCGGAGACCTGCGCGGGACTATAGGCATAGCGGTCCGCGGCACCGAAGAAAATTGCCCGATAACGGTAAAAATATCGGGCAGTAATTTTATCAAGCCCTCAACCTTCATCGGAACGTTGGCCGAAAAGGACACCGTCTACTGCGTCTATCCCGATCTTAAATATGATTATGAAAAACTTTTGGCTGTTAAGCAAACCGTCCCCGAAATGTTAAGCTTTGAAGTTACGATAGGCAAAAAAACCGATCCCGAAAGGATAGTGCGGGTGCAGGTCCGCCCTGTCAATGAATGCGTTTTTTATTTTATAGACTCTTCAGGAGATCCGCGCGATGTCTCCTATTTTTTTGCCGCCTATGTTAATGAGAACCATCCCATCGTAAGCCAGATACTGAAAGAAGCTATTGCCTCAAAAATGGTAGATAGTTTCGGGGGTTACTCGGGGGACAGGGAAGACGTGGTGAATGAGATCGGGGCGATCTGGGAAACTCTCAAAGCGAGAGGAGTGCATTACATCACTATGCCCGCTAGTGCAGACGATGACGATCCATATATCGGAAGCCAGTATGTCAGGCTCTTGGGAGAAAGCGTTGATTATGCCCAGGCCAACTGTGTTGACGGCTCCGTCCTCATGGCGTCGATTTTTAGAAAGATCGGCCTTAATGTGAGCCTGGTCAGCATCCCCGGCCACATGTTCATCTCCGTTAACCTGGACAAGGAGGGGAAGGAGCCTATTTGCATTGAGACGACCATGCTGAGCGGCTATAGCCTGGATGAGGCCATCCAAAAAGGGAATGAAGAGTATACGGAAAACGAAGGCAAATTTGATTCCGAAAAAGAGGAAGACTGGCCTTATCATACCGCCAATATCCAGGATGCCCGGAGCGAGGGGATCATACCTATAAAAGATTCTTCGGCAAATTAACCGTACTAAACGGAGAAATAGCGTGAGAATAGCCGGAGCTGCAGCGGCGTTACTGGTGCTTTTCAGCGTTATTCCCGCCTGTGCGTCTATCCCCGAATTGCAGCATAGCAATAAGCAGCGCCAGCATGTGACGGACGATATGCTGGAGAAGGCCGCAGTCGAGAAGGGGATCATACCCAAAGATGCGGACGAGGCATTCCTTAAAGCAGAGATCGAAAAGAAGGACATGGTAACAATATGGATCATGGTAGATGACAAGGCCAGGCTTTCTTTCATAGATAATTTGCGGGAGTTTAATAAGAAAGACGGGGTAATTATCAGATTACCTTCGGAGTATTATGTCAGGGAAATAACAGACGACATATACAATAGTATCGTAAACGGGGATATAGTTGTGATGGAGCTGGGGAATATATTTAAGACAATAGCCATAATGGAAGGCGACTACGACAACGGGAAGGACAAGGTTGCAGTTGCTAAAGAATATATGGGCGAGGAGGGTTTTCAGATGTACCGGAGAATGTATCCGGAAAAATACGAGAAGTTAATGAGGAGATCCCCCTCTAATACCCGGTAACCCTTGATATAGTAAGGTATTGCCTCTATAATAAAACCAGCTAATGAAAAAATACCTGATATTTATCTCGATGGTCATGCTTCTTATGACGGCTGTTTTTGCCGGAGCTGCCAGCGTGGGAAGCCCGGGGACTCAGGGGCAGGGGAAGATCGCGGCGACGGCAGAGTGGTCTTATGTTTTTGGCAGAGACCTGGATTTTAAAAAAGCGACTCGCCCTCCCGGCCACGATAATGACAGGCCGGTAAATTTCAGGATAGATAGAGGGTATAATGTCGCAGGCAAGATCTCTTACGGCGTATTTAACGCTATGGATATATATGTAAAATTAGGGGTTGCGAATTATGATCTCAAAGGGGATGTTTTTGTAGGGGATACCAAGAGAGTCGAAGAAGACCTGTCGGCAGGAGACTCTTTTCTTTATGGCGGCGGCGTTAAATTGGCTTATGAATTAAAGGACGGATGGATCATCGGTTGCGACGCGCAATATCTTACATCAGGCCATGAATTGGATTTTCGCGCCGTTAATGTGGCTTCGGGGGCGGTCACTACCGCAAAATATGCCGAATGCAGGATACAAGAATGGCACGCGGCCCCTTATATCGCCAAAAAGATCGCGGACTTTACGCCGTATCTGGGCGCAAGATACTCTGATCTGAGGCTGAGCCAGAAAAACCCCGATGACCCAAGGCGGTGGGACAATTTAATATTTAGTGCCGACCGTAATATCGGCGTACTTACGGGAGTGGATTGGAACTTCGGGAAAAACTTTAAATTGAACGTAGAAGGCAGGTTTGTGGACGAAACGGCGATGAGCGTCGGCGCAGTATACAGGTTCTAGATCTATAAAAACGCGGGAGGTTCACATGAAGCCGGGATCGAAATTCGTTCTTGTGTGCAGCCTTTTTGTTATATCCACATTTTCAGTTTCAGTATCCGCGGCGGATATGCGGCCCGCGCAAAAATCGACAGTGGTCAAAAATGAGATCATCCTTCCGCGCGGTCCCGGGGAACACATGGAAGTCCGTCACATAATCCTCAAGGGCACCAATGAAGAAATAGGTCGTGCGATGGGTGATATCGCGCAAAAAGACTACGGAGCGCATAAGCTTGCCCAATACGCCGATCCCTCTTACGCAAAGGCGCGCTTGGAATATATGCGCAGGAATAATCCCATATTGTTAGAGTGGATGAAAGGCATCGCGCGTTCATACGGTGTTTCGTTATCCGGCACATTATCGGACACAAGCTATCTGCCGTCATTTTTTACGGTGCCGCAATGTTCAGCCTTGCTGGTCCCGGCGGCATATTCGGCAAACGGCCATACTTTTTATTCCTCCAGCAGGGATTATTATGTGGCGACCTTTTCCGAGGTTATGGAAAAAAAACCTATGCCGGGGGAGAAGAAGATCTTTTCGGAAGCGGCGATCGTAGAGTTATACCCGGATAAAGGACACCCTTCTTTATTTGTTGCCGTAGGAGACCTTACTTGCGGCGCGGATATCGTAAATTCCGAAGGCTTAAGTGTTTCCGCGTTCGAAGATGACACATACGGGATAACAAGAACTCCGAAAGACGCATCCCGGGCGTCAGGATTGACTATGCAGCAGGTTGTAATGCTTATAGCTAATACCTGCGCCACGTTGGATGAAGCTAAACAGGTTTTACTTATCAATAAGGTATCGATGCCTCCGATACCCATGCATGTGCAGGTTGCCGACAGGACCGGCCGGGCATTTATCTATGAGATATCACCGGATGATTTCAGCAGCCATTTTGTGGATAATAACGGCAAACCGCAGGCGATAACCAATCACAGCGTTTACGATTACCCCGACTTAAGCAAGATGCCGGTTAACGAGAAAGATCCCTATGACACATTCAACCGCTATCGCCGCCTGGTAAAGTTCATCGATTCGCATAAAGACAAATTTTCTATCGCAGACGGCTGGAAGGCGATGGATCTGGTGATGGGCGCAGTGGCCGAGGCTTCCGAAGCCAACCATCTCAAGATACCGCTTAGGACTTTCTATCAAGTCGTTCTTGATAATGAGGAACGCGCCATTCAGGTAAGGTTTTATATCAAAGATAAATCTGTAGACCCTGTTACCGGCTATGCCGAGCTTATCTTCTCCAAACCTTTTGAATTCAAGTTGCGCCCCGCGGCCGGACGGCAATAAAAGATGGGTCAGTACTCTTTCATCGTCTACGCATTTGCCTTGAGCATATTCCTCGTGCGCTTTGACGGATATATTGTGAATCTGGCGATGCCGACATTTGTCAGCCGTTTCAATATCCCCATAGGCCAGGCGTCATGGATCTCCGTGTCGTATGTCCTGTCACAGGTTTCCGCGATCATGTTATTTGGGAAGTTTTGCGACAGGCTTGAACTGAAAAAAGTGTTTTTAATCGGTCTTATCATTTTTACCGCCGGTTCATTTTTTTGCGGCATCTCCGCCGGTTTTGCGCTTTTGATAGTTTCGCGCTGCATACAGGGACTGGGCGGATCGATGATGCTTGTGAGCGCTTACGCCGCGATGATGCAGTATTTGCCGCGCGAAAAGGTGGGATGGGGATTAGGGATCATGACGGTATCGGCTGCGCTTGGGGTGCTTTTGGGGCCGGTTGCCGGAGGGTTAATAATCAATTACTTTGATTGGCGCTGGATATTTTTGATAAATATCCCGATAGGCCTTTTAGGGTTAATATATTCCCAAAAAGTCATCCCGCGCATCGGCGGCGCCGGAAAAATCTCGTATAAGGAGATCGATGCCGGCGGATTCATTTTTTCCACCGCGGCGCTGTTTCTGCTGCTCTACTCCTTAAATATATGCAAGGAGCGGGGAGGGATATTGTCGCCGTACGTCCTGGTATGCATATCCCTTTCGATGGTGTTTTTTATCGCATTTTATATTACGGAAAAAAGGACCAAGCATCCGCTTATCGATATCAAACTGCTCAACAACCGTGATTTTGCGCTTGTGATCCTGTCGACCGTGGCCGGTTTCATTCTTTTCTTCGGAGGAAGTTTCCTCGTGCCGTTTTATCTTACCGAAAAAGGGCTTCGGCCGAACCAGATAGGGTTAATATTGACGGTATTTTCACTTGTGTATATGCCGGTAGGATTATTCTCCGGCACCCTTTCCGATAAGATCGCTCCAAGGAAAATAGTCTTACTGGCGTTGTTTTTAGCCGCGATCACCGGATTTATTTTTTCCGGGCTGCTCGGCCATCATGGAGTTTATGCGGCGGTGATATACCTGGTGATGCTGGCCGTTTCTTACGGCTTTTTTTTCTCGCCCATAAATCACTATATCATGAATTTCGCGGATGCCGGTAACAGGGGAAGTGTTTCGGCCTTTTATAATGTATCGCTGAATGTTTCCATGGCGTTAGGCGTGGTACTGCTGGAGACGGTATATTCTGAATTTGATATTTCGACCAGGGGGTTTCAAGCGGCTTTTTTTACCGGCAGCGTATTCTGCTTGGCCGCGCTTTTTGTGCTGGGCTTTCTCGTCCGCGACAAAAAATCCTTGATATAGTAAAGTATTGCCCTTATAATAAAACCGGTTGGATCAGAGAGGTTAATATGGGCGGTCCAATATTAAATAAAAGGAGGAACGTAAGGATGAAAAGGTTGTACGTTATTTGTTTCCTTGTCTTTGCCTTAAGCTGTGTCGGTACGCTATCATGCGCCGAGCAGGC
>PLNN01000002.1 GCA_003142795.1 Candidatus Omnitrophota bacterium
GAATAATGGATCTTTCGGAGCTAATATTGGGTTGGACTTTTAATGCTCCCCGAGGTGCTCGTCTTATTCGCGTGTGCCTCTAATCATGGATGCTCCGAAGTATCGAGCCAGTACTTCCGTGAGCATCCAGAAGTCCAGCACCAAGTCGGTATTGACGCTCGACGATTATCTAATTTTGTAGGCAAAACAACTGTAAACGTTTTTGCTCCTGTAGCTTTCTTCTTGAGTGGTGGCACAAGCAACATAAAACTCCATGAATCATTTTACTTGCAGCTTAATAAGAATCAAGGTATGGTTATGTTAAAGAAGGAGTTCAAATGACAAATTTTCTTATTTTAACTTTTATGGTTTCGTGCCTTAGCTTAGGGTACCTTCTCGCTATGCTTCACTTGCGGGGTAAACGATGAGCGCTTTTAATACAATGTGCGAAACTCTTGAGAAAGAGATCGAAGAATCTTATCTCGAAGGAGTTACTGCGGATAAGGCTGAAAAGCTCGCAGGACAGTTTCTACACGCTCAATTGCGGGTATCTGCCGAGCTGCGCAAGGCTGACTTGGACAGTCGTATGCGTAAGTCAGGGCTTAAAGCCCTTCGTGCCGGGGTGTACACAGATGTGTGTACAAAGAACGAGAAGAAACCCACTGAAGCCGGTATTGCAGCTATCATTGATTGTCACGAAGTCGTGCAAGCAGAACAAGACCGCTTCGATAATGCAGAAGTATCTAGAGATGACCTTGAGCGTTATTACAACATCTTTCAAGCAGCGCATGTGCATTTCCGCACTATTGCAAAAGGACAGTTCGGTGGCTAAGCAAATAGATTTAAGTAAAATGATGGCGCGCATGGAAAAGCTGTATGCCAAAGACCCTAGCAAATTGAACAAAGTGGGCCTTGGCGATAAGCTTCGAGGTTTGACTGAATCTGACTTTCTTCTCATGCCTCCGTGGTGGGTAAAAGCTACTAACACCAAGGGCATTCCATACGGAAAGATTGTCATGATCGCCGGGGATAGCGACTCTGGCAAGACGTCCACTGCCATTGCTGCTATGAAGGCCGCTCAAGCCCAAAACGTAGGCGTTATCTATGTGGAAACAGAAGGCAAGACCACTACCCAAGATATGGTGAACTGGGGCGTAGATCCTACCCAAGTATTTTTGGTACAATCGTCTATCGCCGAAGAAGCCTTCGAGATGATGTTTGCGGCCTGGGATGGTTTTTTCCTCGATAATCCAGATCAAAAACTATTGGTTATTTTCGACTCCCTCGGTAACGTAGTCTCTAAACGAGATTCAGAGATGGATCTGACTACCAGCAACCAAAAGCCTGGTGGCAAAGGACAGATTAACCGCCTCGGTATTAATAAACTAGTAGCCAAGCGCGCAGAAGACGATGTAGCAGTGTTGTTTATTAACTACACCTACGACAACATCGGTTCACCTGGTAAGACCAACGCTGGTGGCAAAGCAGTCAATTTCTTCTCTTCATTGACCTATCAGACTAGTCGTAAACAATGGCTTGAAAAGACCGTTAAAGGCGAAAAGGTGCGGATTGGAGCCCGAGTGCAGTGGCGTCTGTTTAAAAACCATATTGATAAAGCTAACCCTGGACCTAAGAACGTAGAATTCGATATTACCGCCGATGGATTTAATCTAGTAGGGAGTAGTAATGAAGACGAAGGTAACGAAGCCTAAAGCTGTTTTAATATCGGATATTCATTACAACGTGCATACTTTGGCACTAGCCGATGCAGCGATGCGGCAAGCAATCGCTAAAGCTAATGAACTGCAAGTCCCTCTTATCGTAGCCGGTGACCTACACGATACAAAAGCCAATCTACGCGGCGAATGTATCAATGCTATGCTTGAGACCTTTAAACTATGTAATCAAAAACCTTATATATTAGTAGGAAATCACGACCGCATAAACGAGAAATCTTTTGAGCATTCTCTGAATTTCTTACAGGCATGTGCAAATATAATCGACGGCGCTGATCGTATTAAAGACGGTCCTTATTTGATAGCATATCAACACAACCCTGACATATGTCGCGCCATTCTAAAGGCGTGCAACACTGGCGCTGTTGTGATTATGCACCAAGGGCTAAGCGGATCAAATATGGGCGACTATATCCAGGATAAGTCAGCCATTACGCCCGAAGACGTAGCAGGCATGCGAGTGATTTCAGGCCACTATCATACAAGACAAACTATTCCCCTTCCAAAGGGCGGAATATGGAACTATATTGGTAATCCCTATACTCTTGGATTTGGAGAAGCAAATGATCCCCCGAAAGGTTATCAAATTCTCATGGAAGATAGAGCACTCGAATTTGTCCCGACAAGTCTTAGGAGACATGTCGTTTATAACTTTCCCCAGCCTGCCGTGGGAGGAGCCGCCCTATCGTGCTCATCTGAAGACCTCTTATGGGTTAAAGTTAGCGGTACAAAGGAGTATTTGGCAAATTATAATAAACGAGTCATCAACGAAGTTCTAAATATCTCATTTCCTTATCGCCTAGATCTTATCCCTATAGAAACACTCGCAGATACCCAAATTGAGCATAAAGATACCCAAAAGCAAGAAGATGTGCTAGATTCACTTATAGACTCAATGGCTAATACTTCTACTGAGCGTAAAGAACGCCTGAAACAGACATGGAAGGACTTATGCGAGTAATTTCATGTCAGTTAGAAAACTTCGCCTCTTATAAGAAAATAGACTTCACCTTTGATAATCAAGGCCTTGTCTTGATTCATGGTCCCACAGGCTCCGGTAAAAGCACCCTCTGCGACGCTATCCNNGAATTTGGAGTTACAGCCAAAGGTGGTAAAGTCGATGAAGTCCTCAGCTGGCCCGGCATTTCAATTACCAAAGGTATTATCACTTTAGACAATGGTTTTAAGATCACCCGCATTAGAGGTCCTAAAGCCAAGGACAATGACCTTTTCCTTGGAAAAGAAGCCCAACAGCGCGGTAAGGACATCCCAGATACCCAACGTCTCATAAACGCTCTACTTGGCATGGATGCTGACCTTTATTTGTCAGGTGCTTATTACCATGAGTTCTCTAAAACAGCCTCTTTTTTCACCACGACAGCTAAGGGGCGTAAAGAGCTATGTGAGCAGCTAGTAGACCTATCTCTAGCCAAGCGCCTACAGATAAAGGTCTCAGAGGCTAAAAAGGCTACTGCAATAGAATTATCTAAGGTTGATCGAAAAAGAGAAAGAGCCGAGAGTCGGATTGAACTCCTTACAGAACGAGTAGAAGTACTTAAACACAGTATAAGTGTTTGGGATACGCAACAAACCAATAAAATTGCGGCTCTAACTTCTAATTTCAATAATTTTGAAGAAAATAAGAAAAATCATATTATTTCTGAAGAGCAAGAGTTGCTTGTCTTACAGGCAGAGATTCAGCCTTCTGAATCTTTTTATAACAGAAAAATGGCTTTACGGACAGAAATGTCAGAAACAGAAACAGAAGTTTGCGACAAATGCGGCGCATCTAAACACAATTCTCGAAGAGATGAATTACGCCAGGCCTTACATGAACTAGATAAGGAGAGTATTAGAAACGATAATCGAATAAGACAAAAAGAAAATCTTATACGTAATATCGAAACAATTAAATTGTCCGTGAATACCTATGGGGAGGAATTGCAAGCAGCGAAGAATGCTGATAATCCTTATATTATCGAGCGCATAGAAACAAAAATTTTTATAAAAAAGCATACTCATGAGATTAAAAGCTTCAACGAAGCTGCCATTACGCAGACCCTCGTACTGGAAGACCTAGATCTTCTCTCGGATGTTGTTAATGACTTTCGTGGCGTTAGGGTCAAAAGCACCATATCAGACCTACAAAATAAAACGAACGCTCTTCTATCTAAGCATTTTGATGCCGAGATACGAGTGGAATTCGGTATACCTGAGGCAGATAAGCTTGAAGTGACAATTACTAAAGATGGAAATACATGTGTTTACAGCCAGTTATCTAAAGGACAACGTCAACTGCTCAAGCTCTGCTTTGGAGTTAGCGTTATGGGCGTTGTAGCTAATCACCATGGGCTTAGCTTCAATGCTGCCTTCATTGATGAGGGTTTTGATGGCTTATCAGATGAGTTTAAAGTTAAGGCCTATGGGTTACTGCAGACACTGGCTTTAGAGTATGATAGTCTGTTCGTAGTTGAACATAGCAGTGAGCTTAAAGCCATGTTTCCAAAGCAGTTTGAAGTTAGCCTTACGGAAAACGGGAGTGTCATTGAAGAAGCCTGATTCCAAGAAAGAAAGATCCTTAATCAAAGGCGCTCTTCGCCGGGTGTTCTCACGATCAGAGCTTCGACGTAAAGCCTTAGACGCCTGCCTAGTTAAAGACTACTCAGATCCAAACCGTAAACGGGTCACTAGGTGGGGCCGCTGTTCTGAGTGCAAAAAGCTAGAGCCTGCTTATTTGTTAGAAATTGACCATAAAGAACCGCTCGTACCTTTAGATCAAACATTAGAAGANNCCTTCAAGCCTTGTGTGGGGAATGCCACGATAGTAAATCAGGGATCGAACGTAAAGAACGAGCCCGCTTTAAGAAAGAGCGCAAATGAAAAAAGCTAAAAGTCTGTTGGTTTTGTCTGATATGCATCACCCATACTCACATCCAGATACAGTTCCTTTTCTAAAGGCCGTGAAAGCCAAATACAAGCCGGACACCGTGGTATGCATAGGTGATGAGGCTGATTTTCACGACGCGAGCTTTCACGATAGCGATCCTGATCTTGATAGTGCAGGCGTTGAACTAGAAAAAGCCATTAAAGGTCTCAAACCGATCTACAAGCTATTCCCTAAAGTAACTGTCATCGAGTCCAATCACGGCAGTATGGTACTGCGCAAGGCGCTTGTAGGTAAAATCCCTCGCAAGGCCATTAAGAGCTATAACGACGTATTAGATGCGCCTAAAGGTTGGAAATGGGTGTTTGATACCATTATCCAGACACCCTTAGGGCCTGTCTATTTCTGCCACGGTAAGAGCGGAGCGGCAGGACGCTTAGCGTCTCAATACGGGATGTCTTGTGTCCAAGGTCATTTTCACGAACGCGCTCAGATCATGTATATCTCAACGCCTGAAAAGTTGATGTTCGATGCCCACACCGGGTGTCTCGCTAATGATAAGAGTCTCGCTTTGGGGTACAACAAGATCAACCCCAAACGCCCTATCATATCTATCCTGGTGATTATAAACGGCATTCCGCACATAGTCCCCATGGTGCTTAATTCTAATGGACGTTGGATCAAAAGTCTGTAATACTGTTATTGAACTGAGGCGCGAAAGCTGTGGCAATCGACCGGGTTGATAAACCGGAAACGCGGCCACTGGAAACGCGCAGGATATGACAAGGCGGTGGCCATCAACGCCGCCTTCAATACAGTCTGACATAGCAGGAGTCGCGCCCTGCCAGTTCACTTTTTAAGGAGACGTATGTTAGCCATATTATTCTTAACAGCGAGTACACAATTCAGCCTTCCGCCTAATTTACTTAGCTCACTTTGCTATGTGGAAAGTCGACATAACATATCTGTCGTACACGAGCACGACGGCGGGGACAGTTCAATAGGCATTTGCCAAATTAAGCTCAAAACAGCCAAATACTTAGGGTTCAAAGGCACAGAGAAACAACTCTTAGATCCTAAGACAAACATCTACTATGCTGCTAAGTATCTCGCATACCAACGCACTCGCTATCACGGTGATATCAAAAAAGCTATCATTGCATACAACAAAGGTCATGCAGGACACTTGACAAAGACTCCTTACAGCGATAAAGTACTTTATACCTGGAGGTTAGCAAATGAGTAGTTGTAAACATGGAGCTGCAATGAACGCTCTTTGTATGGAATGCTCTAAAGAAGGAACGATCAACGGGCATGTAGTCTCTATTACTAAAAATGGCGGGGTATTGCTGGGAGCGCCCGGAGCAGTCACGTCCCCGGAGGAACAAAAAGCACCTAAAGCCTCAAAAAATGACCAAGCGAAGATAGACTTGTCGCTTATCCCCTATATCGCTCAGGTAGCAGAAGCGAAGGCCTTCCAAGTAGGCGAGAAGAAATACGGACGTTATAATTACTGTAAAGGGCATAAGGCTAGCCAGCTTATCGCCGCAGCTCAGCGCCACCTCCTTGCCTGGTTCCAAGGTGAAGAGAATGATCCAGTTGACGGCCAGCCACATCTCGGCAGCGTCCGAGCGTGTATGGCTATGCTACTTAGACAGCAGGAGTTAGGTACTATGATTGATGACCGATTCAAGCCTGGGGATGAGAAATGACTATCATCAAGAACGAAATGACGGTCTTTGTCGACGTAGATGGAACGCTTATCGTTCCATATGATCCAAAGCTCAAGCAAATAGTCATCAAAGTCTATGATGCCGTCACTAAGCATTATGTCAAAGTAGCTATCCACGAGCCAATGATCCGCCTTGTTAAAGAAGAGCACCATAGGGGAAGTCATGTCATCGTATGGAGTAGAGGCGGACATGAATGGGCGGCCAACGTCATTCGTGCCTTGGAACTTACACCCTTTGTTCACCAGGTGATGTCAAAACCATTCGCCTACTTCGATGATGTAAAGATTGACAAGTGGCTTAAATATAGAGTTTACTTAGAACCAGATATGCAATACAAAAAACCAATGACAAAGGAGTCATAATGGCGTTCAAGTCCGTTTCAGACCTCAGTTCCGATATCACAATCTCGTTGGGCGGCACTAACCGCAAGACGGGCAAGAAAAACCCAACCTCAATCGAAGGTTATTATCTCGGCAAGCGCATTGTTGCCGATACTAAGAAGAAGACAGGCGAAAGCTTCCTGTATTTCTTCCAAACACCTAAAGGCAATATTGGCGTATGGGGTAAAACAGATCTTGACCGTAAATTGAGCAGTGTTGCAGTAGGTACGATGGTGCGTGCTTCTTTCGACAAGATGGTACCTACGCCAAACGGCGAAATGTACAAATTCTTGGTCGAAATTGACGAAGACAACACTATTGAAGTAACAGGATCTGCGCAGGCGGCACCGCCCGCCTATAGCGATGCCGACGAAGATCAAGCAAACGACGGTTATGGTGGCACTGCTGTAGGTGTCGACGAAGAGGAAGAAGATGAAGACGCAATGCAGGCTATGGCATTGGCTAAAGCTGAGAAAGTGGCTAAAGTACAGGCCCTTTTAGGAAAGAATAAAACGACTAAAAATTAATTTTTGGAGGTGCTATGCTTATCTAGTAGCATCGAAAACGGGGCGTTAGACGCACGCCCACCAGACGGTTAGCCTTCCGGTCAAAAAGGCATTTAACTTTAGCGGGAGGAAAGAAACGTGAGAATTTGTCGTTTAATAGCTCCTCAATGGTTAATAGACGATAAGCCAGACACACCCCGAGTGTTGGAAGGTATCTTCACAGACGCTCAAATTAAAGCGCACAACGCCAATGGCTACAACATTTATTTTTTACCCAACTATCCCTCAGAATACGAAAAACGTACTGTAGTTACAGGATCGCATATAGACGTTTTTAACTACGTCTTTGTTGATATGGACCTTAAGGATGGAATTTATAAGACTAAAGACGACTTTATTGAGGCCCTAGGCAGCGGCCCGCTGCCTACCAAGATCATAGATTCAGGTAACGGTATTCATGTTTATTGGCAGGTGGCTAACTTAGACGCTATGAGCTATCTACGCTTCCAACGTAGACTTTTACGCTTATTGTGTACAGATGAAGCAGTAGGCCAGATCTTCCAGTTAATGCGGTTACCGGGTACGCTTAATACAAAAGCGAAAGGTAAGTCCGTACAGTGTGAGACACTTATGGAGGAAGAGCGTATTTATTCAGCTGAAGAGCTGGACCGTCTCCTACCGCCTATTACGGTTGCAGACGAAGCCTATTGCCAACAGCATTACAACAAAACTTACAATTTGAATCAGTCAGACCTAACAATAGACCCGACAATGCCGGCCAAGTTTGGACAGCTCCTTCACGATAACCGTGAGGTCAAAGACCTTTGGGCAGGCAGTACTGAGGATCGTAGTAAGAGCGACTACCGCCTTGGGCATCTCATGTTCGCTTCAGGCTTCAGCAAGGACGAAGCCCTCAGTGTCCTAGTCAACAGCGCAAAAGCGCTTCAGCGGGCTCCTGTACATCGTAGCAGCTATGCCGAGAACATCGTCAGCAAGATCTGGACCTTTGAACTGACAGAAGACAAAACATCTCTAGCGCTCTCTTCTAGTGTCCGAGAAATCCTACAAAAAGCAGGAAGTGCTCTTAAAGGTACCCCTTTCCGTTGCCATGAGCGTATCGACAACACTGTCCATGGCTTTCGTCTTGGACAAGTAATAGGCCTCGTAGCAGGTTCGGGCGTAGGTAAAACAGCCTTCGCCTTGAACATGTTTCGGTGGTTTGCACAAGAAAACCCCGATTATCATCATTTTTTCATACCTTTAGAGCAGCCAGCTAATGAGATAGCGGATCGCTGGCGCACTATGTGCGGAGCAGATACTAGCCTGCACGACAAAGTACATGTAATAAGCAATTATGATGATGAAGGCGCTTTCCGTCACTTGTCTTTTGATGAAATTCAAAACTATATAGTCAAATGGAAAGCTAACACCGGTAACGAAGTAGGATGTGTTGTAATTGATCACATCGGAGCGCTTAAGAAGAAAGGCAAAGATGGCGAAAATCAAGATCTAATGGATATTTGCCACGCTATGAAAGCCTTTGCCGTTAAAACGAACACCCTCCTAGTGATGCAGTCTCAATCTAGTCGCGAAAAAGCTGGTATCGGGGACTTAGAATTAAATAAGGACGCAGCCTATGGCACTGTCTACTTTGAGAGTTATACCGATTATTTAGTTACGCTATGGCAGCCACTTAAACGCTGCCATTCAGAATCAACTTGCCCCACAGTGACTGCCTTTAAATTCTGTAAGATTAGACATAAAAAAGCTCGCCAAGATGTAATACAGGAAGATGTGCCCTATTTTATGTCATTTGACTCTGAGACCGAACTAATGAAAGATATGACTCAAGATCAAATGGTTTCCTTTGACTATTTTTTAAAGAAAGCGACTAATAAGCGTAAAGCAGATCGTAAAACCGACCTAGTAGCCTACCAATCAGTACCGTACAAGGAAGGAGTAGTACATGCCCCAATTACCGCAACTAATAGTCCTAGACGATCCGACACGCATTGATGAACTCCGAGATTATCTAGCTGACAAAGATTATATTTCGTATGACTGCGAGACTACAGGATTAACGCGCAGAGACCAGGTGATAGGCTTTTCCGTATGCGCAGAAGACGGGATAGCCTATTATGTCGTATTGCAGAAGTACGACAAAGAAAAAGGTCTAGTAGACACAGGGTGCATTACGGCTGCTANNTTACATACTGATACGATGATTTTGGCCCATCTCCTAGATGAAAATAGACGCGTCGGTCTTAAAGAATTAGCAACTTCTATGTTCGGAGAAAGCGCTAAAGAAGAAGCTGTTCTCATGAAAGAAAGCGTCCTAGCTAATGGCGGTGTGCTAACTAAAAAGCTTTATGAGATATGTAAGGCGGACTGGCAGTTAATGGGAAAGTATGGAGCGCAAGACGCCCTTCTCACATACAAAGTATTTCTAGCCCTTGTACCAGAGCTGTACGAGCAGGGTTTAGATAAGTTCTTTTATGACGACGAATCAATGCCTCTTCTCAGGGGCCCTACCTATGAATTGAACACCATTGGTTTGCAGGTAGACATACCAGCCCTCGCTACACTCAAGAAGACATTAGAAGCTGAATGCTTAGAAGCTAAGGCTTTCATACATCAAGAGATAGCTGCTCATGTCAAAGACAAATATCCAAGCACAAACAAGAAAAACGGTTTCAATATAGGCTCTTCATCTCAACTATCTTGGCTCCTCTTTGGCAAGCTCGGATTAGAATTCAATACACTGACTAAAGAGGGAAAGAACGTCTGCAAGGCATTAGGCTTACGGCTTCCTTACACACAAACAGCCAAGCGCGACTTTATCGCTATTTGTGAGAATTCTAAAGATCATATATACCAGCCGGAAGTTAAGACCTTAACCAAAACTGTGCGCGCCAAGAAATTTAAAGAGCCTTGGGGATATATCGCCTGTGATAAGAAGACATTACAAAAATTATCTAATAAATATAAATGGATAGGAGTATTGCTTGAGTATCAACGGAAAACCAAGATCCTTAATACCTATGTCGATGGAATTGCATCTCGCGTACAATACGGCATTATACAGCCGTCTTTCCTTCAACACGGTACGAGTTCTGGAAGATACGCTAGCAGAAACCCTAACTTCCAAAATCTCCCTCGGGACGATAAACGAATTAAAAGTTGCATTATACCAAGAACTGGGAAAGTCTTCGTTGGGGCCGATTACAGCCAATTGGAGCCCCGTATATTCGCCTTCACTAGCGGGGACACTAAGCTACTCAATGCCTTTAAGACTGGGGACGACTTTTATTCCGTCACTGGAATCGAAGTCTATGATAAAATGGGCTGTATTCCTCGCAAAGACGGTTCTCCTAATGCCTTTGGTATATTGCATCCAAAATTGCGTCAAGATGCTAAAGTCTTTACGTTAGCTTCCACTTACGGTGCTACTGGCTTTCAGCTCGCACCTTTAATGGGCAAAACCCCGGATCAAGCACAAGAAGACATTGATAATTATTTTGAGAAATTCCCCTCGGTGAAACAAATGATGTTAGATTCTCACGAACAAGCTAAAAAGGAAGGAGCTGTGTATAACCTATTTGGACGCCCTAGACGCATCCCAGACGCCAAAAAAATCAATAAGCTATATGGTAAGCAAGCGCATGCCGATCTTCCCTATGAGGCGCGTAAGCTGTTAAATCTATCTGTCAATCATCGTATTCAAAGCACAGCTGCTTCTATCGTTAACAGGGCAGCCATAGCTTTGCATCGAAATCTCATCCTTGCAGGCATAAACGCCCAGATCGTTCTCCAGGTACACGACAGCATCATTGTAGAGTGCGCGGAAAATGACGCAGAGAACGTAAGCTTGTTAATGCAAGACGCTATGGAGAATACAACCGATTTGAAGACAATTTCTTTAGAAGCGGCTCCAGCTATCGGTAATAGTCTTGCTAAAGTATAATAGATTGAAAATAAGTGTTGACATTATCATAATAGTAGCTAAGATAAGAATATAAGGAGGCTTACCGCCTATGTTTGGATTGAAAAAAGAAAAACCGATGCCGCTCCCAACTGGAATGACTGAATTTGAGACATGGTCAGCTCGTATTATCGCTAAAGTAGGTCCGCTTGCAGACGAAGATTCTCTGAAATTCGCTCTTTGCAGCCAAATCATGCACGCAGCCCCTACTTCTGCTAATGTGCCTGATTCTTACTTCGTAAACGCTTTACGTAAAGCAGCTGCTAACCAAGTAGCGTCACAAGTATTTCAGGACATTAAAAACAAGCAAAAAGCAGCCCAAGAAGCTGAAGCGCTTGCTGCCCAAAGTCAACCCGTCGAAGCTACGACCGCACCTGCGATTGTAGCCTCAGATGACCAAAAAAGCTGAATCCGAAGCGCTTAGAGCCCTCTGGTATAAGAAACTACAAGCAGAAGGCTTTGAGGACATTGAGCAAGACGAAGATAATCTTAAATCATGGTCTTCGCAGTTTACAAGAACGCGCTCAAGATTAAGGCAAGAAGCTCGACAAGATTACTATGTTTTGGCAGATAAATTTTTGAACGAGTATAAGTTTGAAAACAAAGTACATAAAGCTATATGGGAATATCATTGCGCCGGAGNNACAATGATGTAGTGTGCGCAGACAAAAGTACTTTTGGTAGACTTATAAAGGACTTAAGAGATACTATGAAGAAGATGTACATGTCAGAAGAAAGGCGGGGAGCGTGAGTTTTTCAGACGTAATGTTAGCAATCGCTCTAGGCCTTACCACTTCTATCTGCCTTTGTATTGTCATCGAAATAGTCAGAATTGAATTCTTTAATGAGTGACTTTAAAGGCTTATATGATATTCGAGACTTCAAAATTGAGGACAAAAATCTCATTTTAGCCACTTTTCTTCGGGGCCTCTATTATGGCGATTCTTGGTTTAGCCTCATTCCGAAACCAGTTTTTATGGCTAATTATAAACAGATGGGCGAACTCTTAGTGACCAAGGCTGTAATTAAAGTCGCTTGCCTTAAAGACGATCCAAACGTTATTCTAGGGTATAGTATCCTAAGTCAAGACTACCAAACAATCCATTGGTGCTTTGTTAAAGCTAAATGGCGTGGCAAAGGGATTGCGCGCTCGCTCCTTCCCCAACATCCCTCAGCAGTGAGTCACCTCACTGAGCTAGGCAAAACACTAATGACTAGGTTCCCAAATGTGATCTTTAACCCTTTTCTAATCAACTAACCAAGGAGTCCCAATGAGTAATAAGTCTGCACGCAAAGTTAACCTGCCTAAAACCACTAACGTCCCACGAGACCTGCCTGCAATTGAAGCCGATTACATTCAGCTTCGCTCAGAAGCAGGGCAAGTTCAATACCAACTTCATGTCTTTAATAAGGACTTGGTGCGCTTAAATGAGNNAGCTGCTCCCGCAGCGACCGAGCAGGAGAATACCAATGCAACCGCGTAAAATCGCTTTTGCAGTACTTCGTGGCACAGTTTTTGTCCGAGATTTAGGACAAATTGGGCCTACGATTGATTCGCGCGCGCCGGGGCAGAGCAACGTAAGTATGTCTCTTGCTGACGGTTTTTTGACGATCAACACGGAGTATAAAACTGGTGGACCTTNNATTTTATGACTGACTGGAAGAAAGTCAAAAGGACGTGGAAAGAGCGCCTGCTCGCCCGTCCTTGGAATCCTTTCAAGAGCCACAAGAAAGTATGGGATAGCCGCGTTTA
This sequence comes from Candidatus Omnitrophota bacterium, assembly GCA_003142795.1. Classification (GTDB taxonomy): domain Bacteria; phylum Omnitrophota; class Gorgyraeia; order 2-01-FULL-45-10; family 2-01-FULL-45-10; genus FEN-1320. The sequence goes on from PLNN01000002.1 coordinate 12,954, forward strand.
CATGACCCGCACAGGCGTTATCTACGTCAGTTTTGAAACTTACGAGAAATGGGACAAACTAGGTATATTGGATGAAATTGAAACACTTCGCGAAAACTAGCACAGTATTGCCCACAGCAGCTGAAGATACCGTCATATCAGACATCTCCATAGCTCGTCTTATCGATCAAGGATTATTGACCTTATCTCGTGAGATTAAAAATCTGACTATGTTGTCGGTTCGCGGTAAGTTGTCACCAGCTGATGCCAGGGACCTCAGGGNNAGGGATCACCTGAAGCTATTATTTGAAATGCGTGCAATGGAAGCCGACGTACTTCGCACCCTCAGTGATGCCGAGCTTCAATCTCGTGCCAAGAAAGCTATGTCCGATGACAGTGACCAAAGCAGCTCTTCTTAAGGAAGTAATAAATCGAACAACGCAGCCAATCACCTATAAGCCTATTGTATTCGAGGATAACTTCCCGGCGCAAAATGCCTTCGTTCAAGACGCCAATCGCTATATTGCCGCCCAGTGCTCTCGACGAGCCGGTAAGACTAATGGCCTAGCTCTTAGATTCTTAAAGACTATGGAAACCCATCCTAAGTCCCAGTGTCTATATCTCTCCCTGACGCAAGAATCAGCTAGGGGCATCATGTGGGATATCATGCATGAGATGAATGACAAATATGGTATAGGCTGTACTTTCAGGGATACTAGGTTAGAGATCATCCATCCTAACGGTGCCAGGCTTAAGCTAATGGGAGCTGATCTTAAAGACTATCGACGTAAGCTTAAAGGCCGTAAATTCCCTGGTGTCGCGATAGACGAGGCCCAGGATTTCAGCTCTGAACAGCTCCAGAGCCTTGTAGACGACGTTATAAGCCCGTCTATAGCCGATTATCCAGACGGCTGGCTAGCTATCACAGGCACTCCAGGCCCAGTACCTCAAGGCTATTTCTTCGACGTCACCCAGAAGCGTAAGTACGGATATAGCCATCATTCTTGGACTATGTTAGAAAATCCATGGATGCCGGACCCCTCTGGCTTTATTGCCGAACTCATGGCTAAGCGGGAATGGGATGAAAGCCATCCATCTCTAATGCGAGAATATCGCAATAAATGGGTGTTGGATGTCGAATCCCTTTGGGTTCGCTACAATGAAGCCAAGAACAATTACACAGAACTGCCTAAAGATCGTATGAACTACATTATGGGCATCGACGTGGGTTTTAATGACGCCGACGCCATTGCCATTATCGGCTGGGCAGATAGTAGTCCGGCCACTTACCTCATAGAAGAGAAAATTACCAAAAAGCAAGGCATAACCGAGCTAGTCGCCCAGGTGGAAGAGCTGCGCAAGCGATACGATATTCAGAAAATGGTCATAGATACCGGTGGGTTAGGCAAAAAGATCGCCGAAGAGATGATCCGTCGCCACTCTATCCCAGTCGAAGCTGCCGACAAAATGCGTAAACAAGAAAACGTAGAACTGCTAAACGACGCACTCCGCACAAGTAAGTTCAAGGCTAAGGCTAACAGCCGCTTCGCTTTAGATAGCTATCTAGTACAGATTGATTGGGATAAATCATCCCCGGACCGCATCGTGGTGAAGAAAAAGCAACACTCAGATATTATCGACGCCGTCCTTTACGCCTTTAAGGAGTCCTATTCGTATACGCATACAGTTGAACCGGTTAAGCCTAAATATGGCACCAAAGAGTGGGCCGAATCCCAGGTATCCGAAATGTTTGACCGAGAGCTAGCTGGATACCAAGAAGAAGCCAAATACGATAAATGGTTAAAAGGCCAAGAATAATAGCAAAAACAGCCAATTATAGGCTTTATTTGCACGTAATCGCTTCCATTAGGGACTAATGCCCATATTAGTGACCCTTGGAGGCTCTCATTCTACCCTTCCTTAAACGTAAAGATATAGGCACGCCCACTCAAACACGTGCTCCAGATGAAAAACCAGAAGAAGATCAAGACGATAGTTCAGCAGCTATCCATGCTTGTGCCTCTGCTCTTATCCAGGCCGTTCATGCCAAAGACGTTAAAGCAGCTGCTGAAGCTATCCAAGATGCCTTTGAGATTTTAGAATCAATGCCCCACGAAGAGGGCGAACACACTGAACCTCATTCGTATGATGCTCAAAACATTAAAGCTGCTGAATAATTTAACTAAATACTAAGGGAAACAATAACTTATGTCAATCATGTCCTCCAACCAAACAACAACAGGCCTCGGCACTATCGCTACCTTTCAAGCTCCAGCTGCGGATGTGTATTCAGTTGGAGGTTCACTTACGCTTCCTACGATCACTAACGGGGGTATTAATCCAGCAACGCAGTCGCCGTCAGCTGTCGTAGTCAATAAGAATGGCTCCCCCCAGTACACAGGCTTCCCAGGCGCAGAAGGCTTCCAAACGAACGTTAACTGTGTTTTAAACGACATCATCACCGTTGTCCTCAGCTCTTCTAATACAGCTGTAGACGCAGCGCCAAATGCAATTAAAACCACTGTCTCTATCAGCGAAGGTATCTAATGCCACTGATCAAGTCTAAGAGTAAAAAAGCCTTCGAAAAGAACGTAGAA
>PLNN01000022.1 GCA_003142795.1 Candidatus Omnitrophota bacterium
AATTTGTATCCCTTCGAAAAGACCGTCGCGAAGCCGGGCGTAAAGCTGGAAGAAGCGATCGAGAATATAGATATAGGCGGGCCGTCGATGCTGAGAAGCGCCGCGAAGAACCACAAGTCCGTATGCGTCCTGTGCGACACGGCTGATTATGCTCGTGTGATCGAGGCGATGGAAAAAAACGCCGGCGGAATTCCGGAAGACCTGCTGGTCGAGCTGGGAGTAAAAGTTTTCCAAAAAACTTCGACGTATGACGCGGCGATCTTTAGTTATCTAAAGGGCAAAGAGCAGGGCGATGAGGAATCGTTTCCGGCTACGTTAAATTTAAAATTTAAAAAACTGCAGGACCTGCGTTACGGGGAGAATCCTCACCAGAAGGCCGCGTTCTATAAAGACGAATCTGTCGACGAGCCGAGCGTGTCGAGCGCAATACAGCTCCATGGAAAAGAATTGTCATTCAATAACATAATCGACCTTAATGCGGCGCTCGAGATAGTAAAAGAATTTGTTGAGCCGGCAGCTGCTATAATAAAGCACACCAATCCATGCGGGGCAGCGACTGCCTCGACCCTGAAACAGGCTTACTTGGATGCGCTTGATTGTGACCGTTTAAGCGCGTTCGGAAGCATCGTGGGATTCAATAAAGCTGTGGATATGGAGCTCGCAAAAACCATCCTCGCAGAGGCGGATTTTGTCGAATGCATCATAGCGCCGTCTTATGAAAAGGGAGCGCTCGACGCTTTGAAGACGAAAAAGAACCTGAGACTTATCGAAGTGAATAATTTCGGCGCCAAAGGCACGAAAGTGGACGCGGACCTGAAGAAAGTCGTCGGCGGCCTGCTTATCCAGGATAGGGACGTCGTTTCCCTGAAAGAGTCCGACCTTAAAATAGTCACAAAAATAAAACCCACCAAAGAACAGATGAAGTCGCTCCTCTTCGGATGGATCGTCGCGAAACACGTCAAATCGAATTCGATCGTCCTGTGCCAGGGGACGAAGACCGTCGGCGTCGGGGCCGGGCAGATGTCGCGCGTCGATTCTGTCATGATCGCCTGTAAAAAGTCGGGCGGAAGGTCTACTAAGTCAACGCTCGCCAGCGACGCCTTTTTCCCGAAGGAAGATGGCATCGAGCAGGCCGCGCAGAACGGCGTGAGTGCCATCATACAGCCGGGCGGCTCCATCAGGGACGCTGAGGTTATAAAGAAGGCGGATGAGCTCGGCATAGCGATGGTCTTTACCGGCATGAGGCACTTTAAGCACTAAAGAAAAGCGCCATGACTTATCCACAAGCCTTACAATATCTCGAGTCGTTCACAAATTACGAGAAAGAAGACGGTTATAATTATAATCAGTCCTTCCGGCTCGACAGGATGGAAAAGCTCGTCTCTCTCCTCGGCGATCCGCACAAAAATATAAAGTCTATCCACATTGGCGGCACAAAAGGCAAAGGTTCAACCTCAGCCTTCGCGCAATCGATCCTGAAGAATGCCGGATTCAGAGTAGGACTTTACACCTCTCCGCATCTCGTGTCATTTACGGAACGAATAAGGATAAATGACGCCCTCATATCCGAAGCCGATGTGGCCAGGCTATTAAAAAAAATAAAGAAGGCCGTCGATATGATGGATGACGACCGGCCTACATTTTTCGAGGTATATACGGCGCTGGCCTATTTGTATTTTAAAGAAAAGAAGGTGGATTTTGCCGTTTACGAGGTAGGACTGGGCGGAAGGCTGGACGCGACAAACGTAATAGAGCCGCTCGTTTCGGCGATCACGCCGATAAGCTACGAACATACCGATAAATTAGGCCGCACGATCCGGGAGATAGCCGCGGAAAAGGCCGGCATAATAAAGAACGGCGCGGTGTGTGTGGTAGCGCCCCAGAAAAAAGAGGCGTTCGCGTCCATCGAAAGAATAGCCAAAAAAAGAGGCGCAAGGCTTGTCGTAGTGGGGCGGGACATAAAGTTTAAGGAGATAGCGGTACAAGGCGAAAAAGAAATATTCACGGTATCGGGGATCGCCGGAGAATATCCTATGCTTGAAACGGAACTTCTCGGCTCGCACCAGGTGCTCAACGCGGCGACAGCTATTGGGATCATAGAAAGCCTGCGTTTCGCCGGCGTGATGGTTTCACCGGATGCTATACGGGAAGGGATAGCGTCGGCGCGATGGGCGGGCAGGCTCGAGATCGTTGCCAGGCGGCCTCACATTGTCCTGGACGGCGCGCAGAACAAGGCGAGCGCGAACGCTCTTGCTGAGGCAGTGAAAAAAATATTCAAGTATAAAAAACTGGTCCTCGTATTCGGCGTTTCAAAAGATAAAGATATAAAAGGGGTATTGGGCCAGCTATTACCTATAAGCGATTCAATTATTGTTACAAAAGCTAAGATCGTCGGCAGGGCGATGGATCCGGATAAAATAAAAAAATATATCGGCTTAAAACACAAAAATATTATTGTGACATCGAACGTAAAAGAGGCGATAAAGAAGGCCGGGAAGCACGCCCGCCCGGACGACCTGATACTAGTGACGGGATCATTATTCGTCGTCGGCGAAGCACGCAGCCTGCTATGCCCCGACAAGATGGGTGTATGAATAGATTGGATACAGAAGATACGATCGTCGCAATCTCGACGCCGATAGGCGAAGGGGGGATAGCCATTGTCCGTTTGAGCGGGCCGGATGCCCTGAAGATAGCGGACGATATTTTTATTTCCAGGAAAGGCGCCAAGCCCTCAAAATTCAAAACGTATACTACGCATTACGGGCATATCATAGATAAGTCGCAAGGGAAAAAAACTATCGACGAAGTGATCCTTACTGTGATGCGCGCGCCGAAGAGTTATACCAAAGAAGATATAGTCGAGATAAACTGCCACGGGGGAGTGCAGGCGGCCAGGAGGGTCCTGGAGCTTGCTGTGAAAAGCGGCGGTCGGGTCGCAGATCCGGGCGAATTCACGAAAAGGGCATTTCTGAACGGCAGGATAGACCTGACCCAGGCCGAAGCGGTCTTAGATGTTATAAGAGCCAAGACCGACAGCTCGCTTAAGGTCGCGATGAGCCAGCTGGAAGGAGAGCTGTCCAGGAGCATCAATGCTATCCGCGAAGACGCGCTTAATGTAGCAACGCAGGTCGAAGCTTCGATAGATTTTCCGGAAGAAGACATCGAGACTGCTGACAAAGAAGAGTTGATCCGGAAAACGGCCGATATTGCCGGGCGCCTGAAAAAATTATTGGATACTTACGATGAGGGCATGGTAATGAGAGAAGGGGTGCTTGCGATAATATGCGGCAAGCCCAATGTCGGTAAGTCAAGTCTGATGAACCTTCTTCTTAAAAGGGACAGGGTCATAGTCTCGCCCATACCCGGCACGACCAGGGACGCTATTGAAGAATTCATAAATCTTAGAGGGATACCCATCCGGCTTGTCGATACGGCAGGAATAGCCGAGACGAAAAATATCCTGGACGGGGAAGGCGTCAAGAAAAGTAAATCTTATCTTGAGGCCGCGGACATTTGCCTTCTTGTCCTCGATGGTTCTACAAAGATAGAGAAGCCGGACCTCGACATAATAAAGCTGGTCGGAAATAAAAAAAAGCTCATCGTGGTCAATAAGAGCGATCTCGCGAGAAAGCTTGATGCTAAAAAAATGAAAGAGTTGCTTGGCGACGCTAATATAATCGAAATATCCGTTGAAAAGAAAAAGAACATCGCACTGCTAGAAAAAGCGATATCGGAAATTATCCTGGCGGGGAGCTTTTCCCAGGGCGAAGGCGCAATAGTTAGTAATGCCCGGCACAAAGCACTGCTTGACAAATCCCGCAGGTGTATGTTATCTGTTAATAAAGCGTTAAGGACAGGCGCGGGACCGGAATTGATCAGCATAGACCTGAAAGAAGCGATATTTAACCTCGGCCTGGTAATAGGTAAATCGGTTTCGGATGACGTGCTGGACAGGATATTCGAACAATTCTGCATCGGTAAATAAGAAAGAGACGGACGATGGATAAAAAGCGGATACAGAAGGCTGTAAAAGAGATATTGTTGGCTGTCGGGGAGAACCCGAACAGGGCCGACATAAAAGACACTCCCAGGCGCGTGGCCGAGATGTACGAAGAGATCCTCGGCGGCATGCGGATGAACCCTGAAAAAGAGCTCGAGGTCGTATTCGAAAAAGATCACGACGAGATAGTGCTTTTGAAAGGCATACCTCTATATTCGATCTGCGAACATCATCTACTGCCGTTCGTCGGCAAGGCGCACGTAGCGTATATCCCCAGCAATAACAAAGTTACGGGCCTGAGCAAACTCGCGCGGGTAGTCGATATCCTGGCCAGGAGGCTGCAGGTCCAGGAACGCCTAACGACAGATATAGCCGAAGTGATAATGAAGAAACTCCAGCCCAAGGGCGTCATGGTCATAATAGAATGCGAGCATCTGTGCATGTCGATGCGGGGCGTGAAGAAGCCGGGGGTTCTCACCGTCACATCCGCCGTGCGCGGCGTCTTCAGACAGAACGAAAAGACGCGCGCAGAGGCGATGGCATTGATCAAAGGTTAGTTCGAAGGCTTACCGAAAGATTTCCACAAGAAAGCTCTTGCCGTCCTGTCATATGCATAGGGGACGCTTTCCGCAGCTGTCATTTTATGTTTCTTGTATTCGTTTATCGTATCTTCCCACAGGATGTCGCTCGTTCTAGTATCAGTGATCGTGAACTTGGCGAACATCTCTACGTAATTTGAGGTCAGGGTAGCCGCGGCGTCCAGGGCAAGGAGCGCAAGGTTCGGCTTGGGTTTCACAGGCCCCTTTTCCATATATTGGAACTTTGTTATGACGCATGATACCTGGACATCGCTTTCGGCAGGATCCTTCACGATCTCGAATTTAACGGTTTTTCTGTTCGCCATCGCTTTTTCGACCTCAGCCCTGAAATCTGCCGGACTTATCTCGCTCTTTCCGGATTGATTGATAAAATCTTTCAAATAAACTTTTATGGGTTTGTGCGAATTGACAATGCTTGACAGGGAGGCACTGTCCGCTGCGAAGCAAAACGACTGGCCTAATAAAAATAAAGCTGCTGCCGCTGCCAGATACTTTACATAACGCATTGCCGTCTCCTTTTTTTCGACTTCTTCACATTATGATTGAAATGCAGACCTATGTGTATTATAATATAGAACTTATATGTTAGCAAATCTAATCGAATTCGGAAGAAACTACATATTCTGGACATCGGCGGCCGCCTGGTTCATCGCGCAATCTCTTAAAATGGTGCTTGGTGTTATCAGGGAAAAACGGTTTAACTTCAAATGGTTCACCAGCGCAGGCGGCATGCCAAGTTCGCATTCAGCCGCTGTCTCAGCGCTCGCAACATCCATCGGGGTTACCTACGGTTTTGATTCCGCGTTGTTCGCTATCACGGCTACATTTACCTTGATAGTCCTGTTCGATGCTCAAGGGGTGCGTCTTGCTACCGGTAAACAGGCCAGGATACTCAATAATATGCTGGAAGATATATATTGGAAAAAGAGGCTCGATGAAGACAAGCTAAAAGAATTTATCGGCCACACGCCGATCGAGGTCTGGGCAGGCATGTTCCTCGGGATCGTAATATCGTTATTATTTTACAGGTAGTACTTTAAAGGAGCGCAGACGGGGTGAATAAAAAAGTTATAGTAGTAATTATCGGCGCATTGTTACTGTTCGCCGCGATCTTCCTGGTCGTTAAAGTTGCGTCGCTAGTGTTAGCGCCTAAAGAAGCGCCCGTAACAAGTGAAATAGATAAAGCGAGCGGCGAAAAGCTGCTCGAGACGGCGCAGAAGTTCATCGCGGACGGCGAGCTCCTGAAAGCGAAGAACGCGTACGTCAGGATAATGGAAAAATTCCCCAATTCAGTCGATGCGCAGAAGGTGCAAGAGGCGCTGGACGATATTAATATAAAAATATTATTCTCTCCGATAATAACGAAAGACTCGCTGGCCTACGAGGTCCAGCAAGGCGACAGCCTCACTAAAATAGCCAAAAAGTTCAACACCACCATCGAACTTATCGCGAAAACGAACAACTTGAAAGACAGTTCATTAAGGATAGGCAAAAAACTTAAAATATCGAAAGCAAAATTCAGCATACTGGTCGACAAATCGCAGAATATCCTTACCCTCAGATCCGATAAAGATATCCTGAAGACCTACAGGATCGCTATCGGCAAGAATAATTCGACGCCGGTGGGGAACTTTAAGATCGTGACAAGAATAGTAGACCCGCCGTGGTATCCGTCTACCGGCGGGGTCATCCCATCAGGCGATCTGAAAAACGTACTTGGCACAAGATGGCTCGGCCTGTCTAAACCAAGTTACGGCATACACGGGACCACACAGCCCGATTCCATAGGAAAGAGCGTTACAGAAGGTTGCGTCCGGCTGAAGAATCCCGACGTCGAAGAACTTTATACGATAGTCCCCGAGGGGACGGAAGTCATCATAACGGATTAGCTCAAAGGAGAGTGTAATCTTAATGGCTACGCATATCCCCGGCCTTGAATTTGAAAGGCCCATCATAGAGCTTGAGCGGAAGATCGAAGAGCTCAAAGGTTTCAGTTCCCACAAAGACATCGACATATCCGGCGAAATAAAAAGACTCGAAGAAAAATTAGCCACCATCAAGAAAGATATATACGAGAGCCTCACGCCGTGGCAGAGGGTCCAGATAGCGCGCCACCCGAGGAGGCCGTATACTCTCGATTACATAAGCATGATAATGACCGATTTTATAGAGATACACGGCGACAGACATTTTGCCGACGACAAAGCCATGATATGCGGCCTGGCGAAGATCAACGGGGATAAAGTAGTGGTGATAGGCCACCAGAAGGGCAAGGACACGAAAGAAAATCTCGAAAGGAATTTCGGGAGCGCTCACCCCGAAGGGTACAGGAAAGCGATGAGGGTGATGAAGATGGCCGAGAAATTCGACCTGCCGGTAGTCGTATTCATCGACACGCCGGGCGCTTATCCCGGCATCGGCGCCGAAGAGCGCGGGCAGGCAGAGGCTATAGCGTATAATTTAAGGGAGATGGCCGGTCTCCGCACTCCCGTGATAGCGTTCGTGATAGGCGAGGGCGGATCGGGCGGGGCGCTCGGCATAGGGATCGCGGATAGGATGTATGTGCTCGAGAACGCGTATTACTCCGTCATATCTCCGGAGGGGTGCGCGGCTATCCTGTGGAAAGAGAGATCGCGCGCGCCAGACGCGGCGGCCGCGCTGAAACTTACGGCGAAAGATCTCTTAGGAATGCAGATAATCGACGGTATAATAAAAGAGCCGCTCGGCGGAGCGCATAAAGATCCGGAGGAGACGGCGGAGAATATAAAGAAGGCGATAAAAAAAGATCTGGCCCTCTTAAAAATCATTCCCAAAGATAAACTCGTCGATACGCGTTATGCCAAAATAAGGGCGATCGGCGTCTTCAAAGAATAACTTCTGTTAAAACACAAAAAAGTTAAATTTTCCCCATTGACATCCTGATACATTAGCGTATACTATATGTATAGATAGTTAAAAATCGAAAAAGGCAAAACCGCTGTGAAGCGGTGACGTCCCTAAAGGGACTGCCACCAGAAGGCAAGTTAGGGTGGTAGCAAAACCAAGGATCTAAATTAGGTGTTAGATAGCCTGGTTGCCGGATAGATAAAAGGCAATCAGGTTTTTTGTTTTCTTGAAATTTTCAGAAATTAAAAAGAGAGGTTCAGAATGAAAAATAGAATAACATTAAAAGCGGCTGTAGTTTTTACCATAATGCTGATAACGTTTGTTTGCGGTCTAGCTCATGCCGATCCATTGTATGAATACTGGATTGCGGGTAATTATGAGTCTCCTCTGCTACGGACGCGCGCCGATAACGGCGACATATATGAGTATTATAATGAGATCAAGGTGGTCGGCGAGGGCGGTGTCGGAGGATACGGAAGGCTTGTTTTAGCCTACAAACCGGCCACGCCCATTGAAGGGTTTACCGGTTATATGACATGGGATTGGGATACTCTCGCTGCGAGTAGCCAGGTTGTGGTGAAGGCTTACCAGGGAACTTATAGCCCGTCATATCCTAAATGGAGCGGTGTGCAGCCGAGTCAAGAAAGAGTTGAATATATCTACGACTATAGTACATCAAATGCAAATTGGTGGCAGGTTAACACCACAGTAAACGGATGGACAGAACGGCAGAAGACATACTTTGATACGGATGGCACAACGATACTGCGAAGATATATTAGGGATGCAACTGGCCGGCTGACAAAAGACATTTATACGGCAGATTATGTCGACGACCTCAGTTTTACCCATCTTAAAAATACATATTCCACGGATAATTATTTTACAACCTCCGGGCTTACGGGTTTAGTGCAATATAAACGGGACTACGCATTCACTGATACGGAAAAGCCCGGTATATTTGACGGAACAGCTACCGGTACGCTCGCTGTTATTTATGTGAATGAAGTTTACTATGTCGGCACTACGCCCGCCGTTCGCACAGTGCGCGAGCTGCACAAGATAAACCAGGGCTTTCATGTGGCCAATCACTATTATGTCTATACATATTTTACCAGCCCCGGCATGGAAGGAACTATTCATTATAAACGCGAATACTCCTACAACCCTATTAATGAGGCCGGCATAATTGACGGCACATCTACAGGAACGTTTTTGGCGGAATACGAATATGTCGATACCAATTATATGGTGGGCAGGGTCGGCCCGCTTGTAAGCGATAGACCGACAGGAGCCGTAACGACATATTTGATAGATACAAGGACTGGTCCGAATAACGGCAAATCCTACAACAACACATATCTTAATCCGGCAGATAACATCCTGCATACCTTTGACTGGAACAAGACGGGTGATGTGTGGACATTGAACAGCGCCACGAAGTATTATCCTGATGGAACGATCGAGATTTGCACTCCCAGTGATCCGACCTCTACAAATTGGCCCATAAAAGAAAGGATAACGCCGAACACGCTTAGCTCGGGCGGTCATTTTATAAAAGGCGTCAACCTCCCGTGGCTGTATGACACAAGCATAAGTTGGAATAATTATGGTTATGGTTTAGGCCTTTCTGCCACTGACGGATCGCACAACGGATTTTCGCGCAACATTCAGCAGCTTTACAGCCAGATGGATAGCGTTAAAGGCGATTTTGTAAGGATATTTTTATTTACCGATCTCAGGGCGGGCATTCAGTTTGACGGAAGCGGTAACCCGATAGGTTTTACCGATAAGGTATATGACGATATGCAGGCGCTTTTAGACTGCGCCAAGGCTTTAGGAATAAAGCTGATGCCGGTCCTGTTCGATTATACAATAGCCGACGGCGTGTCCGGTTCGCACGTAGGTGAACATCCCGACCTTATCAGTGATCCGGTAAAGAGGCAGAAGCTTCTTGACCTCTTCAGCGCTTTTATTGCAAGATTCGGGAACGATCCCTCTATTTACGCATGGGATGTAATGAATGAGCCGGAAGTAGCTTCAGCCGCGACCATAGCTAATTTAAAAACGTTTGTCGGTTCTTTTGTGAATTTGATCCACACGAACGCGCCTGGCGCGTTAGCAACAGTCGGAAGCCTTAACAGAACGGCGATGGTCAATAATTGGCAGGGCATGGGCCTGGATCTATATCAGTTCCACTATTATGATAATATGGCCGGCACCAATCCTCTTGATTATCAGGCGTCTCTGCTTGGATTAGATAAGCCTGTGATAGCGGGCGAGCTGCAGCCGACGAACGTTGTAAGTAAATTGGATACATTAAGCAATGATGGTTATGCCGGCGGACTTTTCTGGCAGGACGGCACTACTTATACGATAAGCAACCTTGATTCTACTGCTATCCAGAATTGGGTCGATGGAGTGATCGCCAATTATACCTATTATGCTTCCAGCATGCTGGAGTCTGTAACAAATAGCTCAGTCGACCAGTACGGTAACATGTACTACCACTATGTAGATGAAAACTTTAACAGCCAGGGTTACGGCAGAGTCGATTATCAAGTCGCAGCTGTGGCAGATCCAGACGGTGCTATTGCGTACGCGTATGCATATTATCCGGGCACCAATATAGTAGAAACAAAATGGTGCTTTCAGACTGCCGATATTTCAAATCCTTCAGATCCTATATTTACCAATTTCCTTGTTTCGTATACATATGACACTGAAGGCAGATACATCCAGAAGACATTCCCTAGCGGTAATTTTGTAGTAACGGTATACAAAAATACAACAGGCACCGAGAAACTTTATGACGTATATTTTGGTCCCGGTTGGGTCTGGCAGGGTTCGATCGTCTACTATGATAATCCGGCCAATAGGATGGCATATCATGTCTTAGTGGCTCCCGACTCATCTGGCAACACGTACTATCACTATGTAGACGAAAATTTTGACTGGAATAGTAACGGCACAATAGGTTCGGACGAACATTACGGCAGAGTCGATTATCAAGTCGCAGCTGTGGCAGATCCAGACGGTGCTATTGCGTACGCGTATGCATATTATCCGGGCACCAATA
>PLNN01000041.1 GCA_003142795.1 Candidatus Omnitrophota bacterium
GTGTGGTGGTTAAAAGTTTAATTAAAGGCTCTCCAGCGTTTGAGGCCGATATAATAGATGGCGATATTATCAAAAAATTAAATGATGCAGAGGTTATAGATGCAGAGCAATTTGGCAAACTTTTAGACGAAAACAATGAGAACAAAATATCCCTGACTTTTATTAGGGACGGAAAAGAATTAAAGAAAACGGTTCAAACAAATTCAAATCCGAATGTCCCATAAGACGGTATAGGGCAGAGTAAGCATAATAAAAGAAATAGACGAATTGACATTATAGGTTGATATGATATACTCTTTCAAAAGGTTAATATATGCCAACAGTATTTGAAGAATATAGCTTAACAGAGGTTGCAAAGAAGCTCAAGGTAGCCGATGCCTGGGTGCGGCGATGGGAAAAGTCCTTAGAGTTTAAGGGGTCTTCTGGGCAACAGGGCAAGCGGTCGTTCTACACGCAGGAATTTATAGATATCCTAAATCGTATTCATATAATTCAGATTTTGGGGTTTAATAATAGGCAAATATTAAGACTGTGGAAAATGGAATTATCCTTAAAAAAGTTAAATGGGCATAAAGGATTTTCCTATCCACTAATTATAATAGCTCCAGAACATCCACTTCTTTTAGATCCTGATAAATTTAAGGATCAGGCAAATCGTGATCTTTTGAAAGACTATTATAATTTTGATTTAGAAATTCATTACGCTCTTTCTACATTGGAATCGAGCTTAAAAGCATTTTCTGAAAATAGGAAAAACAACATGGATGAGATAAGGCAGAAACAGCAAGATGAGGTGATAGAAGGTCTCGGTATACATATAGAATTGTAAATGGTAATAAAAAACATTTGACAAGGTTGTAACTGTATGGTATACTTCTAAATAGGAACGGAAAAGGTATTTTTTTTAATCTAAGTTCGTCAGTTGACGAATATTTGACAAAGTTATAAAGGCCGATTTTTTTTAAGCATATAGGCAAAAATAATAATTATGGAGGTAGCAAATGGTTACGCAGTTAAAAATGGAAAGGACTAAATCGGGGGTAAGGCAGTGGAGATTAGCTTCCCTGGTAGGTATTAGTCAAAGTGAATTAAGTTGTTACGAGTCAGGCCGGCGTCGTTGCCCGGCAGATCTAAGGCATAAGATTGCGAATGTCTTATCCACTACACCGGAGAAACTATTCCCGGAGGAGGACTTCAAATGACATACTGGAAATGCAGAAAATGCGGTCAGGGATATGTAGAGATCAAGAAGGTTAATAAGGTTAGGGCCATCGCTTTATGTAAGTGCTGCCTGTTTGCATGGGTTATAAACCTTTTCAAATAAAAGGAGATAAAGCTATGGAAATGGCCACAATGACACGGGTCGAATGCACAGAATGCTTTGGTAGGTTCTTTCTCGAGAATCCCGAATTTGGCGGAGCAATACCAGAAGGCGTAAAAGAAGGCAAAACCTTTCCGGTTAAATGTCCGCTCTGCGAGGAAGGTCAATCAGCCATTCTGTTAAAACAAGAATAGGGGGGAACTATGAAATTTGCAATTTATATCAGAGTAAGCACTCAAGAGCAACATACAGAAAATCAGCGCATAGAGCTTGAAGAATATGCCAAGCGCATGGGTTATCAGTATGAGATCTTTGAGGAGAAGGAATCCACGCGCAATACCCGGCCAATAAAACAAGCTCTGTTGCAACGCCTACGGCTGAAAGAGTTCGATGGTGTTCTGGTTACCGCACTCGATAGGTGGGCGCGGAGCATTGCCGAGCTTATTTCAGAAGCTGACGAGTTATTTATAGGCAAAAAAATATCCTTCCTATCGCTCAAAGATAACATAGACCTTTCTACTTCTTCGGGCCAGCTTATATTCCATATCTTCTCGGCCTTCGCTCAATTTGAGAGATCGCTGATCCGTGAGCGCACTCTCTCAGGGCTTGCAAGAGCTAAAAAAGAAGGGGTCCGCCTGGGCCGCCCGGAAGGCTCAAAAGATAAAAAGGTTCGGCGTAAAAGCGGATATTACGCACGTTACCAAGGAGAGGAGAAAACAAAATGACAAAGATAGATCTTTATACGGCCCAAGAGATGGCAGCTACCCTTAACATTAAAGTTGAAACGCTCTACGATGGACGTTGGAGAGAACAATCAAAGTGTCCATTATTTCGGCAGGGCAAGCGGTTATTTGCGATGAAGAATAAGTTTGATAAGTGGTATGCGGAGCGTTTAGTGTATGTCTAAAAGAAGTGGCGTGATGTATAGGGGGATCGATAGAAACGGGAAAGGGAAATGGCTGCTGAATTGTTATCCCTTCCCTGGGGCGCAGCGTCAATATAAGAGTGTCAGGGCTTCTTCAAAAAGAGAGGCAGAGATCGAGCGCCTACGATGGATAGATTCCTTTCAGCAAGCCGGTCCGCGCCCGGAAGGTTCTAACGACCTTTCGTTTGATGATGTCTTCAAGCGTTTTGAAATCAAATGTCAGGCCGATGGAAATTCCATTAAGACCATCAAGAATTATAGGTCAGCTTACAGGAACTTCTTTAATAGGTTCTTAAAATCGAAACACCCAGATACTATCGATATGCAGGGCGTAAAGATAAAGGCCAAGTTTCTAATCGAGCAGTATAAGAGCTGGGTTGTTGTGGAGTGTAAGCGTGAAAATGGCTGGCGTGAAGAGCTAACGAAATTAAAAGCGATATTCAGTAAACTTAACGCTATCAGCTTATGCGACGACGAGATATTAAATACGCTTAAAACATTCAAGAAACCCAAGAGGCACAAGAGACTATATAAGGAGCTATCCCAAGAACAAAGAGCAAAGCTCCTGGGCCATATCAAGACAAACCGACCTGACTATTACGGAGCCGCGTATCTTATATTTCGATGGGGATGGCGCCGCGGGCAAGCCCTGACTATGAAGACGGCTAATGTGAAGTGGGAAGGGTTAAACATCATAGCCTTATATTGCGATCCGCAAGACACCAAGACAAAGGAGCCGTTCATATTCCGTAACATAGACCCGGAGCTGGCCAACATTATTAAGGCTCATTACATGACGGCGAAGAATCGTAACTCCAAGTGGCTATTCCCTAACAGAAACGGCAATAAACACCATCCATGTCATTTTACGAAGTATATCCGGCGCGCTGCTCTAAAAGTGTTAAGTATTGAAATAAGATCGCACGACTTCAGGCACTCATTTATTACTGAGATGAAAGCAAGGGGATATTCTGATAGCGATATTATCGTATTTACTGGCCATAAGGATACAAAATCGCTTGATACCTATTCTCACGCTTCAAGCGCGAAAGTGAAGCAGATGGTGGAAGATACAAGACTGTTTGACAAATAGAGAGAAAGAGGATAAAATGGTTGTGGAAATTAGTTGCAATAACAGGCTGTTTCCGTCGGAGAGTGGAGTAAACTCCCCATGGGGACGCCAAATTTTTCCCGAGTTTTCTGCAGGAAAAATTTGGTCCTGAGGAGCAATGGCTCAGCCGTAGGCAACGAAGGACCTTAACGCGAAGGTAATTTATGTGCGGGATAATTGGGTATATCGGAAATAGAAAAGCGCAGGATGTGGTGCTCAAAGGTCTTGGCCGGCTCGAATACAGAGGCTACGACTCAGCGGGCATAGCTGTCGTTGAGGGCGGCAAGATCAATCTTGTCAAAAGACAGGGTAAGCTGCGGATCCTCATTAATGAGCTGGAGACAAGCCCGTTAGGCGGGTCTCTCGGCGTCGGACACACCAGATGGGCAACGCACGGCGTCCCGAGCGATACCAACGCGCATCCGCACCTTGATTGTAGCGGCAAGATAGCGGTAGTCCATAACGGCATCGTCGAGAATTACCTGGCGCTCAGGCAATCGCTTACCAAAGAAGGCCACAAGTTCCTTTCCGAAACAGACACAGAGACGATCGCACATCTTATCGAGAAGTTCTATAAAGGGGACCTGGAAGAGGCCGTGATCAAGGCCCTAAAACTGATAAAAGGCTCTTACGCCATCGCCGTAATACACAAAGACGAACCCGAAACGCTCATAGGCGCAAGATGCGACTCTCCTTTAATAATCGGCGTAGGCTCGAACGAGAACTTTTTGGCAAGCGACGTGCCGGCCGTGTTGGATTACACGAAGAACGTGATATATCTCGAAAACCATGAGGTTGTAAAACTGACGAAAGATTCCGTCAGGGTCAAAGACCTGTCGGGCCGGGTAACGCACAAAAAAATATCGACCGTAAAGTGGGATGTCAGCCAGGCGGAAAAAGCAGGCTACCCGCATTTCATGCTTAAAGAGATATACGAACAAGGCGATGTAGTAAAAGGGATCCTGGACGAAAGACTGGTTAAGGATAAGGTAGTTTTCGATGAGCTGAAGATCAAAGAAAGCGACCTGAAAAAGATCAAAAAGATCGCCATCGTGGCGTGCGGGACGGCGTATCATGCCGGCCTTACCGGTAAATACATGCTGGAAGAGTACGCCCGCATACCGTGCTGGGTCGATACATCAAGCGAATTTCGTTACAGGAATCCCATGGTCGACAGCCAGACGCTCGCCATTATCGTATCACAATCCGGGGAGACGGCCGATTCGCTCGCGGCTCTCAGAGAAGCCAAGAAGCGGGGCGCCAAGACGCTCGGCATATGCAACGTCGTTGGAAGTTCCATTGCCAGAGAGGCCGATGGTGTTATTTATACTCACGCAGGGCCCGAGATAGCAGTCGCGTCCACAAAGGCGTATACGGCGCAGCTGGCCATATTTTATCTCCTGACGCTATATCTGGCCAGGATCACGAAGGCCACGCCTGTTTCAAAGTTAAACGTCCTGACGCGGGAACTAACAAAGATGCCTATTGTAATGAATGAGCTTATTACGCAATACAGGTCGGATTATAATATCCTGGCCGCGTATGCGGAAGAGTTCAAAAGATATTATTTCGAAAAACATAATAAATCGTATTTCTTATACCTGGGCCGGAACATAAACTATCCGAACGCGCTTGAAGGGGCATTGAAACTGAAAGAGATCTCTTACATAAGTGCGGAAGGCTATCCGGCAGGCGAGATGAAGCACGGGCCCATCGCATTAATCGACGAAAACCCCTGGGTCGTCTGTATAGCGGTAAAATGCAAAACATACGACAAGATGCTTTCTAACATCCAGGAGATCAAGGCGCGCGGGGGGATCGTCATAGGCGTAGTAACTGAAGGCGACAAAGAGATCCAGCATTACAACATCAATTACCTGATCGAGATACCCCGGTGCGAAGAACTTTTTTCACCGCTCCTGGTCGTGATCCCGCTGCAGCTGTTGGCGTATTACGTAGCCAAAGAATTCGGCTATGATATTGATCAGCCGCGCAATCTCGCGAAATCCGTAACCGTAGAGTAATATGATGCCAGGCACCCTATACGTAGTCTCTACACCCATCGGGAACCTCGAAGACATAACCTTTCGGGCGGTCGAAACACTGAAAAAGGTCGATCTTATAGCCGCGGAAGATACCCGCCACACAAAGATCCTTTTGGATAGATACGGCATCAAGGCTCCGACGACAAGCTACTTCGAATATAACAAAGTTCAAAAAACAGACTATCTCTTAAAAGTGCTAAAAGAGGGAAAATCCGTTGCGCTCGTCTCTGACGCAGGCACGCCCGGCATCTCCGACCCGGGCTATAAAATAATCCGCATGTCTTTAGATAATAACATCCCCGTAGTGCCTATCCCCGGGCCGTCCGGCCTTTTAACGGCGCTGGTCGTGTCCGGTAAGCCGACCGACAAATTCACGTTCGAAGGGTTCCTGTCGAACAAGTCCGCGAGAAGGAAAAACCAGCTCAAAAAACTCAAATCCGAAGAGAGGACGGCCGTAATTTACGAGTCGCCGCATAGGATCGTGAAGGCGCTGGAAGACATCCTGGAAGTCTACGGCGACGTCGACATAGCCCTCGGCCGCGAGCTTACGAAAAAGTTCGAAGAGATCCGCCGCGAGAAAGTCTCCGCATCAATTGCTCACTTCACCAGCCATCCCCCCAAGGGCGAGTTCATAATAATAATATAGGTAATAAAATTTTTCGCATCTCGTGATAGAATGTGCTGTGTCGAGTNNCGGACGCTGCCTCGCAAGTTTTTACGCCCCGCTCACCACATCGCCACATCACATTCCTCGTGCAACGAAAAATTTTACTGGTGAGGGAGCTGGAAATTTTTCGGGTGACATCTGTTGCGGACTTTAAGGATGGGTGGCCGAGGTCCAGCCTTGAGGCGCAAAAAGAAGGCCGAAGCGGATGGGGTGCNNGGCAGCACATAGATACGCGCCTTGTTTAACCGCGATATTGTAAACCCGCTTCGGCCGAAAAAGCGCCGAAAGGCGACCGAGGACAGGACCCATCCAGTTATAAAATGGGAACAGCAGGACCCGAAAAATTTCGATTGACAAAATTTCAAGATGTGGTATTATATATCCAACATAGAACCTTTTAAATCCGGTCCAGAGAGGCCGGCAAAGGAGACTAAAATGATGCGCAAAAGACCCACTTATCTGTATATTAAAGGTACGTGGGATTTTTTATGCCTATTTGAGGTGAAAATATGACCCTAAAAGAAAAAACAAAGATCCTTGACAAAGAGCTGATGAACAAGGCGCTTGAGAGAATGGCCCACGAGATCATCGAAAAGATAAAATCCGTGGATGAGATGGCGATAGTCGGCATAAAGAACCGCGGCGCCTATATCGGGGAACGGCTCGCGAATAAGATCGAGAAGATCGCGGGCTCACGGCCGCAGGTCGGCGCGCTCGATATAACGCTCTACAGGGACGATCTTACCCAGGCCTTCGAGCAGCCGGTCGTCCACGCCACGGAAATAGATTTTGACATATCCGGGAAAAAGATAATTCTGGTCGACGACGTACTCTATACGGGCAGGACGATAAGGTGCGCGCTCGATGCCCTGATAGATTTCGGCCGCCCTAGCCACATACAGCTTGCGGTTTTGGTAGATCGCGGCCACAGAGAGCTGCCGATAAAAGCGGATTATGTGGGTAAGAACGTGCCGACATCGGCTAAAGAGACCGTTGAGGTGCGCCTGATGGAAGTCGACGGTAAGGACGAGGCCGTTATCTCAGAAAAGATAGAGGAGCAATAATGAAGACTAGCGCCGAGAAGAAGATCATATGGACCAAGAAGGACCTTCTCGGGCTGGAATATCTTTCCAGGGAAGAGATAGAGTTCATCCTCTATACGGCAGAGGGCTTTAAAGAGGTCACAACGCGGCAGATCAAAAAAGTCCCGGCGCTTCGCGGCAAGACGGTGGTAAACCTCTTTTACGAACCTTCGACGAGGACGCGCACTTCGTTCGAGCTTGCGGCAAAAAGGCTGTCGGCAGATGTTATAAATATAGGAATAGAATCTTCGAGCGTCAGAAAAGGTGAGACGCTGATAGATACGGGGAAAAATATCGAGGCGCTCAAGATAGACATCATCGTCGTCCGCCATAGCGCCAGCGGCGCGCCGAACATCCTGGCGCGGTCGGTAGGTTCGAGCGTTGTGAATGCAGGCGACGGGTGGCATGAACATCCCACGCAGGCTCTTCTGGATATGTTTACGCTTAAATCGAAACTCGGCCGCCTCGAAGGATTAAATGTCAGTATCATAGGCGACATAGCGCATTCGCGCGTGGCGCGTTCGAATATCTGGGGGCTGACAAAGCTCGGCGCGAACGTCACCGTGTGCGCGCCGCCGATGCTCATTCCCGACGGTGTCGAAAAGATGGGCGTGAAGGTGACCAGTGACATAGATATTGCCTTGAAAGACGCGGACGCCATCAACGTCCTGCGCATGCAGTTCGAGCGCGACGGCGCGCTGGCGTTCCCTTCAAAGCTGGAATATTTCAAACAATACGGCGTAACGAGCGAGCGCCTCAAGGATTGTAAAAAGAATATAGTGGTGATGCACCCAGGCCCGATAAACCGCGGCATAGAGATGTCGAGCGAAGTGGCCGACGGCGCGAATTCGGTCATACTGGAGCAGGTCACGAACGGTATTGCTGTGAGGATGGCGGTCCTTTATCTGGTATCGGGCGCCAGGAGAGATGTTTCATGAAGTATCTGATAAAGAACGGGCGCGTTATCGATCCCGCAAATAAGATAGACGGTATAATGGACGTGCTTATTTCGGACGGCAAGATAGCCGAGATCGGCAAAGAAGTGACCGGCAAAGCGGATGAGATCATCGATGCTACAAATTTGATCGTCGCACCGGGCTTCGTCGACATGCATACGCATTTACGGGAACCGGGCAGGGAAGACGAAGAGACTATACAAAGCGGAACGGCCGCTGCAGTAAAAGGCGGTTACACAAGTATCTGCTGTATGCCGAACACAGAGCCCGCGATAGATAACATAGAGGCGATCAAGGCGATAAAAGAGATCATAAAAAAGGATGCCGCGTGCAATGTTTTTATCATAGGAGCCATTACAAAAGCGCGCTTAGGCAAAGCTCTTACCGATCTTGCGGCGATGAAAAAAGAAGGCGTTGTGGGAATTTCCGACGACGGCTCGTCGGTCGCGGATAAAAAAGTTTTGGAAGAGGCGCTCAAAGAGGCAAAAAAAGAAAACGTGCTTCTTATCGAGCACTGCGAAGACGCGACGCTGTCGGCAGGCGGTGTAATCAATAAAGGCTTTGTATCGACGAAGATGGGATTGCGGGGCATCCCGGCTCAATCCGAATATGAGGTTGTCAGGCGCGACATCGAACTTGCCAGGAAGACAGTAGCGCCTATCCACATCGCGCACGTCAGCTGTAAAGAGTCCGTAGAATTGATAAGAAAGGCAAAGCGCGACGGCGTTGCAATAAGCGCCGAAACGGCCCCGCATTATTTCGCTCTTACGGAAGAATGCTCTTCCACATACGATACCAATACGAAGATGAACCCGCCCCTGAGGACAAAGGAAGACGTCAGGGCCATCAAGGATGGCCTCAAAGACGGGACGATAGACGCGATAGCGACGGATCATGCGCCGCATACCGACGCGGAAAAAGACGTCGAATTCGACTTCGCGCCGTTCGGAATAATAGGGCTCGAGACCGCGCTTTCGCTTGCGGCCATGGAGCTGGTCGATACAAAGATCCTTTCCTGGTCGGATCTTATAGGCAAGATGGCGTCTAACCCCGCCAGGCTATTGGGGCTCGATAAAGGAAACTTAAAAAAAGGAAGCCCTGCGGACCTGGTCATGATCGATCCCGCAAAAGAGTATGTTTACACTAAAAGTTCCATAGTCTCGAGATCGAAAAATTCACCATTCATAGGCTGGAAATTGAAAGCTAAAGTGACCTGTGTGTTTGTCGGTGGGAACAAGGCATGCCTTTCATAGCGGATCTTCATATACATTCGAAATATTCGCGCGCGACATCGAAAGATATGGACCTTGCCTCGCTCGTCAAATGGGCGAAGATCAAGGGCATCTCGATGCTGGGGACGGGCGACTTCACGCACCCGGCATGGTTTTCCGAACTGGAAAATAAGCTTGAAGAGGCCGGGCAGGGGCTTTACGTATACGACGGCATCTATTTTGTGCTAACCACCGAAGTGTCGAATATATATTTTAAAGCCGGCAGGACGCGAAAAGTCCATAATATCGTCTTTGCGCCGCAATTGAAAATAGCCGAAGAAATAAATACAATCCTATCCGGGTACGGCGCTCTTGCAAGCGATGGCAGGCCCATCCTAAGCCTTGAATGCGACAAGATGGTTCGGGAACTTTCGAGGATCGATAAGAACATATTTTTTGTTCCGGCCCACGCCTGGACGCCGCATTTTTCCATATTCGGCTCGAATTTCGGGTTCGATTCGCCTGAAGAATGTTTCGAGGACCAGACGCCGAAGATATTTTCGATAGAAACCGGGCTTTCCAGCGATCCTAAAATGAACTGGCGGTGGTCGAAGCTTGACAGGTTCTGTCTCATTTCAAATTCGGACGCGCATTCCCCGTCTAAAATAGGGCGGGAAGCCAACGTATTTAAAGAAAAAATAGACTACAGGGAGTTATTCGATATATTAAAAAAGAAAGACAAGGCCAGATTTTTATACACGGTGGAATTCTTCCCGGAAGAGGGAAAGTACCACTGGGACGGGCACCGCAACTGTAAGGCGCGCCTTTCTCCGGGAGAGGCGATAAAGACAAATAATATTTGCCCGGTATGCGGTAAAAAGGTTACAATAGGCGTCATGCACAGGCTGGAAGGCCTGGCCGACAGGAAAGACGGATATGTCGATGACAAAAGCCCGTCTTTTAAGAACATGGTGCCGCTTTCGGAGATAATAGGCGACTCGCTGGGCGTTGGGGCGGAGTCGCTGACGGTAGAGAAAGAATATTTTCGCCTGATAAATAATTTAGGCAGCGAATTTCACATACTTCTAGAGGCGCCGGAGGAAGAGCTTAAAGAGAAATGTCCGCCGAAGATCGCTAAAGGTATAATAAACGTCCGTAAAGGCAATGTCGGGATCCTGCCGGGCTTTGACGGGGAGTATGGCAGTATAGAGATATTAAAAGAGAATGAAAAGATCGCAGATAAACAACTCAATTTCTTTTAGGGGCCGGATATAGATGAAGCAGCTGAATACAAAGATAATAAAAAATGAACAGGTGGCGCCCGGATTTTACAGGATGCGGATCGAGTCCGGGTATCTTTCCGGAAAATCAAAGCCCGGACAATTTGTGGAAGTGCGATGCTCGGAAGGTTCAGATCCTCTCCTCAGGCGTCCGCTCGGCGTGCACAGGATCATAAATAACGGCATCGAGATTCTGTATGAAGTAGTCGGCAAAGGCACAAAGGTGCTGTCCGGAAAAAAGACGGGAGAGGGTTTAGATATTATAGGCCCTCTGGGCAATGGGTTTGATATCGTCTCCGCCGATACAGCCATAATAGTAGCCGGGGGGATAGGCGTCGCGCCGCTCATGGCGCTTGCCGAAAAACTGGTCAGCCGGCGAGGCAGCGTGATCGTCCTGATAGGCGCCTGTAAAAAAGAGCATATTTTGTGCGAGAGGGATTTTAAAAATACCGGTGCGAAAGTCTTGACCGCGACCGAAGACGGTTCCTGCGGCAAAAAGGGACGCGTAACGGATATCCTGGAAGATATGTTGCGGCTTCCTGTCTTCGGTGCCCGGTCGCCTATATATGCGTGCGGCCCGTCGGGCATGCTTGCAGCTGTCGCCCGGATCGCCGGATCGAACCGCATACCGTGCCAGGTCTCGCTCGAAGAGCGGATGGCATGCGGCGTCGGCGTCTGTCTCGGATGCCCGGTCAAGATCCGGAAGAGCTCAACGCAATACGAATACAAGATGGTTTGCAAAGATGGCCCCGTATTTAATGCGGAGGATATAGCGTGGTGAATTTATCGGTAAAGATAGGGAAGCTGAAATTAAAGAATCCGGTCATGGCCGCCTCCGGAACATTCGGGCCGGAGTACAGGCAGCTTATTGATGTGGGATCTATCGGCGCGGTCATAGCGAAGACGATAACATTAAAAGCCCGCGCAGGCAACAAGCCGCCGCGTATCGCGGAAGCCCCGTCCGGCATGCTCAATTCGATAGGGCTGGAGAACAAAGGGCTCGATGATTTTATAAATAACAAAATACAGCTCTTTCCCAAAGGCAAAACAGCTTTAATTGTGAGCATATCCGGCGACAGTGACGAAGAGTTTAAAGAACTGTTGAAGGCTTTAAACAAGATAGATAAAGTAAGCGCGATAGAATTGAACCTCTCGTGCCCGAACGTAAAGCATGGTTCGCGCCATGGACTGACCGCGCAGGACAAGGGAGCCGTATCCGAAACCGTAGAGGCGGTGCGCCGTCTCACGAAGTTACCCTTGATAGCCAAGCTTTCGCCTTGCGTTACAGATATAGCCGGCATAGCGCGGGCTGCCGAAAAAGCCGGAGCAGATGCAGTGTCGCTTATAAATACGTTCCCGGCAATGGCCGTCGATATCGAAACGAGGAAGCCGTTGTTAGGCAATATGAGCGGGGGCCTGAGCGGGCCCGCGATAAAACCGATAGCGCTTAAAATGGTTTGGGATACGTATCAAAAAGTAAAGATACCTATCATAGGTATA
This sequence comes from Candidatus Omnitrophota bacterium, assembly GCA_003142795.1. Lineage (GTDB taxonomy): Bacteria > Omnitrophota > Gorgyraeia > 2-01-FULL-45-10 > 2-01-FULL-45-10 > FEN-1320. The sequence continues at coordinate 12,099 of PLNN01000041.1, forward strand.
GGCGGTATAATGGGCTATGAGGACGCCGTGGAGTTCATTCTCTGCGGCGCCACATGCGTTCAGATAGGAACGGCGAATTTTGTCGATCCGCGGACGCCGGCGGAAACGCTTCGCGGCATAACTAGCTATCTGGCAAAGAATAAGATAGATGATATTAACGAACTTATCGGGAGGCTGGGAAAGTGACGGCTAAAGACAGGCTTATAGTTGCGCTCGACTGCGACAGCGAGGCAAAAGCGCTTGAGATATTTGCAAAACTGAAGAATGATATCAGGTTCTTTAAGATAGGCCTGGAACTTTTTTCTTATTGCGGCCCTCGAATAGCCGAAAAGATCATGGACGCCGGCGCCGAAGTTTTTCTCGACCTGAAATTTCACGACATACCGAACACAGTTTTAAAAACCGCCGTTGCTGCAACGCGCCTCGGGGTTTATATGTTCAACGTGCACGCGCTCGGCGGCTACGACATGATGAAGAGCGCTTTTGAAGCCGCCGCAACGGAAGCGGACACGCAGAATATAAGACGGCCGAAGGTCCTGGCCGTGACGATCCTGACGAGCATGGATGAATTTGCCTTGAAGAAGATAGGAGTAAATGCTAATATAAAAAAAGAAGTCCTGATACTTGCCGCGATGGCGAAAGAGGCCGGTCTCGACGGTGTAGTCGCATCGCCCCATGAGGCAAAAACAATAAGAGAGGCGATGGGCGAAGATTTTTTGATAGTTACTCCCGGCGTCAGGCCGGGCGGGGCAAAAGCAAATGACCAGAAAAGGATCGCCACGCCCCTGGAAGCGGTAAAGAACGGCGCCAGTTTTATCGTGGTCGGCCGTCCGATAACGGACGCGCAGGACCCAGCCGGGGCCGCACGCCAAATATTGAGCGAGATAGTGTAATGACAGAAAAAGACATACTCGACATATTCCACACCAATAATGCCCTTTTGACAGGCCACTTCAAATTATCGAGCGGCCTGCACAGCCAGAACTATCTGCAATGCGCCCTTATATTGCAGCATCCGGATATTGCGGCAAAATTTGCCAAAGAGATAGCAAAAAGGTTCTCCAAAGAAAAAATAGACGTGGTGATAGGGCCTGCTCTGGGAGGCATAACGCTGGCTTACGAAATCGCGAGAGCCCTTAAAACAAGAGGGCTGTTTACCGAGAGGCAGGATGGGAAAATGGTCCTGCGGCGCGGGTTCAGCCTCAAAAGTGGAGAAATAGCTCTCGTGGTCGAAGACGTCATAACGACGGGCGGCTCGACAAAGGAAGTCATAGACGTCGTTAAGGATCTCGGCGGCATAGTAGCGGGAGTGGCCAGTATCATGGACAGGAGTTCCGAGCAGGTCAATTTCGGGGTCCGCTTCGAACCGCTCGCCAGGATAAAAATAGAAACTTACAAAGAAGAAGATTGTCCTCTCTGCAAGCAGGGAATACCGATAACAAAACCGGGATCAAGAAAATAGTCGCGGGCAGCTAGCTCAACGGTGGAGCAATCGGTTTACATCCGATAGGTTACAGGTTCGAGTCCTGTGCTGCCCACCACTAAACGATTTTGCCTTCGGTGCCAAAAAGCGTGGAGTTGCTTTTTGCACCTTCGGCCGCCTCGGCTTAAACAGGGGGCGGGCTAATCGCCAAAATCGTTTTAAGGAGAAACCTTTTTAAAAAAAAGTTTTCTCCTTAATATTCCTCTTCCAAAAAGAAGAGGAAAAGGTAGCGGGGAAAGAGAAAACCTAAATCGGTTTTCCTTAATATTCTTTTCCCTTATGTTGAATGAGGTAAGGTGGCTGTTCGCCATTAAACGATTTTTCATTTGAATCGAAAACTATGATAAACTCCAGTCTATTTTTTATCCTTGCTTTGCTCATCTGTGTTTTTATCCTCATAGCCGCTTATTCCGCAAAATTAAAATCCGACGAACAATACCGCGAGCTTGTGCAATTTTCCAACAGCATCATATTGAGGATGGATGACAAAGGGCGCATTACCTTTCTTAACAGGTTTGCGCAGGATTTTTTTGGGTTCGCAGAATCGGAAATAATAGGCAAAAGCACCATCGGCACGATCGTTCCGAAAACAGAGACAACCGGCAAGGATCTTGAGGATATGATCAGGGATATAATCGATTCTTCCGAAAAATATAAAATAAATATTAACGAGAACATGAGGAAGAACGGCGAGCGCGTGTGGATAATATGGACTAACAAGGCCTTCCAGGTCAGTAACAGGAAGCGCGAGATATTATGCATAGGTAACGATATGACTAAAATAAAAGAAGCCGAGGAGAAGCTCAAAGAGGCCATGGAAATAAAAAACCGGTTTGTTTCGATAGCGTCCCACGAGCTCAGGAGCCCTTTGGCGGCCATTAGAGGAAGCATCGACCTGATAGCCGACGGGCTCACCGGCCCGGTGACGGAAAAACAAAAGTATTGGCTGGATGTAACAAGAAGCTATATTGCCAGGCTCAACAGGGTCACCGACGACATCCTGACAGTGCAGAAATTCGAAGCCGGCAAAATGTCGTTCGAGATGCGCAAAAACGATCTGAACGCGACCGTGTCAGAGATAACAGCTATTATGAAGAACTCGGTCTCCGAAAAGGGCCTGGGCCTCCTGACCGATCTTGATGGCAAGATTCCGGAGTTTATTTTTGATAAAGACAGGATAGTACAGGTGCTGGTCAATCTGATCAATAACGCCGTTAAATTCACCGATAAGGGATGTATACGTGTTTCGACAGCTCTCGACAAAGATCGCGTGAAAGTTTCTGTTACCGATACAGGATGCGGTATGCCCGCCAAAGAGTTGCCGAAAGTTTTCGAAAAATTCGAACAGCTTAGCAATGCCCAAGAAAGAAAATCGGGAGGAACGGGACTGGGCCTGTCCATAGCCAAAGAGATCGTTGTGCATCACGGAGGCGATATCCGCGTAGAATCGGAATTGGGCCGCGGCACGTCGTTTTATTTCACATTACCGCTGACCCCGCCCGGCACACCGTAAAAATATGGCTGACTGGCACTTATATATCCTTGAATGCGTCGACAACTCTTTATATACCGGCATTACGACAGATCTCGCAAAAAGAATAAAATTGCATAATGAAGGAAAGGCCTCCAAATACACAAGGTCAAAAAGGCCGGTAAAGATGGTTTATAGCGAAACTTTTAAGAGCGGCAGGGCGGCCAGGAAACGGGAAGCCGGGATAAAGAAATTATCCCGGTCGGATAAACTTATACTCATAGCCCGATAAACTATATTTTTAATATCATAATGAAAGCTATCCCGATACGATACATTAAATATGGCAGAGCGGCGCTGCCCTTCGTTGTGTTATTGGCAGCCGCTTATCTGGCGTATGGAGCGCTCATAGCGCGCGGCCCCTCCGGCAATTTCACGCACTTGGCATGGAACGACCTCTTCCATTTTATGTACCCGCGGCTGATTTTTAATTCAGATTCTCTAAGCTCCCTTACGTTCCCTTTGTGGAATCCGTATATTTATAGCGGGATGCCGTGGGCGTCGAATCCTCAGGCGTGCCTTTTTCATCCCATTTGCCTGATCGTAATTCTCTTCTTCGGCTACAGCCTCGCGGCTTTGCAGATCCAGCTTTTCATGACTTTTTTCCTCAGCGGCGTAAGCATGTACCTGTGCCTGAGAAGTTTTTCATGCTGCAGGACGGCTTCCCTTATCGGCGGCATAATTTTTTTAGGATGCGGATTTTTTACCGGGAATGCCCAGCACTTCCCGCAAATAAATACTCTGGCGTGCGTGCCTCTCATCTTTATGGCCGTTAATAAGATCCTGGCCAGACAGACTCTTTCCGCATCGGCATGGGGAGCATTCGCCATAGCGCTGCTCGTATTTTCCGGATATCCGACCATGATGGCAAACAGCCTTGCCATTCTTTTTTTATTTGGCATCGCAAAGTCGGGCCGCTCTATAGCCTCGCTCAGGTATCTTTTGGCATTCTTCCTTTTAGGGCTGGCTCTCTCAAGCGTACTGCTTCTGCCGGCTTGCGAGAATGCGATGCTTTCGATGCGCACAACAGGCGCTTCCGTAACAGATCTTGCGATCACTTCTCTCGATCCTAACTATCTGGCTACGATCTGGTTCCCGTATTTCGCGTCCTTCAATTTCCCGGGGCATCCCATGAACCCCTACCTTAGTAATTGCGGGATCGGCCTCGTCGGCCTCTTTCTGGCATTCTATTATCTGATAGCCCGCACAGGACGATTAAAATGGACGCTTGGCGCGCTGCTGGTTTTATCTGCCATCTTGATGCTTGGGACACGAACCCCTGTGTATATGGCGCTCAGGAAATTCATCCCATTGATCAGATATGTAAGTCACCCGGCAATGGACTATCGCGCGTTATTTCTATTTTTTATGTGCCTTATCGCAGGCCTCGGCGCCCAGGAGCTCATTTCACGCCGGGCAAAGGATAGCGCAAGAGCCATGATCGTGTTCGCTGTGTTCCTTATAAGCGCGCTCGCCGTATTTGTCTACCTGCGCGCATCTTACGGAGAAGGTGTTTATAGGGTGACGGCCGGGCATATCTATTTTCTTGTCGCGCTCATGCTTGGGTTGGCGATAGTTGCAGCTTCTGCAAGGCTGTCTCTTTCCCGGGCATCGTTCTGCATCCTGCTTATTTTGCTCAGCTGCCTCGAGATCCATTACTGGGTCAAGGCCGATTTTAGTTTTAATAGTACCGTGACCCCGGTTGACGATACTATTTGGGCATCGATGAAGCAGCAGGAGGCGGCGCGGCCCCGCAATGTACGCAAAAATGCCGTCTTCCAGCGGAAGATGGAGCAATATCCGGTTGAATACGACCGCAACCGCGCAATGTTCTATAAATATTTTTCGGATAGCGGTTATGATCACGCGCTCATTCTGAAATATTATGATGACATCATGAGGTCTCCCGCGAAAGCGCTTCTCACAGAAGACTGGAGGATCATGCCTATTTACGAAACGCGTATTGTCGACGGCGAACAAGATGTCCTGTCAGCGATACGAGAAGGCGCGGACCTGCATCGCGCGGCGCTCGTCAACAGGCGCGATATACATGACCGGCAGCTGCTCCAGGCGCTCATGAACTTTTCCACCCGGGAGCCGCGCTCATTCTCCGCGCGCGTAGTTTCCTATAGCCCGAATTCGATAGTATATGAAGTTAAGACCGATAACCCGGCCATCTTATTATTCAACGAGATATATTATCCCGGATGGCGGCTCTTTGAGGATGGACATCGGCGTGAACTTTTCAGGATCGATCACGCATTTCGCGGCGCTTATATAGAAGAGGGGACACATCGATTGCGTATGATATTTATGCCGCTATCTTTTATTATAGGCTTTTTTATAAGCGCTGTTTCTCTCGCATTGATATTTTTCTTAATAAGGAAAAACAAGAAACAACTTATCCGGTAGCCTCGGGCCACTCCACAATTTACTTGAATCCGCCGTCAATCTATGTTATCAAGACTATATGAAGAAAATACATATAGCATTACTATTCTTTCTATTTGTCGTCCCGGCATTCACCCTGCCTATCTCTTACTGTTCGACTGATACAGATGATGTGGTGCTCGAGGGTGAGTGGATAATAGATAGAGCCAGCGTAGAGCGGTATATCAATAATTCGAATCATTGCACCCTTCCTATTGTCAGCCAAAATAGTTCGCCCACATATATCGTCCACGTCAATCCGTTACCTGTGACGTCTAAACATTTAAGCTACGGTGCCGCGCTTAATTTAAAGTATTTTTCCGGCCTCTCTTACGATTACCTGAGGAAACGGCTTGCGGGTAAGACGATCTCCCTGGACGTGTTCATTCCCAAAGAATCTATAAGTTTTAACGAAGCCGCTCCGAATAAACTGCGCATCTCTATAAAATCAGAGTCGAACGGCCGATGGGTCGAATATTACGGCGATCATGAGTTTACGAGCATACGGAATGATGGGCACTATAAACTTACGCTGAAGATACCGGGAAAGCCCATAGAGACCAAAGATAAAAATATCTTCAACCCCGAAGATACGGTCCTTTTTCTAGTAGAATATTACGTGATCGAGGGGTCAACGGACCAGCCGAGCATCTCTTTCTATTTTTCGGATTTCAGGATAGAGGGCCTTGATCTAAATCCCGAAGATGCCAGATGGCAGTTTACGGAGAAGGGGAATGCGTCCCAAGATGTTTTCGTTCCGGCCTTTGTAAAAGGGTCTACCTTCATAAGCTCCCTTGGGAAGGGAGCGGACTTTAAATTCAGGAGTGCCGACGTATCGGACAGGGCTATTCATAAGTTTTCCGGGAACTTAAAGAATAAATTCCTTATATTTTCGGTCTTTGTTCCGAAGGAACTCTGCTTTCAACCCGGGACCTTATCTCTTGCGATAACCGGCGATCACGACACCGCATATACTACGATAAACGACTTCCATTCGTGTAATCTGGACGGTAAAGTCTTTTTAACGCTGCCCCTAGACTCGCTATCAGTCAGTAATAATATAGAAGAGATAGGCAATAAATTCAAGATCCAGCTTTTTTTAAACACCCAAAACCCCCACATATCCGATATGATGCCGCTTATCATAGAACCCATGGCTGTGCGGACCGGACGCCTCATTCCGTTCGACAATAAGTGGAAATTGAGGAATATGCAGAATCTGACCGGCTCGAAAGACCTCACCGTCCGCGAGGACAGCGCTATAGGCGACAGTCCTCTGACCGTAAAAAAACTTGCGCAAGATCTGTATCAGTTGGATGCCACAATGAGGCTGCAGGGTGGTATAAATTGGGACAATCCCTTATACAGAATCGAATTGATGCGAAACCTTGAAAACGAACCCGTGGACCTGGGTAATCAGCGCGTGGAAGTGCTTATCAATCCGTTAACAGATACAACCAATGTCTGGCAGAAGCCTTACAGGGCGAGGATAGGGCTATTGGATGTAAACGGCAACGTAATGTTTGGGCCAAACGTTTCGCTCTCGGAAGGCATGAATAGCGTAGCGTACCTCGACGTCTCTACAACGAACCCTATCCCGAAGGGCTTCGTCATGCCGAAGTTCGATCCCAGAAATATCAGGGCCGTCCTGGTCAATTTCGAGGCCTCGCATGCCCTCCTCGATCCTGTCGACATAAAGGTATCGTTGGTCGATCTCATGATAAGCCCAAGGGAATATGCGAGAATAAGCCCTTTCGAGGTAATAGATTTTGCGGGGTTTAAACGGGACCCTGCATCCTGGCAGCTTGGCCGCACCATTAGTGATGCCGGCGGCTTTATCGTCGGCATGAATTACCCGTTCCCGACCATTAAGATCCCCAAAGATATCATGGAGGTTCCCCAGATCTACCCCGGGATAGGGGTCAAGATAAACGATGCTCGCCACTTAGGTTATTCAAGCGAACTCACAAAGGAGACGATGATCAGGGATTTCAAATACCTGGTCTCTAATAATATCGGCCTGGTAAGGATATTTGTGCTCGGCTATCTCGACGGCGTCTTCAGGTGGGATGAGAGAGGCGTAGATATAGCGGAGTTCGGGACCGGCCGTAAAGAGCTCATGCAGAAATTATCCAAAATGGACGTCAAGTCTCTGGCCAGGTTCCTTAACGATAATGAGAATACCGTATTTACCCAAAATGCATCCGGAACTTTTTTTGGTTTTAACTATTACACCATGAAAGACCTCATCGCGCTTCTCGACATACTCGAACAGGTGGAAAAAGATACGGGGCGGCGGCTCACGGCAGCGATATCGCTTCACGACTTTCTTGTGGCGGATGGCATAAGGCACGAAGGCCCCTGGCGGAAGTACGCGGTCGGCGAACACACGGAAATAATCACCGATCCGGTCATAAGGGTCGAGGCCGAGGCCCTCCTTTGGAAGATGATGAAGATGATGAGCCGCGACGAAAGATTTTATAAGTACATCGCGCTTGTGGAAGCTATGAATGAGCCAGAAAATGCAACCGCGGTGGTGACGAGAAAAAATTTCGTGGATCTCGTGAACTTCGTCGACGAAAACATTTATCTTATCAAGGACGCTATCGGGCCTGCGGTGCCGGTTACGATCGGCACGAGAAGCTGGCCGCCGGACCTGCAGTACTGGGCGGTTGCGGGGAAAGGCATCGATGCCCTTGTCCCGCACTATTGGCGCAGTTTTGAATCGTATAATATCGATTCTCCGGGATTATGGCCGCTCGATACGCCGGTCGGCGAATTATGGAAGCGCCTCGGGTCTCCCAAGGGAAAACGCCTGACCGGCATGGGCGAGATAAGCCCAGTCGGAGATTTACAGTCAGATTTATTCCGCATGGAAAAGGCCGGTTATGATTTTGTCCTTGTGTGGTCCTACTCGGGCCACGACGGACATGACGCTAAGCCCGCGATGGGTAAGATATCACAATATCAGAGCGGAAACCTCGAATTTGGCCGGATAAAGCGCCTGCCCCGGGCAATCGTGGAAAAAGCGTTTACTTTGCTAGCCAGCACATTTAGATCTATCAAAGAGGGGGGTACAGAACCTTCCACCCAAGAGATATTGGCAAGATTGGTTAAGAGCCCTGATGTTGATGTGAGAAAAGCGGCCGAAGAGATACTGGAAGTAATAAGGCTGAAGAATATTCCGATAAGCGAAGAAAACCTATCCTTCCTTCGCAACCGTGCCTTATCCTAATGGGTATGTTTGCGGCAAACAAATATAAGATTTGCAGGTTTACATTTATTATAATCTTCAATGAATGCAAAGACCTCATATGCGTAGACATTTTCATATAACAAAATACGAAAGAACGGCTTTAAATCTTTTAGATGGCCCCTTCTCTGAAGTTGATTTTTAGCACTTTTTGTTGCTGCTGAAATGATTGCCCGGGGCAGGTGTTTCAGAAATTGAGCAAGTTTCTTGTATGCCCTGTTAAAATATCTCATCCCCTGGCAATATAAGTCTATTGACCTGAAATGCTTATTAAGAGCATCCCTGATCTCTCCGTATGAATACTCATATACATGATAAGGGTTTTGAGTATAGCCGCGTGGGTATGTTTCTCTATTCGGGCACGACATGATCAGCGTCCCATCGTCTTTTAGAAGATAATAAAGATTTTCGATTAATCTGGCTGCCTTGCTTCGCTCAAGATGCTCTATGGTCTCGAATGAGACAATTACATCGAAAGAGTTTTTTGGAAAACCGGTTTCCGCAGCGTCATGTTTTACAAACTCCAGTCCTTTATCGCTAAAATGTTGTTTCGCATAGACGATAGCTTCTTCGGAAATATCCACTCCTGTCATCTTCTTTGCCCGTGTGTCGGCCAAGAGCATGCTTGTCCCATATCCGGTTCCACATGCTATGTCCAAGCCTATATCATCTTTTTTTATAAATTTCTTAGCGAAGGTATAGCGCGCCAAATGCTCCTGGTATTCGATCATGTTAGATGCGCCTACCCTGTCTGGCGTAATTCTTTCTTCCGCCATCTTTATTTCCCTCTCTTTTTAAATATGATTTTTCCTGCGTAAAGGGGCTAAGAGAGCAACGCTGCCTGGAACGCCGCGTTAGAAAACTTTACTACCGAGTGCAGGCTTATCGATCTTCGTCTTATCATCGTTATATAAAGAATAGCTTATATTCGTTAATACGGTCCCCTTATTCTGCTCATTTGAATAGTAAGAAATTTCCGACGATTGTTTTAATGGTAAATAATTATTTTTATTTATCCAAATTTCGCATGTTCCATTTATTGTGCTATCTCTTAATTCCGGAGGCAAAGATTCAGTATTGATCGATCCTTTGCCGACCAGATATTTGATCACAAAATATTCTATCCCGTCTTTAGTAGCAGAGCTTATGGAGTCTCTCTTGTATTCCTTTTCGATGCTTTCTAATTGTTTTATAATACCTTCGGGGGAATTGTTTTTACATGTTGCTTTACGATTAGCGTCATCTTCCTTTGCCCAGCCGAAAGCCGGATTAAGAACATAATAATCATTGCCTATAACTATCCAGCCGTCCCACATGCCCTCATTCGAGCCCTCACTTAAAACTTGCGCCACCTTAAATCTGTCCGGGCTTATAAAAGCTATATTTAATTCTGCGGAATTACTTTTATTTTCCTGTGAGTTAATCGTAAAGGAGTCTTTATACTCCATTTTAACATTGTACGATATTGCTTGTTTAATTGCCTCGCCGCATTTAGCCATTAGTTGTTTATAATCAATTGTGGATTCCTGGGCATAGATGTTATGTACAACTAAAAATGTCGAAACTAATATACTGCTCAAGATCAGACCCTTCTTCATACTTTCTCCTTTTTGAAAACTAAAATGCATAAGATACATGCGCTTTTAAGCTCGTCTGATCGGACCAGGCCTTGACGCCGTAATCATTCCACTGATCGATGTTCTGCGACCTGCTTACATCGTGCATTGAACCAAAAGTCCTTATATTGAGATAATCCATTGAAATGCCGGCTGTGATGGTTTTCGCAAAGACCATGTCCAGGCCGGTTGAAAAGTAGAAAGAATTACCGGATGAGTTGATATAGCCGAAGAGACCGCGCAGGAGGTGATCGTCTTTGTCATATCCGAGAACAGGCCCCCAGTCCGCTTCTCCCGTCACTTTAATGTCTATGTACTTGCCGATCTTAATACCATCGTATGCGGCTCTCAATCCGATCTGATACATATAATAATCCTGCCGGAAATGTATCGAGTTGCCGGCGAGTGCCTGAGCACTTATATATCCATCAAGACTTCTTGCGGTATCTCCAGGGTTATATGATCCGACTTCCCACTGCACGCCATCGTGCGCCATGAGATTAAATCTCTGAAACTCGAACGCGAAAAGAGGCCGTATCTCAAGTCCCGGGGGTAGTCTGAGCCAATCAGAAACATTCACGTCTACATCTCCGCGAAAGATAGAGCTGTTCTCCAGCCGCATTGCGCTTTCTGAATATGTGGTTAGCATGTCGGGACTGGCCGGGTTCAGCCAGTCCGAATCCTTGAACCGGCGGTCTATATTGCTGGCAACGCTTGTGCCTGCGCGGAATCCGGCCGACCACCTCGGGCATGTACGGCGCAGCTCAAACTCAAGCCACCACGTATCTAACGGGAATTGAAGGCGGCTCAGGGGTACTTGAAATGGCGGCGCGTTATTGCCTATTTCAAATGAAGTATGGCTCATAATGAAGCGCCGAACGCCGAAATCGAATACCCAGTTCTTCGGGATATTCAGTTTGCCTCTCTCTGCCGGAGAGGTATTGGTCTGGTCAATGTTCAGCGGATAATGTCCTACGACATCCGAAAAGATGTCTTTCCACGTAGTCGTTTTTATATCCGTTTCTTTTTCGCCGGCCCACAACATAGCCGGTGAAGCAGACAATATAAAAATTAATGCTAAAAACAGGCCACAAGATCTGCGCATATAACTGGTCTCCTTTTTGATGAAAGTATACTTTAAGAATAAGATTTTTGCAAATAAATATGATAGAAATGGAAAATCTTCCCCTCTTGAATTTTTGCGCTATTTGTGCTAAAATTTTTTTGAGGTAAACGATATGAAATCTAGCGGGCCCCCCGCAAAGCCGATAATAAGTTTTCGCCCTGCGAAGCACTGCGGTTGGATCATACGGGTAGTCCAATTTTGGAACGCCCTTGATCTTGCCTGGCATAATCGTCTACGTATTGATCCACGCGATCTTGAGATACTCAAAACAATCCCAAAAGATTCAGGCTTGATATTGGTAGCTAACCATTCTGACGACATGGATCCCAGGGTCTGCATGGAACTTTCCCGCCGTTCAAGACGTCGATTCACCTACATGACTAATGCCGAAGCTTTTGAGGGATGGCACGGCATCGCAGGGTGGTGGCTGCAGCGCTTAGGAGGTTTTTCGGTAGAGAGAGGCGGCAATGACCAAACGGCAAGTCGTTATACGGTTGACGTTGTCAAAAAAGGGCATGATACCCTGGTCATGTTCCCGGAGGGGGAGATCTCTCATTTAAATGACCTGGTGCAATCTTTTAGAACCGGGGTTGTCCATATGGGTTTACAGGCCATAACCGAAACCCGGGAAACGGATTCTACCTGGACGGCTTATCTGCTGCCGGTCGCCATCAAATATCGTTACCGCAAATCGATCGGGTCGATCTTAAACAAAAAGATCCGCGCAATCGAAAAACGCCTCTTGATACGAAAGAACCTTTTAACCTTTCAGGAAAAAATTATCCGTATTATGGCAAAAATTTTAAAGCATCAAAACCTTATCAATAGCACTCAAAGGGTTTCCGAACAACTGGCACGGCTCAAAGAACAAATATTGGAAGCCCAGACCACGATCCTTTCGAAGATCGAGACGAAATATCCGCAGCTTCAGATCGATCCCAAGGCGCAGCTCGTTGACCAGGCGCGGAAAATTATTTTTTTCTTGCGGGAACAGTTGGGCCAGAAAAAACTTTTCAGTACCGAGACCCGAATGCGTCTTAAGAAGGATATTAAAGATCTCAAGGAAACCATCCAGATGGCAGGATGGCAGCCGCAATATATTAACTTCACTCCTTCAGAAGAGCGGTTAGCCGAAACCGTTATGAAGCTTGAGCGCGAAGTCCTCGGGATCAGAAAACCCCGCCCCCTCGGCAACCGCTATGTCTTTTTGCGTATCGGGCATCCCCTTGACCTGGGCCGTTATGTTGAGTCATACCAGAGAGATCCCTCCGCCATATCTCACCAGATAGCCGAAGAATTACGCGATAACATTCAGTCACTGATCGAGAAGATGTAACCTGTATAAAGGGGGTTAAGATAAATAAAAAACCCGGCGAAGACACCGGGTTTTATTAATGGCGTGGACGACGGGTCTACTTCGCTACTGTGCTTAAACTGGATGGAGCTTCGTAGCACCTGCTAGGGCCATTCTACTTCGCCTGAGAACGCGGTGGCAGTAATCGCTTGACTAGGAACGATTGCCCTGATCCTTCTTTCAGATATCGTTCAAACGCCTCAGCCGCATTTTTATTCCGGAAAACAATGTATGTCTCTATATTCCACGGGGCATATCTCTTTGTATAATACGAAAGCGCGCTATTATGCTCTTTTAAGCGTTTGTCAAGATCTTGAGTAATTCCAACGTAATGCTTTGCGGGATCCCTAAGGCTTGTGAGGATATAAACGATATGCATGAAAGCATTATACCGTAAAATCGATACGTCGGCAATTGCTACGAAGCTTCATTACGGTTTAACTGCTGCAGCGAAGTAGAATGGCGGGGACGACGGGGGTTTACCCATCACAAGCACAAAATCCCCACTCTCGACGATAAAGCATAGCACAGATTTTCTAAATATTCTAATAAATCCCCTTAAAATAGCCCCATCTGTTACGTTCTGCTACGTTTACCTTTTTAAATTCCTAATGGTGGCTCTATGAGTTGGAATCATACCGACATAATGCACTATGTCTTTGATTCGGGAGCTTGGGAACGCCTTACAAAGAATGAACTCCGAGTATATCTGCAAATCTGTAAGCACTATAACCTCAAAGAACATCGCTCCTATCCGAGTATAAACACACTGGCCGAAGAAGTATCAGTCTCAAGACTTGCCGTGATCCGAGCAATAAAGAAGCTAAAGGACGAGGGGCTTGTTGTAGTCAAGCAAGAGAGGCTAGGGAAGAGTTTCAAATGTAACATATATCAAATCCCCGACTACCTACTGAGGGAAATAGATAACAAAAAGGACGTGGTATCAAAAGAGATACTAGGTAGTATCATAAAATCGCTAGGTGGTATCAATTCCGATCAGGACAAGCACATAACCTACATAACGAATATATATAACTCTGTTATTAGTAATAATAAAAGAACTAGTTTAGTATCGAACGAGCCTTTAAGAAGACCTAAAGACGTCTTTATGGGAATCTCTAAAGACGAAAGAACAGAGCTACAAGCGAAGGGGTTACTATGAAGTCTAAGCACTCAGAGCTAATTCCCCTTAATCCTAAAACTCTATCGCCTATAAAACAGGCTCTCAAGGGCGTTACCTTAACGAACTGCACGATCAATATTTATGTATCTCCTCAAGGATCATCAGCCGAGATCAAGTCGAACATACCTGATAAATCTCTCCTCGAATATAAAGAGCCTCAATTCATCACGCCTAGAGACGCCTCAGAAATTCACGGATTAAGCGCACCTTTTTTCCTGTCTTTAGCTCATAAGATAGGAGAACACGACGGCATACGTTGGGTATTAGAAGAAGGAAAACTTGCGGAGTATTTGAGGGAACACCCCGAACACCGAGAGAGAAGCCTCGCCTCTAAGAAATTAATTAATCCGCAACTACTTGCAGAAAGAGGGTATCAAATTTTAAAGGACGAGAGTAAGCAAGTCTATCCCGACACGGCAAGAGTGCCTTCGGCTAATCGAAGCCGTTATATGTCTTATTCGGAGCTTGCTCGAAGGCTCGGCATTAGTTATTCGCTCTACTATGGCAAAGTGAGGCAAATTCTATATAAATTAATAAAGCAAAAGCCAGAGGAGGTAACTAAGAAGAAACAGGAAGACGAGGAATGGAATAGGACAGTTTCAAAATGGAATCGAACATTGAAAAGAGACAAGGAATTAGGAAGGTAAACGAAAGGAGATAGTGAGATGAGTTGGAATAATGCAATAAAAGCAAATAAGGCAGAGATAGATCGTTGCGTGCGTGAGAAGTGCGAGACTATTATAAATGTTGGCAAGTATCTAAAGTCAGCCGGAATGTTGGGTAATCAAAAAACTACCTTCGAAGAATGTCTCGAAGGAAATAAGGAAGCCCTCGCAAGGATAAGGACAATGCTATATAAAGACCTCGAAAATACAGCATATCACCATAGGGGCAATGTAGATTGGGAGTTACTGCAAAGGACAAGAGACGAAAGGTCTATGCGAACTTGGAACGCTTCGGATTCTCGCAAGTCGGGCAAGCCTAAACTTATTCATTATGGCAATGACGCTACTCTTAATTGGCTTGTATATGGCTCTGACGAGGGCTTAGACAATAAAGACGACCCATTGCTTAACGCCTTTATGGTTGGCTTTCAGTTGGGGAAAGATGGACTTGCTCTATTAAAACAAGGGAAGCAAATAGGAGACATTAAACTTACAAAGCACGAACATAAGGTTGAGAAGTATCTAAGGGAAAAAGACATAATAATTACTCCTCGACAGATCGGAAAGGCAGAGCCGAGAAAGCCAATAGAGATTGCCCTCGATTTGTATAAATGCGTGAACGATATATTTGATAACATCTTTACCGACAAAGAGCGAGAGGGCTTCGTCAGTTGGTTTGCTTGTGATAGGTCTCTAAGGAAAGCAGGGAAACAGCTTAAGATTGACCCTAAGAGCCTCCACGCTAGGTTATTTGGGGATAGCAGGGGCGGTGGGGCTATTCGAAAGGTAAGGAATAACCCCCGCCTAAGGGAATTGGCTTGGGAAGCAGGTATTTTAAAAAATCTTCCTAAAACTCCCCCCACAAAATAGGGTATTGTAGCCTATATATGGAAGGTAACTTGAAAATCGCACATATGATATAGAGGGGTATTTCGGACACCTAAAAGCACTATTTATGATGCAATCAAGGCAAATGTTCGGACAAAATTGAGTAAGTGAAGGGATAAGAAGACAAACCCGCAGTAAAGCCCGATCTGTTTCAAATTCGTTGGGGGAATCAAAAACCCCTCTTTTTTAAAAACTTCTGTTTTACCGCAGTAAATAGGAGACCCCATAATGAAGCAATATCTGATAAAAGACCTCGCAGATATTCTCAAATGTAGCAAGCAAGCAATATTGTGGCACGTCCACAAGAAGCATATTAAGGCCGAAGCAAGGCTAATGGGTAGTCAGCCTGTATGGGTAATAAAAGAAGATCAGGCAGTAAAATTGGTATGGATATTGTTTTTAAATTCAGGAAAGGGGAGAAAAAAATGTGGTGGAAAAAAGCAGATAGACTAAATGACCTAACAAAGGCAATTGCAGACGAAGTGGTAAGTCTCAGATTTCTTGTGGCAAGGAATGAATTGTATCAGCTCAGACTACTTGCAAAGGTGGCTCTCGGGACTGTCCTGACGCCCGAAGACTTGCTCAAGACAATGGCTGAGGCGAAATTGGAAATGTCTTTTGAAGACGTTAAGGCAAATGTAATGGCAGAGATTCAAAGATAAAATTCAAAGATAAAAGGAGAATATAAGAATGAAAGAGCAGAAAATAAATGAGAGATTATCAAAATACATAGATAAAACCTATGAGAAATTTGGTTGGAATCCTAGACAGACAGAAATAAACTCTGAGGGCGATCTGCCTTTAAAAGAGGCGAGCGTCAAAGGTGCTGACTACGAAAAGGCCGTCGGTAGATCGTGAAGCCTTACGGAATCGGTTGGGTGCAAAAGAGTGAACGCCGTTATCTTGGGCGATTAAAGTTTTGTGTTTATGGACTTGATTCTTATTGCGTAATCGAGGGAGGTAATCACAGACGCTATACCACAAATATGACGGGCTTCCCTAAATATTGTTACGAGGGGATTCTACTAAGTTTTAACCTGATATATAAATATGGCTTTAAACCCGAAGCAATTAACGTAAGAAAGGAAGAATAGAAGAATGAAAGGCACAGTCAACTTTTTCTCAACGCAGGGGTGGGGTTTTATAAAGGGCGATGATAAGCAGGATTATTACGTCCATCATACAGGCATTGCTACCGACGAGACTTTTAAAATGCTAATGAAGAATGAGGTTGTCGAGTTTGACATTCAGCCGACAGATAAGCCCCGTCCAATGGCGGTAAATGTCAAAGTTACCAGAGTATATAAGAATGAGGAGAAGGCAAATGCAGACAGAAGTATATAAAGATACGGAGACGAACACAAGCTCCGAGAATGAAGTTACCTTTAATCATAACAAGGTAGCAAGTAGTATTTTAAATCGCAATCAAATTATATATATCGAAGAGCAGGACGCCTTTTATATTTACAAGGATAACTATTATCAGAAATTTCGAGTGGGGCAAATAGGCAAGGAAATCAAAAGAGTTGTTGGGAATAAGTTTTCAAAACACACGCAGGCAGAGGTTATTAACTCGCTCAAGGCTGACGCCATTATTAAATTCGAGGACTTAAACAGCTCTTCGCTTTTGAACTTAAAGAATGGCTTATTTGACATAGCGTCCGAGACCCTGATTCCCCATTCGCCTCAAGTCAAAAGCACGATTCGCCTCAATGTTTCTTATAACAAAGATGCTAAATGCCCGAAGTGGCGGAAAGCAATCTCTGAGATATTGGAGGACGAAGGGAAAATATCGGTCTTTCAGGAATATTGCGGTCTATGCCTAACAAAAGAAACTCGCTATGCAAAGGCTTTGTTTCTGATCGGCGAGGGGGCTAACGGCAAATCAACGCTCCTTGCTCTCTTGGAGCATATCTTAACCTCGCTCAACGTCTCCTCAATACCGCTTGAAATGCTCAAGAATAATAACTACGTCGCAAATCTCTTCAATAAGCTAGTCAACATAAGCTTTGAAACGAACAGCAAAAGCGAGGTTTATGACGCAACATTCAAGTCAATCGTTACGGGCGATTTAATGACAGCCGACGCAAAGTATGGACACCCTTTTGACTTTCGTCCGTATTGTAAACTGATTTATGCCCTCAACAATATGCCGAGAGTAAGCGACAAAACCCTTTCCTTTTACAGACGGCTTTTAATATTAAGGTTTAATAAGACGTTTGAAGGGGCAAGCGATAACAAAGGTCTCAAAGAGGAACTCTTGACCGAGCTAGATGGCATTTTCCTTTGGTGCTTGGAGGGGCTTCGAAATCTAAGACAGAGAGGCGATTTTAAGCCGACAGAGGAAATGGAGCGAGAAGTTAAAGACTATCAGAGGGAGAATAACGCCGTCCTAGTCTTTGCGGAAGAGAAGTGCAATATAGATCCTAAGGCAAGCACTACAAAACAGATTCTATATGACACCTTCAAAATCTGGTGCGAGGAGAACGGCCATAAGCCTGCGAGCCAAAGACACTTCACTAACGACCTGAAGAAAGCCTATCCGTCTTTAAAGGACGGACGAACGGAAGAGGCAAGGTTTTTAGAAGGTATCTGCCTAAAATAAAACTCATTTAAGAGCCTAAATGACGCAAATGACGCAAATGACGCTTCTTCCCTATGTTATTACAGAAATCAAAATATATATATACAATAAGAAGATGTGTCATTTCTGTCATTTCTGTCATTTTAAGCACAAACTAAATGACGCAACGAGGGGAAAAGAGGGAAAAACGTGTCAAAACGACTTACAGAGAAAGAAAAGGAATTCCTCCGGCTCTATACCGACACGGGGAGCGAGACATTCGGAAATGGAACAAGAAGTTACGCAAGGGTATATAAACCTAAGAACAATAATGTGGCAGGCGTTATGGCTTTAAGACTATTAAGAAAGGTAAAGGTGAAAAAGTATATGGCAGAACAAACGAAGGAATGGGAGCTGGATATAGGCAAGCACGTGCAAGCACTCGACGAAATGGTAAACTCACTCATTGACAAGGCAAAAGCAAAGGGAGGGCTGACTATCGCCGAGTTGGAGAAGCTTGTTAAGCCGATTCGATTCTTTGCGGAGTATGCGGGGAAGGTTGGCTCAGGCAATCAAGTCAACATCGCAATATTACAGCAGGAATGGAAGAACGGCTCTACTCGTCAATGTCCGACTTGTGGGTATTCGCCGATGGGAATGTTACGCCTTGAAGAAATAATGAAAGACCTTCCTCCGCTTAAGCCCATCATAAACACACAGGCACAAGTTGAGTATGAGAAGACGCTCGAGCCTCAGGCAAATTTAGATCGGGCAATGGTTACGGCGAAGGACAGCTAAAATCGGTGCTTTATTATGTCGGGGTGGTAAGCACAGAATAAACAATGAAAAGGGCAGGGGGATTATTTACTATCTCTGGCTCGGCTCAAACATTGGCAGATTTTAGGAAGCCCGCAAAATCCCTCACAAAATAACAGGGCATTATCGCTAGGATTAGTTATACGGGGCGATAGGTCTTGGATAAGGATAACTTACGGACAGGCTTTTCGGTAGGAGATCGTCTATCTGAGGGGCAATTAGAGGGTATTGGCAAGTAGGGTAAAGCAGGGGGCAGTAAGGAGTAGGCAGACAGGGCGATAGGTGCTACAAGCAGGGCTGTAATAGCATTGGCGGGCAAGGACAGGCACTATATCGTATGTATGCTATGGATAGACTAGCCTCTACACACGCAAGGATTGACGTTCGGTCTTAATGTGAGCATATATATAGAAACAAGCCTTCAGCAGAAGACCCTTCACCCGCCCCAGACCCCTTGCTCTCTATGGTATAGTCAAAGACATAATCGCCACCTATTCCCAAATCTCAGTTAGGAATAAATAGTCAGCTATTTACTCAGGGCAGGCTCAAGACACCTTAAACCGCCCGCCTCCGGCGGCAAACAGTTTGCTTCATTTAATTTATTCAAACAAGAGGGTGGCCTCATTCAAATCTTGAAGTTGAAATAATTTTTTGCGGGAAAATTTGAAATCTCAAAAAGAAAGGTGAAGTATGGCAAGTCTTGGACTTAATGCTCTGACGGGCAAATTAGATTTAAAAACTTCTAATCTAGACAAAATGCCAATTTCTGATTCTGATACATACTTTAAATGGGTAGCCCCGAACACAATAGAACTATATGTTAATGGGGTTAAGGCTCAATCTTGGACAATATAACAAAAAAAGAAAGGTGATTTTATGGCAAATAAGAATTGGGGCGAATCCTTCGCCGAGAGTTTTTCAGAAGGTTTGAATAACGGTATGCGTATGGCTTTTCAAGGAACTCAAATGGCTCAACAGGAACGGCAAAATCAGATGATGATGGACGCCCGAATGTTTGAACATGGCTACGAGAGGATTGATCCTAAAGACAACGAGGAGGAATTGAAGCAGGCCATATGGGAGAAGAAAGCCGAAGGTTATCCCGTTGCCGGAGGTGGGGCGGTTGGTATTCCCATTGGTGGGAAAGCGAAAGACGGCATTATCTATGACGCTCAGGGAAATGAGAAGGGCAGTTACACAGGAGAAGCTCCTAAGCCCGTAAGCAATCTTGTTTCAGGCTACGGAAAGAACATCGTCCGTATAGGCAATCTTTGGTATAAAGCCCCCGATCCTTCTAATGCTGATGATATTAACTCCGTCGTGGAGAAATTGAACAAGTCTTATCAGGGCGGTGGCTCTTTTATTCCTTCAACAAAAAGCGTTGGTGAAGTTACTTATCACTATCAGCCTAGTATTGAAGAACAATATGGAGGTTGGAGACAGCAGAACGGTTTTCAAAACGCTCCTATACAACAAATGCCAATAGAGACGCCAATGCAAGCTCCCATTCAATCTCCCGTTAGCACAATACAGCCTCCTAAGGCAGTAATACAAATGCGTAATATGGTTAGTAACGCAGTTGCGGAAGGGGCTTCTCTCGAAGAAATTTTACAAGGGATTAAAGATGAGGGAATGAATCCGATGGACTACGCCGACTTACTCAAGCCTCTCATTTCAAAGAGACAGACTGCTCCCGTTAAGCCTCAATCTCCCTATAACTTAATCAACACTAAAGCGAGAAGCAATAACAAGAGGAATCTAATCTAATGTCTTGGTTTAAAGATAAATATGGAACTACCGAAACACAGGCGACGCCTGATCCTAACGTGCAGAGTGCGGTTGAAGAATATCACGCTGCACACGAAGACCCCTCGCTGACAGAAGCTCTCCTCAATACCTTTAAGAGCGTTGCGAGCGAATCTATTCCCTCGCTAGTGGCAAAAGCAGGAACAGGCTTACTTGCCCCCGATGTTTTAATGAAGCTTTCTAACGCAGCAGCAGAAGAAAGCAAAAAGCCTCTAAGGAAACTTACTCAAGGCGTGGTAGATAAATTCTCCGATGAGACCGTATCTCCTGACACAGCCTCAGCATTACTCAATAGCCCTCTTCCGGCAATGGGGGCAGGCCTAGCTGTCGGAAGTCAAATCTCTCCTCAAGCAGCCGTCAATGCTGCCCGTGAGGTCGCCATCGATCCGAGAACTTATTTATATGGTGGAATGAGTGCGGAGGGTAAGACTGCTAAAACCGCCGAAGAAGCTCTCGCCTTACAGACAGAGCCTCCGGCGATACTCCGTCAGGGACAGGCACTCCCTAAATATGCCGAAAATATAAACCTTAAGACAATGCCTGCCGATGTAAGACAGAAACTCTATGAGGTTGTCTCAAGCAATCCCTCAATCGGAATCACTCCTAAAATCTCAAACGCTGAACTTGTGCAAAAGGCGAGCGAACTTAAGGACACGCCTATAATAAATTACCTGACTAATCTCAAAGACGGCTCGCTAGAGGCAGAAGCTCTTAAACTCCGAATGGGAAACACTCAGCTTCTTAGAGACGCTCTTAAGTCAGACTTAACGGATATGAAAGGCTCTCTCGACGCAATTATTGAATCAGATGTTGCGAAGCAGAGAAAGGTTGCCTCTATCTTTGGGCGAGGACTTCAACAGCAGACTATCTCTCCCGAGGCACAGCAGGAATTGGCTTTTGCCATTGAGGATAAGATAAAAGCGATTAAGAGAGACCCTGCTTTTGGTAATGATAAAGAGCTAATTGGAACTTTGGAGAATCTTAGAAAGACAGTCATTAACCCTGCCTTTGAGCCGACAGCCTTTAATAAGGTCTATTACGTTTGGCTTAATTCTATTCTATCTTCGCCAATGACGCATATAGTAAATACGACGAGCAATACGTTATTCGCCTTGAGTAAGATACCTGAGAAATTTGCCTCAAGTGTTATGGACTTGCCGATCTCTTTATTTACGGGCAAGAGGACGCAATTCTTCGGCGAAATACCCGCAATGATTAAGGGGGCATTTAGTCGAGAAGCACTTCCGGCAGAACTAACACAGGCAGGCTCTAAGCTCGATGTTTATGCTCAGCCGATAAAAGGACTAGCCGGAAAGATAATCGGAACTCCGACAAACCTCTTACAGCTAGAAGATAACTTGGCAAAGAACGTCGTCGGGAAAATGGAACTCTACGCTCAGAGATACGCAGGGAAGACGGGCGATGAGTTGATTCAGGCCGTAAAGGGAGAACAGCTCTATCGAACCTTTCAGAATGAGCCGACAGCACTTGCAAAAGGTTTAATGACGTTACGAAGTAAAGTGCCTTTCGTCCGTTATGTTGTGCCATTTCTTCGCACTCCATCGAACATAATCGAAAGAGGGTTAGAGAGGACGCCTTTAATCTTAGGCAAGATGGCCTATAAGGGCGTGAAGGGAACTTACACTCAAGCAGAACTCGCAAAGGATATGGGGCTTCTCTCTATGTCTTCAATGCTTACAGGCTATATTGCTTGGCAGGTTGGTAAGGGAAATCTCAATGGCGACGCCCCAGAAGGAAAAGCTGAGAGAGACGCTTTCTTTAGACAGGGCAAGAAACCGAATAGCATTAAGGTGGGCGATTCTTGGATTCCGCTAGATCGCCTAGAGCCGTTTGGAACTTCATTCTCCACAATAGCAAACTTAATAACAAAGTATCAATCTTCCGACAAGGACATACCCGCCGAGAAAGCAATGGACGCAGTTGCCTCTTTGGGTAAGACCCTAACGACGAAGAGTTATTTGTCGGGAATGACAGGGCTTCTTAAGGGCTTGAGTGATCCCGAACTCTACGGAGCAGGCTTCTTCCGCAGAACGGCGTCGGGAGCTGTCCCTAACGCTCTTTCATTCTTTGCTAATCTCAAAGACCCTTATTACAGGGAAGCAAATTCTGTCTTGGATTATATGAAAATGAAAGTGCCTTTCTTAAGCGAGACACTCCCTCCGAAGTTAAACGCTTTGGGCGAGCCTGTAAAGAGAGACGTCCTTAATATTGGCAAAGCGAATGAAGACCCGTTGAATCAATTAGCGATAGGTTTTCCGTCAAAGAAGATAGGAGACGTTAAGCTATCGCCTGAGCAATATAATCAGGTCTTGCAGGAACGGGGAGCGATAATCAAGCCCCTCTTGGAAAAGATAACCTCGAATCCCGATTGGTGGAATAGTTTATCGCCTGAGGCGAGAGATAAAATTATCGAGAACGTAACCTCGAAAGGTGGGATGATCGCAAAGAAGAAAACAAGAATGCAGATGGAAATGGAAGGTCGCAGGGGTTTTAACGAGTGGAAACAGTTTAAGAATTTCGGAAAGTCAAAATTTGCTTTGAAGTATGGCAAAAAATAAGGGGGAACTATGCCACAATACACGCCGGAGGAAATGGCACAGAGGGCTGATTTCTATCTTAATAAGAAAGGTCTTAAGGATAGGGCTCAGGTAGTAAAGGATAAGCAAGAAGCCTTTGAAAAGGCTGCAAAGAAATATGGCGTTACACAGGAGCAATTTCAGCGAGGGATATTTCCCGATGAAGTAAAGGAGCTATACGAGGACTACGCTAAGCACGATATTTTCTTAAGGCGAGCTGTCCAATGGAACATTGAGAATGACGCTAAAGAGGCAGGCGGTTACGATAAGTCGGGCGAGGCACTAGAGAACGAGTTTAATGGCTACGTCGCCACGAAAGAAACTACGGCAGAGCAGTTGAAGAAGATTAAAGAGGTAGAAGACAATTATAATAAATATCAGGACAGGGACAGTCTAACAAATTATGTAAAAACTACGATAGAGGCTAAAGGTGCAACGCCTGAGGAAAGAATCGAGAATGAAGTGCAGGAACGCCACGATCAGGTGCAGGGGGCTATGGATCGCCTAAGGGATATTACAAAAGAAAACGAAGCCCGCACGAAAGCTGATAAGATTATGAAGGTGAACGACTACAAGGAATCGAGAGAAGCAATCGAGAAAGAGGCACTAGCCGATAAAAGGTTAATGCACTCAAACATTCCTCCTACTCGCAAAGATAACTTCACGATTGAAGTTGAGCAGAGGACAAATCAAATCCTAAAAGAAAGGGGCTACAATGTCATTCAAGAAGACTAACCCGCAAGCTGAACGTGCAAAGAGAGAAGCAGAGGCGATGAAAGACTTAGCATTTAGGAAGAGTGCGGGAACGAGAATTACCGCTCCGAGACTTCCGCCTGAAAGAGTAAGCTACAACGGCAAGTTGATTTAACCGACTAATCTCTAAGCCTAGATTTTAAATGAGGGGGTGCTTCGGCATAAGCACTTCCTCAGGTCGGCTTTGTCTTAAAGACCGTGCCGAGCGAAGCGAGGCCTCAAGACCGTATAAAATACAGTAACGGCGTGGAACATAATATTTATTTTTAGGGGGTTTTTAGCTTTGATTTCGTGGAACATTGGTAAAAATCGTGCCAAATAGGTGGTCTAAATAGTGTTATAGTGAGAGGACTTTTTTAGGGTGGGGCTTAGTGTTCTTCAAAATCCTTGATCGTTTTAAGTCCTTTGATATAAACCTTTTTTAGAGTTAATGTTTTGTCGTGTTTTTTTAGCTCTGTGAATCTTTTCATATCTTCTTCTGTTAATTCGAGTTTAACGTCGAGGGTAGTATCGTGAAGCGACTTTTTAACAGATTGCTCTAATTTGTATTTCTTCTCTAAGATATAGGCGTGAGAAATATTATTATCACCGAGAATATAAACTATACTTCTGATAACGGCAGGGGAGGGAAGCTTGTTATGTTTTTCTATTTGTGTGATATAGACAGGGTTGACGCTGATCCTCTCGGCTAATTCGTAAACCTTCAAACCCTTTGCCTGACGAGCTTCTCTTATAATCTGACCGAATCGTTTCATAGTAAAAAGTATATCCCAAAACTAACTAACAGGCAAATGTTATTTTTTATTTGACAAAGACCGATTCATAGTGTAAACTAACTAACAGAAGTTAGGCAGTATCAAGTAGGGCAAAGTTTTTTTTGGTTTGTAGCTCAAATAATAAATAAATGGAGGTGGTAAATATGGCAACGGCATTAAAATTGGAGCGGACGAGGCAGAACATTAAGCAGTATAGACTTGCCTCTCTAGTTGGTATCTCGCCCTCAGAGCTTAGTCTCTATGAGAGCGGAAGACAACGCTGTCCGGCAGATATGAGGCATAGGATAGCGGACGTGTTGAAGGTTAAGGTAGAGCAGTTATTCGAGGAAAACTAAAAGGGGAGGGTTGGGAGAATGAAAAAGATTAAATTATATAATAAAGTAGAAATTAAAAAGAATGTCAAAGAGTTGGAAAATTTTACTTTTGAAGATGAAGAACTTGTGAGGCTTGGTTTCAAGTGCGATGGACACGCCACAGAATACGGAGAGAGAGCTTGGCGTTGGATAAGAGGAGAGGAATCAATAATCGCTTGGGACGTAGGAAATGGATTCTGTTGTGTAATGGGAAGGCAGGCGTGAAATGAAATGCTCAAAATGCGGTAGCGGTTACATCGAGATAAAGAAGTCGAATTGCTTGAGAGCGATTGCAGTTTGTAAGTGCTGCCTCTTCGCTTGGGTGGTTAATCTCTTCAAGGGTGCGATATGAAGATTGCCCTCTATGCCCGAGTAAGTAAGGACGATGGAAGTCAGACAACGGACAATCAGTTAGAGCCTCTGCGTAAGTATGCCTCTGCTATGGGTTGGGAAGTAGTCAAAGAATATGTGGAAATGGTGTCGGGTGGTGGAAAATATCGGGAAGAATTTAATAATATGCTAAGTGATTCTGATAAACACCTTTTTGACACTATCCTTATTTGGTCGCTTGATAGATTTTCAAGAGAAGGAACATCTACAATGTTGGGATATGTGGATAGGCTTAAAAGAAATAAGGTTGGGCTTTGCTCCCTTCAGGAAAGGTGGCTTGATATTTCAGATTCAGGCATTGCAACGGACGTTATTCTGCCTATTCTTGCTTGGGTTGCAAAAATGGAAAGACAACGCATAAGCGAAAGAACAAAGGCGGGTTTAGCAAGGGCAAAAGCTCAGGGCGTAAAACTTGGTCGCAAGAAAGGCTCTAAAGACAAGGTGCGTCGAGTTAGATCAGGCTACGTCAAAAGATGGAGAGGAGAAAAGAAGAATGGATAGAGAGGAGCTTGCTCAGGAATTGGCAGAAGAATTTATCAATGACGGCAGGCCTATTGAGGAAGTAAAAGACCTTATGCGGGATTTAACGGTTGAGACAATACTAAAATTTAAGGAACTATCGAAGGAGGCAGAATAATGACTTGGGGAACAGCTAAACAAGTTTCAGAAAAGTTTGCGATACCATTATCAACAGTATATTACTATGCGAAGACGGGGGATTTACCTTCAAAGCATATCGCAGGAAGAACAAAATATCCGTTAGACGTTATTGATAAGGACTTTAACAAGAGCGTAAAGGACAATGCGAATACAAAAGTTTGGTGAGCCTTATAGGCGTAAAGATAGCCCCTATTGGTGGATATGGTATTACGACGCCATAGGTAAGCGTAGGCAAGAAAGCACGCAGACACAGGATAGGGGCTTGGCTATGAAGATTCTCCGCAGCCGGATAATGGAGTATTCACAGCTTAAGGGTGGGGTTAAAGAGACAAGCGATATGCCTTATGCAGCATTTGGGGAAGATTATTTAAAATATGTAAAGGCACGTTACACCGCAGAAACTTATAAATCCTATAAAACCGCCGTAAGAGTTTTTAGTGATTATCTATTGGGGCAGGGATTATCGAGATTATCAGATATAGACTACGGGCTGATACAGAGATTCATTACAGATCGCCGGAGCAAAGGCAACAAAGCGAATACTTGTAATAATTATATGAAGAATCTTCACGCTCAATTTGAATATGCGATAACTCAGAAACTTATGCCTCAAAACATAATGCCCATTAAATATTCAAAAATCCCCGTTACAGATTCAAAAGAGCCGAAAGCCTTAACAGAGGTTGAGTATAAAAGGATTATGACAAGGATTAAGACGGACTACCCGTATTTCTACCCGATATTCTATGTCTATTTCCACACAGGGTTAAGATTCACAGAACTAATAACTCAAGAATGGAAAGACGTCTTTCTTGATAAGGCATATTTAAGAGTTACAAGACCGAAAGGGAAAAGGAAAGGAATAGACACAGTTGATCTAAGCAATTCACTAATAAAGATATTTGAGAGTTTTAAGGGTAAGCATAAAACTTATGTATTTGTAGATGAAAATAGAGAGCCTTTCAGTATGAGGACAAGAAAGTTTATAAGGCGTATTCAGGCGATAGCGAATGATCTAGGCATTGAAGGGGTAAACCTTCACACTACAAGACACACCTTCGGCAGTCATTATATTGACGCCGGAGCGAGCCTTGAGGAGACGCAGCGAGCTTTAAGGCACAGGGAGATCAGAACTACGCAGAGCTACGTCCATAAGGTAAATCCGTCTCATTCACGTCTTACGGGCATATTGGAGAAGAAATTAAGGATATGAAAAAAATGAGCTGTTACGTTTCTGCTACGTTACTTTAGGGGGTTTTTAATGTATCGACGGAGAAATGAATTGATTTTAAGAAATGGCGGGGACGACGGGGATCGAACCCGCGACCTTCAGATCGACAATCTGACGTTCTAACCAGCTGAACTACGTCCCCGGCTTACTGAAGTAACAGGTATTATATAATCATTAAACCCGTAAGGCAAGATTTTTCTATGCGATTTTACTCATAGTGGAAAAATGTCAAAAAATAGTGTATTTGGCACATTGCCTGCGGCGCCATTATGACTATACTTAATGATAGAGATATAAAGAATTTTACATAAGGACGGGTAATATGCCGCAGAGAACGAAGGCCAGAACATCAGCGGATATAAAAGAAGCGAACGTTATTCAGCAGTCCAATGGGCGCAGAGAGATAGAGTGCCCTTATTGCGGGTTTAGACAGCAAACAGAGCTGCGGTATACCTGTCTGGTGCATTGCGAAAATCCGTCCTGCAACAGGCTGATGAGAACCTGTAAATAAAAATTCACGTATTTTAGCATAGCGATAAAAGACGCGCGAGGATCCTCGGGTGTCTTTTTTTATTTTGAGCGGCATTTCCTTGACTTTCCGGAAGTTAATAGTAAAATGAATGCGACGGTACGATAAACAGGAGGGGTTTTGGAATTCATTAAAGGCATCATCGATTTTATAATACATATCGATAAACATCTTGCTTACATCGTCCAGAGCTTCGGTGCCTGGACCTACCTGATGCTATTTGGGATCATTTTCGCGGAGACAGGGCTTGTTGTAACGCCGTTCCTCCCCGGCGATTCGCTCCTTTTTGCGGTCGGCGCGTTTGCGGCTGCCGATGCTTTGAACATTTACTGGGCCTTTCTTATTCTGGTGCTGGCAGCCGTTATAGGCGACAGCGCAAACTACACCGTCGGGAAATTTTTCGGTGAGGCATTATTGCAGAAAGCCGGCAGCCGGTTTTTAAAGAAAGAATATATTGATCGGACGCACCGGTTTTTCGAAAAATACGGCGGCAAGACGATCGTTCTGGCCAGGTTCGTTCCGATAGTCAGGACGTTCGCGCCGTTCGTGGCGGGCTTAGGGAAGATGAGGTATGTGTATTTTTTTACCTATAACGTGATGGGCGGGATCCTGTGGGTCGCCATATTCGTTTTCGGGGGGTTCTTCTTCGGTAACCTTCCGTTCGTCAGAAAAAATTTCACTCTTGTCATATTTGCCATCGTTGTAATTTCAATACTTCCCGGAGTAATAGAATTTATGAGGCACAGGCGGGGAAAAGCTAAATAACCGATTGCACGAAAAGCTGCTGCCGCATCAGGTATATCTTCCACAAAGAATCCACAAATACTATAACCACAAGCAGGATCATTATTATAGAAAGACTTGCATTCAGGTTTCCCTGGAACGTATGTTTCGGCAGGTAATTATCCGTGATGTTCAAAATCCCGGCCGCCACGGTCGTTATGAACATAAAGATGGCCGGAACGAACGTTATGAGGCCGTAACGCCATTTCCGCGTATGCCTGAGGATGTAGAGAGTGCCGATGGAGAGCGCAAGCGTGGCCAAAAGCTGGTTTGCCACTCCGAACATGGGCCATATAGTGGATATGTCGCCGTTATAGACAAGATACCCCCAGAGGAGGCTTATAATGCCGCCCGTTACGAGCATATTGAATAAACTTTTGGAGCGGCCCCACCGCGGATTACCCAACTTTACGAGTTCCTGCAGGATGTAGCGCCCGACCCGAGTTCCCGCATCAACGGTCGTGAGTATAAAGAGCGCCTCGAACATTATGGCAAAGTGGTACCAGTAGCCCATCAAAGACTTGAGCCCCGGGATGGATGACAAAATAAGGGACATGCCGGCCGCAAGTGATACTGCTCCGCCCGCCCTGCCGGAGAGCGTTTCGCCGGTCATCCTTTCTATTGTATGGAGCTGCGATATGTGGAAGCCGAGTTTGTGGAAGACGCTGACCGGGACATTGATCGCGAAATAGTCGCCCGGCAGAAGCACTGTGGCCGCTATGAGCGCCATGATAGAGACGAATGATTCCGTGAGCATCGCGCCGAACCCGATCATGCGTATATCCGATTCTTTGTCTATCATCTTAGGCGTCGTGCCCGAGGCAATGAGCGCGTGGAAACCGCTGATGGCGCCGCAGGCCACGGTTATGCATACGAACGGCCAGACCTTGCCCGGTATTATAGGGCCGCCTCCGTGGATATATTTAGTCATTGCCGGCATTCGCAGGTGAGGATTGACGACGAATATGCCGATCGCCAGGAGAAATATCGTGCCGAGTTTCATGTAAGAGCTCAGATAATCGCGCGGCGCGAGCAATAGCCACACAGGAAGGACAGACGCTGCAAAACCGTATATAGGCAGGATGATCGAGAGGGATGGTTTCGAAAGCAGGAAAAAATGGCCGAAGCCCGATCTTGCCAAAGGCTCGCCCAGGACGACTCCGGCAATTACCATGGCTACGCCTATAAGTGTCGCTTCTCCTATTTTACCGGGCCGAAGTTTATACATATATAGGCCGACAAATAAAGCGGCCGGGATGGTAACGGCAATGGTAAACGTGGCCCAGGCGCTTTCATTCAAGGCGTTTACTACGACCAGGGCAAGGCCGGCCAGGGCGGTGATTATAATAAACAGTATCGCGAATCCCGTTATAAACCCGGCAGGCTTACCGATGTTCTTCCTGGCAAGGCGCGTCAATGAAAGCCCTTTGGTCCTTACAGACGCGAAAAGTATTACGGTGTCATGCACAGCTCCACCCAGAACGGCGCCTATCAGTATCCATAAAAATCCGGGGAGGAACCCGAATTGCGCGGCAAGGACCGGCCCTACGAGCGGCCCTGCGCCGGATATGGCGGCGAAGTGATGGCCGAAGAGGACGTATTTATTGGTCGGGTGGTAGTCGCGACCGTCCTTGAACGTGTGCGCGGGGGTCGGATTTTTATCATCGAGAATAAGTATTTTCGTTATGATGAATTTCGAATAGAAGCGGTAGGCAAGCGCGAAGACAAGAAGAGCGGTAATTATCAATGTTAAAGCGTGCATGCCTTAAAGTATATTGTAAGGATAATTATAAGTCAAACGATTTTAGGTTTTTTCTTGATATTTTCGCCTTTCAGGGTATACTACTACAACATGACCATAAGAAAACCCTGCTTTTTTGCTTTGATCGCCATAGCAATTTTTGTCTTTTCCGCGTCTATCGTACGTATCGTCTGCGAAGCCCCGGAATCCACGGATCATTTCATAATGCAGCGAAACAGCACTGCCGGATACGATGAATTGCCCGCAAACGATACACGATCCGGCAAAGTATTTCCATGCGAGCTTATCGACAGGATCATTCCCGATCCCATTATCTTATATTTGGAAAAACAGACAAACTCTCCTCCGCCGCAGCTCCTTTTTTGTTGATAGGACATAATAATAACGAACCTTTTTAAGAAAATTAACTTATTATACCAGGGAGCTATAAAATGAAAAAAATATTTCTCGCGTTATTTGTCGTTGGATGCTTCACCACGCTGTGTTTTGCCGAAGCGCCGGCCGCTACCGCGCCGGTTAAAGACACAACTTCCGTAGTTGAGAAGAAGGCCGAAGCAACAAAAACCGAAGCAAAAGCGGCAAAAAAAGCAAAGAAAAAAGGCAAGAGGGCAGAGAAGAAAGCGGCAATGAAGGCCAAAAAAGAGGCACAGGAGTAAAGCATCAAGAGAACGGGTCAAAAAAACGGCAGCAGCTGCATTGCGGCAGCTGCCGTTTTTTTGTCAGGAGCTTTAGCCTTGTCTATTACCTTCCGGCGTGTTATCATATTTGAGAAAAACTAAGGGGGTTTAGATGGCTACTTACGAAGAATTCAAAAAAATAGAGTTGAAGGTCGGCAGGATAAAGGAAGTCAATGATCACCCGAACGCGGACAGGCTTTACGTGATCGTCGTGGAAATGGGCGACAAAACAAAACAGGTCGTCGCCGGGATCAAGAATTTTTATCAAAAAGAAGAACTGATAGGTAAACAGGTCGTCATAGTCGATAATCTGGACACCGCAATGCTTCGCGGCGTCGAGAGCCAGGGCATGCTCCTGGCCGCGTCCGATGACGAAGGCCTGTCGATAGTAACCCTGGATAGGCCCAGAAAATTAGGCAGTGTAGTGAAATAAATATTGCGCGCCTGTAGCTCAGTTGGAT
>PLNN01000031.1:0-11334 GCA_003142795.1 Candidatus Omnitrophota bacterium
AAAGGCCAATGAAACTGCTCAACAGCTTAACGCATTTGCAGGTTCAGTGGCCATCGAAATTTTTCACAGCAAATCGCATGCCTAATGCGATTTGCGGCAAGCGGAGGCAACACCCGAAAGTAAATGCCGGCCTATTGATAGCGAAAAATTTATAAGGAGAGAGCATGAGAAAACGGACGAAGTCGAGAGAGTGCGCGCTGAAGATGCTTTACGCGATCGACATTACAGGCGAAGATGCGAAGAAGGCCATAGATATTTTCTGGCAAAATCACGAATCCGTCGAAAACCAGGTTGAGGCATTCGCGGATGCGCTTGTAATAGGGGTATACAAGAACCGTGAGCGAATAGACGGCCTCATCTCGAAGCATGCCACGAACTGGCAGCTTAAAAGGATGGCCGTTATCGATAGGAATATCCTCAGGTTCGCCACTTACGAGCTTCTGTTCATGGAGGATGTCCCGCCCAAGGTGTCGATAAACGAGGCGATCGATATAGCTAAGAAATACGGTGACAAAGATTCAGGGTCGTTCGTTAACGGCATACTGGACAAGATAAATAAGACCGAGGCAAAGAAGACCAAATGAAGTACGCGGATCTCCATATACATACCTTCTATTCAGATTCGACATTCTCGCCCGAGGAAGTGGTTGCCTGCGCCAAATCTAGCGGCCTGTCCGCGATAGCGATTTGCGACCATGACTCTGTCAACGGGATCGACTTCTGTAAAAAGTGCGCCGAGCCTGCCGGCATAGAAGTCGTTCCGGGCATCGAGCTTACCGTGGAAAAATCGGATGCCGAGATACATCTCCTTGGATATTTTATAGACTGGAATGCGGATTGGTTCAAAAAAAAGCTTAAGGAGATGCAGGATTCAAGAAAGGTCCGCATACATAGCATGGTGGAGAAACTGTCCGAGCATGGCATAAAGATAAATGCGGAGGACGTCTTCAAGTCCGCAGGTAAGGGTTCCGTGGGGAGGCTCCATCTTGCGCGTGAGATGCTCAAGACGGGGAAAGTCAAAAGTTTTAGAGAGATCTTTGATAAATATATAGGTTTCCTGAAATCATGTTATGTGTCGAACGTAAGATTCTCGCCGCAAGAAGCCATCGAATTCATACTTAAAGCAGGCGGCGTCCCGGTAATCGCGCATCCCGCGACGATGGGAAAGGATGATTACATTCCCGAACTTGTCGGATACGGTTTAAAGGGCATAGAAGTCTATCATACCGACCATAAACCGGCCATGGTCAAACATTATGAGGACATGGCTAAAGAACATGGCTTATTGATGACCGGTGGATCCGATTGCCATGGACTGGGTAAAGGAAGGGTACTTATCGGGACCGTCAGGGTCCCGTACGACCTTGTCGAGAAATTGAAAGAAGAGTCCGAAAGGATCAGGCGTGAATATAGATGAAGGTTATATGCGCATTGCGCTTAATCTGGCGCTTAAGGCCGAAGGCCTGACGAGCCCCAATCCTCTCGTAGGGGCCGTGATCGTAAGACGCGGCAGGATAATAGGCAAGGGTTATCACCAGAGATGCGGCCTTCCTCACGCGGAGATAAATGCCATAAGAGATGCCGGCCCGAAAAAACTGAAAGGCGCTACTTTATACGTTACGCTTGAACCATGCGACCATTTCGGCAGGACGGGCCCATGCACTGAAGCGATTATAAATAGCGGGATAAGAAAAGTGGTTATCGGGATGAAGGATCCCAATCCCATAAATAACGGCAAGGGGATCAGAAAATTAAAGCGGCACGGGATAAAAACGGTTGTGGGCGTTCTTGAAAGCAGGGCGCGAGAGTTGAATAAACCTTATATAAAATTCATAACCCGTAAGATGCCGTACGTTACCGTGAAGGTAGCGGAATCTTTGGACGGTAAGATCGCTACACGCACAGGTGATTCTAAATGGATAACGTCCGAAGATTCAAGGCATTTTGTCCATCAACTGCGCGCCAGGGTAGACGCCGTCATGGTGGGCGCAAATACGGTCTTAAGGGATGACCCTCTCCTGATAAGTAAAACGTCGG
Organism: Candidatus Omnitrophota bacterium; assembly: GCA_003142795.1. Lineage (GTDB taxonomy): Bacteria > Omnitrophota > Gorgyraeia > 2-01-FULL-45-10 > 2-01-FULL-45-10 > FEN-1320. The sequence continues at coordinate 2,038 of PLNN01000031.1, forward strand.
TTCATAAACAGCCGATAAGGGTCATAGTTTGCGGTAAACGGAAGATGCCGCCGTCTTCAAGGATATTTTTAAAAACAGATATATCGCCTGTTCTACTGGCCGATTCAAAAAAAGGCATGGTCGATCTGAGGAAACTCCTGAAAGAACTGGCAAAGCTTGGGGTCATGCACGTGCTTGTGGAAGGCGGAGGAGAGTTGATCGGAAGCCTTGTAAGAGAAAAACTGGTCGACAGGTTTTTATTTTTCATTGCACCGAAAATAATAGGCGGTAAGCATGCCGTAAGCCCTGTCGGAGGAGATGGGGTAGCGAAGATAAGACAGGCCGTGAACCTTGAAAATATTAAACTAAAAAAATTCAATAAAGATATCTTGATAGAAGCCGAGGTGGCTTGATGTTTACCGGTATAGTGAAAGAATCGGGGATAGTGCGCGGGATCGGCAAGTCCGGCGCTCTTTACAGGCTCGATATAGGGGCGAAAGAGATCTCGAGATCGGTAAAGATCGGCGATAGTGTTGCTGTTAACGGGGTCTGTCTTACGCTCGTCAGTGTAAAGGAAAGCGTGATGTCATTCGACGTTATGGTGGAAACCGTCCGAAAGACGAACCTGGCCGAGCTTAAAAACGGGGATCGCGTTAACCTCGAAGATCCTTTAAAAGCGGGCGATCCATTAGGCGGACATTTCGTCCTGGGCCATATAGATTGCATGGGCAAGATGACGGCAATTAAAAGATCTGACGCGGAAGTCTCAATAGAAGTCGGCATCCCCGCTGAATTCGATAATTTGATAGTTGATAAAGGATCGGTGGCCCTGGATGGTATAAGCCTGACGATCGGTGAGGCGGGTAGGAATAAATTCAATGTTTATTTGATACCGCATACGCTCGATTCCACTACTTTGGGGTCCAGAAAAGTCGGGGATAAGCTTAACATAGAATTTGACATACTCGGGAAATACATTGCCCGGTTAAAAGAAGCGGAGCAAGGTTCAAAAATAACCGAAAGCTTCCTCAGGGAAAGCGGTTTTTGACAAGATTTATTTGAAAATCGCGCGTTTCTATGCTATATTTAAGTAACAAATGGAGGTTGTAATGATAAAAAGGTTCGTTATAACGGTACTTATATTTATATTTGTAATAAGTTTAGCTGTGCCTGGATATTGCGGTGACCCGATACGGAAACTCGGCCGCGGTATATGCAATGTGTTCACTTGTCCTCTTGAGGTGGTGAAACAGACGTCGGATGTCGCCAATTCGGACGGGCCGATGGCCGGGGCGACTTATGGGGTCCTTAAGGGCATAGGTATGATGGCAATCAGAGTGGTCGTCGGTGTCTATGAGACCGCGACTTTTCTGGTCCCTTTCCCGAAGGAGTACAAACCCATATTGAACAATCCGGAATTTTTCCTGGAAGAGAAAAACTGGTAAGATCGGTATAATATATTTAACCCCGGGAAGCTTAAGCTTCCCGGGGTTTTTTGTTGCTCTACCTTTTCTCTTATGCTAATATATTATGTTAATTACATCATTGAAGGACTGTGCTTATCAAAAGGAAATTAGGGGCGTAGCCCCGCCCTTTTGATTGAAAACGGTTTTAACAAACCTTTTACAACCAAGTGGTTTTTAACTATAAGTTAGCAATATAACCAATTGAGTTATTAAAAGGGCGGGGCGTAGCGCAGCTGGCTAGCGCGCTTGGTTCGGGACCAAGAGGTCGACGGTTCAAATCCGTCCGCCCCGACCATTTCTGTTGTTCCTACCTTGATACAGGGCAAATATATGCGCACAGGTAAACGCATTCATGTCTATTATTCAGGCGCCGTACAGGGCGTCGGGTTCCGTTTCACTTCCGAGCGGATCGCTCGATCTTTAAATCTTACAGGGTGGGTCAATAATTTAATGGACGGCCGCGTAGAGGTCGTGTGCGAAGGCAATGAGGATAAATTGAACGAATTCCTGAAGAAGATAAAAAGTGTGTTCATGGAATATATAATTGATTCCGATGTCGAATGGAGCGAGCCCAGAGGTGAATTTACCGGCTTTGATATAAGAGACTCACAATAATGCGCTACGCGTTGATATCCGATATACACGGCAACCTTGAGGCATTCGAGGCCGTCCTCAGCGACATTAAAAAAGAAGGCGTGGATAAATATTTATGCATCGGGGATATTGTCGGTTATGGCGCGGATCCCGAAAAAGTCTTAACCATTCTTCAATCTCTGGCGCCGGAGGCAATAGTAGTCGGAAATCATGACTGGGGCGTGGCACAGCTCATGGATCCGGACTATTTCAATAAAGAAGCAAAAGAGGCCGTATTATGGACAAGGAAGATGCTGGATAGGAGCGCGATAGACTATCTTGGATCGCTCGATCTTATTTACGAGAAAGGTGACATTACTTTAGTCCACGGTTCGCTCGAGACGCCCGAGGAATTTTATTACATCATGGATGAGGGAGATGCATATCCTACGTCGCAGCTATCAAGGACGCGCCTTTGCTTTGTAGGACACTCGCATATGCCGGGCATATATTACACCGAAGGCGCCGCAATGAAACGGGCAAAGCGCGGCAAGGTAAAGATGGGGCCGGATAAGAAATATGTCATAAACATAGGAAGCATAGGACAGCCCAGGGACGGCGATCCGAAGGCTGGTTATTCCATATACGATAGCAGTGAGAATACCGTTGAAATAAGAAGGATCGCATATGACGTTGAAAGCGCTAAAGACAAGATATTGAAAGCCGGCCTCCCCGCATTTCTCGCTCACAGGCTGCTGGAAGGAAGATGAGAATGGATGTTAAAAGCCGTATAGAAAAATTAAGAGAAACTTTAAAACATCACGATCACTTATACTACGTTTTGAATAAACCACAAGTCTCCGACCAGGAATACGACAAGCTTTACAGGGAATTGAAGGATCTTGAAGACGCGCACCCGGAACTCATAAGGCCGGACTCGCCTACCCGGCGCGTCGGCGGCGAACCTTTGAAAAGTTTCCCGGCTGTAAAACATATCGCTCCGATGATGAGCCTCGACAATACATACTCCGCCGACGAGATACGGGATTTTGATAAGCGCGTCAGGAAGAACCTCCCGGGCGAAAAGATAGAATATGTGGTCGAATTGAAATTCGACGGCGTGAGCGCATCGTTACTTTACAGGAAGGGCATTTGGGCGCTCGGTGCTACCAGGGGAGACGGCACCGAAGGCGATGATGTATCGAATAACCTTAAGACGATACGCTCTATACCGCTCTCCTTCAGTGAGGAGATAGCAAAAGCCCCGGACGTTATAGAGATCCGCGGCGAAGTATGCATGACGAAAAAGGCTTTCGAAAAATTGAACAGAGAAAAAGAGAAGAACGGCGAAGAGCTTTTCGCGAATCCCAGGAATGCCGCTGCCGGGTCCCTGAAACTGCTGGATCCTAAGACAGTAGCCGGCCGCGGTCTCGATATGTATGTGTGGGGCACAGGCCATTATGAAGGGATAGATTTCAATACGCACATAGAGGTCCTCGATTATCTGAAAAAATCGGGATTCAGGGTTAACCCGCATTACAAGCTATGTAAAACTATCGAAGAGGTGATAGACTACTGTAATTCATGGGCGGATAAGCGCGATAAGCAGGACGTCGAGATAGACGGCATGGTGCTGAAGGNNCCTACGCCGGTTTTTGGGACAGCCCGCTTGACACCGGGCGCCCCGGTGCGTTTTTTGCTGTCAAATCCCAGGACAAATCCTGTCTTGCGCGCCTTTTCCGCGTCATCTTTTTGTTCATCCTCCGCCGGCATCCGGTGGCCCGGTCCATGCTCGACTGCAGGGCATGACTAAAATTGCTTACAACGTGAGCAGGAAGAGCCATATATTTAATACTGCGCTCGTCCCGGCCAACCACTCGGAAGAGGCCCGGTTTGGCGCGATCGATGGCGCAGTCATTATCTTCTTTCTCCTCTGCGTCGCGGGATTCATCTGTTTCCTCGTGGCCTGAAGGCTTCGATTTGGGGTGAGATCGCGAAAGGTGCCTGCTTCGGCCTGAAAAATGGCCGCCGACGGCCTCACAAAAAACTGTCCTTTCATCGCCGCGTCGCTACACAATTCCCGGAATAAAGCAGCCCGAAGCCAAGTATTGCCAGCTCCGTTTAAAGAGTGGTTGCATTTTCGGTCAGGCCGTTTCATGTTTAAGGCATGAGTGCGCTCGAAATTCAGCGGATGCCTCGTCAGGAAAAGTTGCGGCTCATGGAGGCATTGTGGGCTGACCTGAGCCGGAACGAAGCCGAGGTGGAATCTCCCGCTTGGCATGCCGATGTCTTGCGCGAAACCTCGGAACGCGTGGCGCGCGGTGAGGAAAAGATTTTGGACTGGGAACAGGCAAAAGCGGAATTGCGGAAGGGCGGAAAATGAGTCTTCGCATCCTCGCGTCTGCCTTTAATGATTTGGCGGATGGCCGGGATTTTTTACGAACGGCAGAGCGAAGGGCTTGGCGGTTATTTTCTTGTTTCACTTTTTTCGGATATCGATTCGCTGGTGCTTTACGCGGGAACCCATCGGAAGGTTTTTGGCTTTCACCGTTTGCTGTCCAAACGATTTCCTTATGCCATTTACTACCAATTCGACGACGGAACTGCGACTGTGTATCGCGTGCTGGATTTGCGCCAAGACCCGCGAAAAATACGCGTCGCATTGAAATCGAGTTAAAGACAAGTCAAAAAGGGTTTTCTTTCATCCCGCCTGTGCACATCATTTCCACGTGACGCACGTCGAAGCTAAAAAACGCCACCCCTGGCTCGTGGAGGAAATCCGCCGGCACGACCGCGCCTATTATGTCGAAGCCAAGCCGGTGATTTCCGACCGCGACTACGACCGGCTTTATCACGAACTGCTCGACCTCGAAAAAGAATTTCCCGAATTCGCTACGCCGGATTCACCCAGCCACCGCGTCGGCGGCGCGCCGCTGACGGAATTCAAATCCGTCCGCCACGCCGTGCCGATGATGAGCCTCGACAATACCTATTCGGCGGGTGAGATACGCCAGTTCGACGAACGGGTCAGGAAAAACCTGAAAGGTGACAAAGTCGAATACGTCGTTGAATTGAAGTTCGACGGCGTGAGTATCTCGCTTCTTTATAAAGACGGAAAATGGGTCCAGGGTTCAACGCGCGGGGACGGTATAGAAGGCGATGACGTATCGAATAATCTGAAGACGATCCGTTCCATTCCTCTTGCCTTTGACGAAGAGGCTAATATCCCAAAACTTATCGAGGTGCGCGGTGAAGTTTATATGACGAAGAAAGCCCTCGAGAAGCTGAACAGAGAAAAAAAGAAGGCGAGAGAAGAGCTCTTTGCCAATCCCAGGAACGCGGCGGCAGGTTCCCTGAAATTACTCGATCCGAAAATAGTGGCGGCGAGGGGACTCGATATTTATGTTTGGGGTATCGGCCATTACGAGGGAATAGATTTCAAGACGCACGCGGAGGTCCTGGAATATCTTAAGAGTGCGGGTTTCAGGGTGAACCCGCACCACAAGCTTTGCAGGACGATCGAAGAGGTCGTCGGCTATTGCAATTCATTCGAATATAAAAAAGATGAATTGGATTTCGAAATAGACGGCATGGTGCTGAAGGTCAACGACCTGGCCCAGCGCGAGAAGCTCGGCGTGACCTCAAAGAGCCCGCGATGGGCGATAGCGTATAAATTCCCGGCGGAGCAGGCATTGACCGAAGTCGAAGATATTATCGTCCAGGTCGGGCGCACGGGCACGATTACGCCTGTTGCCATCTTGAAGCCGGTCCATCTGTCAGGGACGACGGTCTCGCGCGCCACGCTTCACAACTTCGACGAGATCGAAAGGCTCGACGTGAAGATCGGTGATAAGGTCTATGTCGAAAAGTCGGGCGAGATAATACCGAAAGTCCTGAGCGTGAATAAAGAAAAAAGGACCGGCCATGAAAGGCCGTTTCGCATACCTTTGAGCTGTCCGGCGTGCGGCTCAAAGCTGGTCCGCCTCCCGGAAGAAGTCGCGATAAGATGCGAGAATGTCGGCTGCCCTGCCCAGATAAAAGAGATGGTCCTGCATTTTGCATCGAGAAATGCAATGGACATAGAAGGGATGGGGGATGCCATAGTCGATCAACTCGTTGACAAAAACCTTATAAAAGATTACGGTGACATATATTACCTGAAATTCGACGATGTCAAAAAATTGGAGAGGATGGCGGAAAGAAGCGCCCGTAACCTGATCGATGCGATCGAAAAGAGCAGATTGAATGACCTGAACCGCCTGATATACGGATTGGGTATCCGCCATGCGGGAGAGCACGCGGCGTGGGTGCTTGCCGACCACTTCGGTTCGATCGACAAATTAAAGGATGCCGGGATGGACGAGTTGACCGGTGTGAGCGAGATCGGGCCTGTCATGGCCGAGTCGATATATAATTTTTTCCGGAATAAGGAAAATCTGGCTATATTAAAAAAATTGAAAGAAGCCGGCGTTAAGACATCGCAGACAAAAATTAAAGCCCCCGGCGGTGTCCTTACAGGTAAGACGGTAGTTGTGACAGGATCGCTTGTTTCGTTTACAAGAAGCGATATCGAAGAGCTTGTCCGGAAACTAGGCGGCAATGCCTCAACGAGCGTAAGTAAAAATACCGACTTTGTGGTCGCAGGCGTTGAAGCGGGATCGAAACTGGATAAGGCCAGGGCGCTTGGCGTGAAGATAATTTCGGAAGAAGAGTTCAAAAAAATAATTGGGAGATGATATGAAAAGAGCCTTTGCGATAATACTCGCGTGTTTTATTATTTTGAATCTTACAGGCTGCGACGCGGTAGTGAAGAAATTTACCAGGAAGAAGAAAGAGACGGTCAAGATGCCGCGCTTCTACCAGCCGCAGAAGTATACGAAAAAACCGTCCCCGGAATTGTATAAAAAACATTACGTTTACTGGGAGTCGTTCCAATCGGAGCTTGTAAATGTCTTGGGGCAGAGCCATAAGAAGGACCTGATGTGCATAGAGCAGATAGTGTCGAACCTCCGGGATATGCAGAACATACTCGATCCGGAGAAAGGCGCCGCGTTGAAGAAGCACGTCGACAGGCTGGTGAGTGTCAAAGATACTATAGAAAGGGAAGAACTGAGCCAATTCAACAAGGACAGTATTAAAAGCACGCTTGAGCATGAAGAGCGGCTCATAAGGCGTGAGTTTATCTACGGTAAGGTAAAGGATCACCTTAAGAAAAGCTTTGAAAATGAGCCCCAAGCCAAGTAGCGGCGATGATTTCATCCTGAAAGAATTTACGGTCGGGCCGATGGCGGTCAATTGCTACGTTGTCGCGGATCCGGCTACTAAAAAGGCATGTGTAATAGACCCCGGCTTCGACGGCGCAAAAATAAAAGATTTTCTGCGTAAGAACGGCTACTCCCTGGAGTTTATAATAAATACTCATGGCCATGGCGATCATATTGCCCTGAATGGCTATTTTGATTCTCCCATATATATCCACAGGCTGGATAACGATTTTTTGATCGACGCCACTAAAAATCTTTCTGCAATGTTCTTTTTCAAAGTGAGATCCCCGGCGGCGTCAAAACTGCTCGAGGACGGCGATATCATCGAGCTGGGCAACCTGAAACTTAAAATAATACATACGCCGGGCCACACGCCCGGATCCATTTCGGTAAAGCTGGACGGTGTCATTTTAACCGGCGATACGCTGTTTCACGGCGGCGTAGGCAGGACGGATTTCGAATACGGCGATGAAGACGCCATTTTGAGATCGATAAGGGAAAAGCTGCTGATATTCAGCGACGATACCGTGATATATCCGGGCCATGGAGAGATCTCGACGATAGGTTACGAAAGGCGGCATAATCCGTTTTTGACATGAAAGTATTATTGGATGAATTCCTGAATTACCTTACGGTTGAAAGAGGATTGAGCAAGAATACGATATCTTCTTACAGGACGGACATACTCGCTTTTATAGGCCGCATGGAAAAGATCGGCATAAAAGATATCGACCGGATAAAGAGGCAGGACATAACGGCGCATATGCTCTATTTAAAAGAAAAGGGCATATCCGGCAACTCTATCTCCAGGGCGCTTGTTGCCATAAAGATGTTCTACAGATTCCTGGTGCAGGAACATCTGACAAAAGACGATACTGCCGGTGTTCTTGAATCGCCGAAGCTCATACGCCCGCTCCCGAACGTCCTGAATATAGCGGAAGTGGAAAAACTTCTGGGGGCGCCTGACTTAAGGGACTGGATGGGGATAAGGGACAGGGCAGCGCTTGAACTGATGTACGCCTCCGGCATGCGGGTATCCGAGATGGTCGAGCTTACGATGGACGGCTTGAACCTGGATGTCGGGTTTATAAAATGCAGGGGGAAAGGCGACAAAGAGAGAATAGTCCCGATAGGTAAATCCGCGAAAGAGGCGGTTACGCGGTACATAGAAAAGGTGCGTCCGCGCCTTCTTAAAAAGGGTAATGACAAGCATCTGTTTTTGTCGCGTCTCGGAAAAAAGATCTCGCGGCAGTCTTTCTGGAAGATGATGAAATCGAATGCACGAAAAGCGCGGATCAAGAAAGAGATAACGCCTCATACTTTACGCCATAGTTTCGCGACGCACCTATTGGAGGGCGGGGCGGATTTAAGGGTCGTGCAAGAGATGCTGGGCCATGCGGATATCGCAACGACGCAGTTCTATACGCACATCGACAAGTCACGGCTAAAGTCGATACACACAAAGTTTCACCCGCGAGCGTAAATTTTTCGTATCCCGTGGTAGAATGTGATGCATCGAGTGGTTCGCAGGGCTTAAAATTCGTTATGTTCGCACAAGCCACCTAATAAGGTGGCAGGGAAAATGTTCCCCTCGCTATCGCTCGGGTCGGTCTTTTGTTCGTTGAAAAACGGGAGCCTCGGAACTCGGCCGGCGTCCCGCCTCGGCGGGACGATAATCCGGCCTCAAACATCCTCGGCTCTTTTAATATGAAAAACGTTCTTATATATAACCGTTTTTCGCCTCACAAAAGACCTAACATTTTCATTGTGCTCACATAATCGAATTTTAAGCCTTATTATTCAGACACGCGCGTAGCTTGACTATAAATTGTGTCTGGGGTGAGTAAAAGTATCAAAATTTTCACGTAGCTGTTAAATAGCCGACTAGCCATGGGGGAGTAAGCGAGGAAAATTTTCGCTTCGTCAGGTGGCAGAACTTTCGGGTGCTTGCCGGAGCGACTGTTAAAAATTTCGATACTTTGGGGCGGTTTAGAAAGGCCAATGAAACTGCTCAA
>PLNN01000031.1:11347-30196 GCA_003142795.1 Candidatus Omnitrophota bacterium
GGAGGCAACACCCGAAAGTAAAGCCGGACTAAAGACAGCGAAAAATTTCTGAGATAAATATATGAAAAGACTATTGCCGGGAAAGATGATGCGGCTATTGAAAGAGATCGGCGAGCTGGCGGATGAGATGGGATATCCCGCTTTTATTGTGGGCGGGACTGTCCGCGATCTGCTGCTCGGCACGAAGAATATTGACATAGATATAGTGGTTGAAGGCGACGCGATAAAGCTGGGCAAGGTTTTCGCGGAGAAAATGTTCGCAGATATTATTATCCATAAGTATTTCGGAACATGCTCGGTTACCACGAAGGCAGGCGAAAGAATAGATTTTGCTACAGCGCGGCGGGAAACTTACAAACGGCCCGGCGCGATGCCTACAGTAGAATTCAGTTCACTGAAGGATGATCTTTCAAGACGCGACTTTACTGTAAATGCAATGGCGATAAGTATTAATGATAATAATTGCGGCAAGCTGATAGACTTTTTTGGCGGAGAAAAGGACCTTGCTTCCAAGCATATAAGGGTCCTGCACGACAAAAGCTTCATAGATGACCCAACGCGCATATTCAGGGCTGTGCGCTTTGAGAAGAGATTCGGTTTTGCGATAGAGAGACGGACGCTTAAACTGATCAAAGATGCTATAAAAAAAGAAATGCCGGGAAAAGTGTCGCGAGGCCGCGTAAAAAAGGAATTGGACCTCATAGATAAAGAGAAGAATAAGCTTAATATGCTGAATAGGCTTGAAGAACTTAACCTGTGGCGTTATGCAGCGCTTTAAGCTATAATACTAGCAAAGACGGAGATGATATGAGTCAGAGGGTAGAGCGGGTCCAGGAAGCGATAAGGCAGGAGATAAGCGTTATTGCCCAGAATGAGATTAAGGATCCGCGCATAGGATTTCTTACGATAACCAAGGTCATATTGACCAAAGATCTCAGGCACGCCAGCGTCTATTTCAGCGTCCTGGGCGAGTCCAGGCATAAACATCTTGCTCTGAAGGGATTGAACAGCGCCAAGGGGTATATCCGGGGGCTTCTTTCGGATAAAATAAAACTTCGTTTCATGCCGGAGCTCGTATTCAAGATAGATGAATCGATAAGCCGCGCCAATGAGATCTTTGAGATCCTTAATAAGATCAGAGAAGAAAAAAAGGAAAAGGAAGATGGAAAAAGCGATACAGGCGATAAAGAAGCATAAAAAATTCCTGGTAACCGCGCATGTGAACCTGGAAGGCGATTCTTTGGGAAGCCAGCTTGCCATGAAGAAACTTTTGACTTTTCTCGGCAAGACGGCCTATATCGTCGATCATGACCCTGCCCCGGACCATTATAAATTTTTGCCCAACACCGATGAAGTATCTACCGATATTAAGATGAAAAGGGATTTCGACGCCATCGTTGTCCTGGATTGCCCAAATCTTAAAAGGATAGGAAGGGTGCAGGAGCTCGTCACCAAAGACAAGACCGTTATAAATATCGACCACCATATATCTAATGAGAACTTTGGCAATGTCAATTGGGTCGACCCGAACGCGAGTTCCGCGGGAGAGATGGTGTTTCGCCTGTTCAAGAAAATGGATGTGCCGATAACGAAAGATATTGCGCTCGTTCTTTATATAGCGATCCTGACCGATACGGGCTCATTCAATTATGACAATACATTGAGGGCGACTCACGAGATAGCAGGTGAACTTTTAGGATACGGCCTGAAACCTGCGCAGGTATCGGAAAGCGTTTATGAGCGCAGGTCGATCTCGGATATAAAATTGCTTACACTTGTATTATCGAGCCTCAGATTGAACCCCGCGGGCGACATCGCGTATCTTGAGATAACAAAGTCGATGATCAAAGAGACGGGCGCCGATTATCTTAAGTCCGAGGGTTTCATCAACTACGCGCGTTCCATCGATAAGGCTAGAATAGCGATACTCTTCAAAGAGGACCCTAACGGCGGCAATAAGATCAACGTCAGTTTTCGCGCGAAAGGCGATGTCGACGTGAATGTGCTGGCCGCAGCTTTCGGCGGCGGCGGCCACGTCAAGGCCTCGGGTTGCATCATCGAAGGCAGTCTTGCGGAAGTCGAGAGAAAAGTGCTGGCAAAAGCCGAAGAGGTCCTGAGGAGTAAGTAAAATTTTTCGCATCATGTGGTAGAATGTGATGCGTCGAGTGGTTCGCGGGGATTAAAATTTTTCGCTTTCAGTCCGGCGTAACTTTGTGGCCGCCTCCGCTTGTCGCTCGCTCGGATTAGGCATCCTCGCTCGCTGTGGTAAAATTTCGATGGCCGCTCAACCTGGCAGCGCTTATACAATTGACCAGTTTTCGCGTCCTGCTAAATCGCCCAAAAGTATCGAAATTTTACGACAGTCGCTTCGGCGGACCACAAAAGTTCCGCCATCTGAGGAAGGCGAAAAATTTTCTGAGTGGGCTGGGAAATTTTTCGGGTGACATCTGTTGCGGACTTTAAGGATGGGTGGCCGAGGTCCAGCNNCACAAAAGTTCCGCCATCTGAGAAAAGAAAAATTTTCTTTTTGGATTGAGCTGGTTCACTATCTGAGTAAAATAAGTGCGTGAGTGAATAGAGTAAAACCTGGCAAATCTAACTAGATAAGAAAGAGTTTTTGAAAATAGAAAGAAGGAAATAATGGGAAACAAGATGCTTTGCTCTTATTGCGGCAAAGAAATTGAAAAATCTTTTTTCATGCGCTTTTGCCCCTATTGCGATAATTTACTTTTAATTGATACTGGCAAAAGTCCATGGCATCCTCTAGTTGCTGTAATAAGCTCTATAATTTTTACTCCTTTGGCAGGTGCTTTGGTTACTAATATTAATTTAAGGAAACTTGGGAAGAGGCTAAAAGCTGATATAGTTTTAATATTTACTGTCTTATCAAGCATTACCCTAGCTTTCTTATTCCCAAAATTACCTAACAACGTAGTACAGGTACTAAATTTATCATTCTATGCTCTGTTACCCCTACTTTTTTGGTTAGCTCAAAAAAATGATTTTGAAAAATGGAAAAGAAGTGATTCTCACAATATTGCCAGCAAATGGCAAAAGTCGCTAATATTAAGCTTTGCCGGGCTGCTTATATATCTATTTATTTTTTTAGTCGTTTTTTCTGTGTTAAATAGCTTTTCTTCGAGGATCTATTTAGTTCGAATCTTGTATCTTATGGGGATCTTTTTGTTAATGGTTACTTTTTGGCATATTATCAATAAGATTAGAAGAGCTTTAAGTGATAAATGAGCGTTCAAATGAGCAAGACGTAAACAATTCTAACTTGGTCAGAATTGTCAGGATAAAACCTAATCCGAAGTCATGTGAGCACAATGAAAATTTTNNTATAGAAGAGTTACCATAACGGTTAATATAAAGGTATTTTAATTAAGTAAGAACTAAAAATTCATGAGAGCAAAATCCGGCGAAGCCCCCCTGACCTGGCGACCATTTATGGGTAAGGAAAAGTTGGGAAAGTTACTATGGATGGAATACTGATCGTTGACAAACCGCAGGGGATGACGAGCCACGATGTCGTCGATTTTATAAGGAAGAAGTTCGCGCTTAAGAAAGTGGGGCACGCAGGTACGCTCGACCCGATGGCGACAGGCGTATTGGTCGTATTGATAGGCAAATCCACAAAATCCTCCCAGCATTTTATATCCGACGATAAAGATTATGAAGGCGAGCTTATCCTCGGTTCGACTTCCGATACCGGGGATGCATGGGGCAAGGTGGAAGGTACGGGCACAGAAGTCGCGTATACTGCCGAAGAGATCAAGGCGGCGTTCGATAAATTTGAGGGTGAGACCCAGCAATTTCCGCCGATGTATTCGGCGATTAAACATAAGGGAAAAAAATTATACGAGCTTGCCAGGAAAGGGATAACGGTGGAAGTGGAGCCGAGAAAGATATCTGTAAAAAATATCCGGATACTAAAAATAGGACTGCCCGCGGTCTCTTTTCGTCTCACCTGTTCCAAGGGAACATACGTCCGGCAGATCGCTATAGATATAGGTAAGGCGCTTGGCTGCGGCGCCCATCTTTCGCGCTTAATAAGGACGAGATCCGGGAAATTCAATATCTCGGATGCAGTAACGATAGACCGGATAAAAGAATTCAGCCCAGCCGATCTTGAAAAGGCATTATGTTCAATATAAATAAGCTCAAGCGTGGTTCCGTCGTTAGTATCGGCGTCTTTGACGGTGTGCACATCGGCCACAAAAAGATCATCGCCGATGTTGTGCGTGCGGGGCGTGCCTTGAGATTGAATAGCGTTGTGGTGACTTTTAATCCGCACCCGCTCAAAGTCATAGATCCGAAGCATTCCATTCCAAGCATAGTTTCTCTGCATCACAGGCTCAGGCTGATAGAATCTCTCGGAGTGGACGCGGCTATCGTCCTTAATTTTACAAGATCCGTTTCGCGCCTTACTCCAGAGTGTTTCGTAAAGAATATTTTGATAAGCCGGCTCCATGCAAAAGAAGTTATCGTAGGCGAAAACTTTTATTTTGGCAAAGACGCGAAGGCTGATGCCGGAGCGCTTAAGGCGATAGGGAAGAGATCGGGACTAAAGGTCAGGATAATCGGGTCCGTCAAAAAAAGCGGCACAGTAGTGAGCTCCAGCGTTATCAGGCAGCTTATACTAAAAGGTGCTCTTCGTGAAGCCTCAGGCCTTTTAGGGCGCCCCGTATCGGTCCTTGGCACTGTGGTGGCCGGTTCCAAATTTGCCAGGGTACTTGGTTATCCTACGGCAAACATCAATCCGCACCATGAAGCAATACCGCCGTTCGGTGTTTATGCCGTGAGAGCGAGATTTGCCGGGAAGCTTTATAAGGGGCTCTTGAATATAGGCGTTCGGCCTACATTTTTTAGTTCGCGTGATGAAGAGCCGACCATCGAAGTCCATATTTTCGGATTTCATAAAAGGATCTACGGAAAAGAGATAGAGGTGCTCTTCGTAAGGAAGTTGCGGGCCGAGAAGAAATTCAGGACGCGCGAGGCGCTTATCAGACAGATAGATGCGGATGCATTGCAGGCCCGGCGCATACTGGGATAATTTTTTGGATAAAATGCTTTACAAATTTCATCGAATATGTTAACNNAACATAACAAAAACCAAAAGAAAGAAAGGTAAAAGGAAATGGCATTGGTAAAAGAAAAGAAGGTAGAAATTATTACGACGTTCAAGGCGCACGAAAAGGACACGGGTTCGCCGAGCGTTCAGATCGCTTTGCTCACCGAAAGGATCAATTCTCTTTCGGGGCATTTCAAGGCTCACAAAAAAGACCACCATTCCAGGCAGGGGCTCTTGCGCATGGTAAGTATCAGGAGAAGGCTCCTGGAATACCTGAAGAAGAAGGATCATGCGGGGTATCAGGATATCCTGAAGAAGCTCGATCTGAGAAAATAGTTCCCCAGTAAATCTCTGTTTAACCAAACCAATAGAAAGACCATATGACAAAAAAACTTGAAACACAATTAGGTAAATCCAGCATTATCATCGAAACAGGAAGAATGGCAAAACAGGCTGATGGTTCATGTACCGTCCAGCAGGGCGGAACAGTCGTGCTTGTTACGGCGGTATGCTCCGGTGAACCCAGGGAAGGTATCGATTTCTTTCCGCTTACCTGCGAATACCAGGAGAGGACTTACGCTGCGGGGAAGATCCCGGGCGGGTTCTTCAAGAGAGAGGGAAGGCCTTCCGAAAAAGAGATACTGACAGCGCGTCTTATTGACAGGCCATGCAGGCCGCTTTTCCCAAAAGGCTTTATTAATGAAGTCCAGATAGTTGCCATAGTCGTATCGAGCGACGGCGAGAACGATCCCGATGTCCTGGCCATGCTGGGCGCATCGACAGCTCTTACCATATCAGATATCCCTTTTAACGGCCCGATCGCGGCAGTGCGGGTCGGCAGGGTAGATGGTAAGTTTATCGTGAACCCGACTTACCAGGAGCTCGAGACAAGCGATCTCGATATGGTGGTAAGCGGCAACCGCTCAGCTGTAATAATGGTCGAGGCAGGTTCAAGCGAGATCAGCGAAGAAGTGATGCTGGAAGCCATCAATTTTGCTCACGCGGAATTACAGCCCCTTCTCGATATGCAGGAATCACTCGCGAAGGAATGCGGCAGGAAGAAAAGGGACATCGAATTCTATAAGATAGATGCGGAATTGCTCAAAGAGGTAAAAGAACTGTCGATCTCAAGGCTGGGCGGGATAAATCTGCTTAGCACCAAAGAGCAGAGAGAAGAGGCGATGAGCCAGCTCTCTAAAGATTTGAAGAAAAAACTCATTACGGAAGAGTCTGAATACACCGAAAAGGACGTCAAGGCAGCGTTGAATGAAGTAGAGGAACAAGAGGTCAGAAAATTCATAATAGAGAAGAGAAAAAGGGTCGACGGAAGACAGTTCGATGAAATACGAAAGATTACCTGCGAGGTTGGAGTGCTGCCGAGGACTCACGGATCGGCGCTATTTACACGCGGCCAGACGCAGTCACTTTCGGTCACGACGCTCGGGACGAGCGCTGATGAGCAGATCATAGACGCGCTCGAAGGAGAGGCCCAGAAGAGCTTCATGCTCCATTATAATTTTCCACCGTTCTCGGTCGGAGAAGTTAAACCGATCAGAGGGCCGGGCAGGAGAGAGATAGGCCACGGTGCGCTTGCAGAGAGGGCACTTAAAGCCGTAATGCCGTCTAAAGAGAATTTTCCGTATACGGTGAGAGTCGTTTCCGATATATTGGAATCTAATGGTTCGTCCAGCATGGCTACGGTATGCGCCAGTTCGCTATCACTGATGGATGCAGGCGTCCCGATCAAAGAGCCGGTCAGCGGTATAGCAATAGGACTTATCCTGGCTAAAGACGAAGCGATAATCCTGACGGATATAGGCGGCGTCGAAGACCATTACGGCGACATGGACTTCAAGGTTGCAGGCACCAAGAACGGCATAACTGCTCTTCAGATGGACCTGAAGGTCCAGGGCATAAGTAAAGACGTGATCAAAAAAGTGCTCGAAGTGGGGCATAAATCCAGGATGTACATTCTTGAAAAGATGGTCACTACGATATCCAGGCCAAAAGAGGGTATTTCAGAATTCGCTCCGCGCATAATCGCTTTCAAGATAAACGAGGAGAAGATAGGCGCGGTTATTGGGCCCGGCGGAAAGGTCATAAAGAAGATCATTCAGGATACGGGCGCGACGATCGACATATCGGACGACGGGATGGTACAGGTGGCATCGACAGATCCCGCGGCAATGGAGAAGGCGGTCGCGATAATAAAAGGGATAGTCGAAGAGCCGGCAGTGGGCAAGATATATACCGGCTGCAAGATAAAAAAGATCATGAACTTCGGAGCTTTCTGTGAAATATTGCCGGGCAAAGATGGTCTGATACACGTCTCGGAACTTGCGAGTAAATTCGTGAAGAACGTCGAGGACGTCGTAAAGCTGGGAGACGAGGTTACGGTCAAACTTATAGCAGTAGATGACCAGGGCCGCATAAATTTATCGATAAAGCAGGCAGACCCGGATTACAAGCCGGAAGAGAATAAAGGCGAAGGGCAGGATAGCCGCGCGCCGCGCCGGCCGAGAGAATAGAGTTATCCACAGCGCTGGGCACCCTTAAGGGTGCCCTACTGGTTTATAAAAATTGAAAATTGTAAAAATACACATTAAAAAAAAGAAGGGCTGCGAAGACCTTCCGCTTCCCGCGTACGCGACTTCGGGTTCAAGCGGGATGGACCTTCTGGCCGATGTTGACGGAGAAGTTAGTTTAGTGCCAGGCGAGATCAAGTTAATATCGTCTGGCATTTATTTAAGTATGCCTGACGGGTACGAGGCTGAGATCAGGCCGAGGTCCGGCCTGGCTCTGAAGCACGGGATAAGCCTTGTCAATACTCCCGGGACGATAGATTCCGACTATCGCGGGCTCTTGAGCCTTATAATGATAAACCATGGCAAAGAGACTTTTACGATAAAACGCGGCGATCGTATCGCCCAAATGGTAATAAAAGAAGTGATAAGGGCCCAGATAGAAGTTACCGAAGAACTGGACGAGACTGCGCGTGCCGGCGGCGGTTTCGGGCACACCGGGAAATAGTTCTATTAATAGTTTCGGTCTGTGTTGCATTTTGATGGCTTTACTTGGTATAATATCCTTCTAATTAATAGAGGAGTCATGGACAAGACTAGATGGAACGAGATACAGGCAATAATACTTTTCGCGATAGCTATCTTAATATTGACCAGCCTGGTCACCTTCAGTTTTTCCGATCTTTCGCTTTTTACGTCAAAACCCAATATCCCGGTCAGTAATGCGGCCGGGTTATTCGGCGTCTATATCGGCGCCGCTCTTTTCTTCGTGATGGGATTGAGCTCTTACGTGATCCCTCTCCTTATAATTTCGTGGGCCATTTCAAGGCTTTCAGGCATAACTCCCCAAAAGATACATTTCAAGATATTCGGTACGTTCTTCCTGATCCTGGCGTCAAGTTCCATATTCTCGATCCTGGGTTCAGGTGACTCTACTTTCCGTTTTAGCCTGGGTGGTATGATCGGGATGGTATTTTCCGACTTTCTTATCAAATATCTGGGGCGGGGCGGGGCGATCGTTATTATAGCGCTTCTGCTTTTGCTTTCAGTGCTTTTGGCTACGGAATTCCTTTTGCTGCCGTTTCTCACAGGCCTTTTCAGAAGGACCAAAGACCTGTCGAAGGGCGTCAAGGACCGTCTTTCGGCCGATGGCGTTGCCCCTGTGTTAAAAACAAGAAAACCATTAATAAAGCTGCCTTCCCAGAATATAAACGCTTCACCCAGGGTTCGTGAAAATAATAACACGAAAGAATCGGCAATCGACGCGCCTAGGCTTAAGCCTACCATTACTGTGACGGCGCCGGTGAAAGCCTCTTCCCAGGAGTCGCTTAAACCTATCCGGGCTACAACGGGCGAATATAAATTGCCCGGGCTGGATCTTTTGGATTCACCTCCGCCTTATGAATCCCGGAAGATAAAAGACGACCTGGAAGGCAATGCGCGCATATTGGAAGAAACGTTGGCAGATTTTGATATAGAGGCAAAGGTAGTTGAAATAAATAAGGGCCCCGTAATAACCAGATATGAACTTGAGCCTGCGCCGGGCGTGAAGCTTCATAAGATAACGTCTCTCAGCGATAACATCGCGCTAGCCATGAAGGCGCAGAGCGTCAGGATCGTGGCGCCCATCCCCGGTAAGGGGACGATAGGCTTTGAAGTTCCAAACTCATCGAGCGCGCTCGTTTATTTAAGAGAGGTGCTCGATTCCAAAGAATACAGGGATTCTAAGTCGAAGTTTTTAAAATTGGCACTAGGTAAAGATATAGCCGGCACTCCCGTTGTGGCGGATCTCGCAACCATGCCGCATCTTCTGATCGCCGGCGCGACCGGGTCCGGCAAGACGGTTTGTGTCAATACGATCATAATGAGCCTTATATTCAATTCCACTCCGGAAGAAGTTAAATTTATAATGATAGACCCAAAGCGCGTAGAACTTGCCGTATTTAACGATCTGCCGCATCTTTTGGCACCCGTCGTAACAGAGACTAAAAAAGTGGGCAGCACTCTCGATTGGGTAGTAAGCGAGATGGATTCGCGTTATGAGCTTTTCGCTAAAGCGGGCGTCAGGAATATCGATCTTTACAACGAAAAATTCGGGCATAATCCGGATGACAAGCTGCCGTATATCGTCATAATCATAGATGAGCTGGCCGATCTCATGATGGTCTCTCAGACCGATGTAGAAGGCGCTATAACGCGTCTTGCGCAGCTTTCCAGGGCGGTCGGTATCCATATAATAATCGCGACCCAGCGCCCATCCGTGGATGTTATCACAGGAGTCATAAAAGCCAACTTCCCGGCGAGGATATCCTTCAAGGTCGCATCAAAGGTGGACTCAAGGACCGTTCTCGATATAAACGGCGCCGACAAGCTGTTAGGCCGCGGCGATATGTTATTTGTGGAACCTGGCGCATCCAAGCCTGTCCGCGCCCAGTGCAGCCTCATCGGCGATAAGGAGATAGAGCGGATAACGAATTTTATAAAAGCCCAAAGAGGCCCGGAATACGCGGAAGGTATACTGGACGTCCAGAAAAAGACGGCGTTCAAGAAGTTTGAAAAAGATGAAGTATACGAGGAAGCCGTAAAGCTTATACTGGAGACACAGCAGGCGTCGGTTTCGGTGTTACAACGCCGGCTGGGATTAGGGTACACGCGCGCGGCGCGATTGATCGATATGATGGAAGATGAAGGCATAGTGGGGCCGTATCAGGGCTCGAAGCCGCGGGATATATTGATAAGCATGGAACAGTATCAGGCTCGGGTAGAAAGCCCCGAAGGTAAATCCCGTTAGACAAATTTTCTAACGAGATAAATAGGATCGAGGTTATTTTATGTCAATGGCCGATATAGGCGAGAAACTTAAAGCTGCAAGGGAGAAGCGCTCCCTTACCATCGAGCAGGTCCAGAAGCAAACCCTTATCCATGCGCCTGTCCTGGCGGCGCTTGAGGAGGGAAGGTGCGATGAGATACTCACCCCTACTTACGTAAAAGGATTCTTGAAAAAATATGCCGGCTACCTCGGCCTGGACTATAAAGAGATACTTAATGAATATGCATCTCTTCATGCCGACAAAGTTTCGGGCGGCGTAAATCCGGACAAGGCCGTAAAGCCAAAAAAGAACGACGGTAAAGATACAACAGTATTATTGCGGCGCGTAATGCTGGCGGTAATAGCGCTCGCCCTGATCGCTCTATTCGTCTTTCTGGCATACGCTAGCGTGCGCTTTCTCTATTCACTGTCGAAGAGGCCGCATAAGACGGCAAAAGTATCGCTAAAAGCGAAAGTATCCGAGACCAGGCCTGCTGCCGCCAGAAAGAACGCTGCAAAAAGCTCGCGCTCCGCGAAAACGGTAGTCCCTAAGAACGAACCGCTGAATATCACTATAAAAGTGAGATCTCCCGTCTGGGTGGAGTTGAAAAAAGACGGTGAAAAACAGTTCCAGAGGGTTCTCCCGAGAGGGTTGGCAGAATCTGTCACTGCCCGGGAGAAGGTCGAGCTTTTCATCGCTAACGGCGATGTCGTAGAGATATTTTTGAACGGAAGATCGCTTGGATCGCCGGGCAAGGGAGTCATCAAGGATCTGGAGATTACCCGAAACGGCATGAAAGTAAAATAGAAGATAGCGCAATGCCAACAGCAGGGATCACAAGCCTTGGGTGTCCGCGAAATCTGCTCGATTCGGAGATCATGATCGGTTCTTTGAAAAACGCGGGATTTAAAATAATCGCCGTCGAGAAGAACCCGGATATTTGCGTGATAAACACCTGCGCGTTTATAGAGGCCGCCCGGCAGGAAGCGATAGACATAATACTGGAAGCCGGGCAGCTTAAAAAAGAAGGAAAGATAAAATACCTGGTGATCTGCGGATGCCTTCCGCAGATGTATAAAGAGAAACTTTCAAAAGAGCTTCCGGAAGCCGACCTGGTCATAGGGACGAGCGATTTTCCCGAAGCAGCCCGCCTCATAAAAGAGATGATCGACCATTCGCAGGTAAAGGAGCGCTCCCGATCAACGGTATCCGGCCATTTGAATTATCTATACGACGACAAATCACCCCGGATGGTCTTGACGCCGCGCCATTACGCATATGTAAAGATCTCGGAAGGCTGCAGCAATTTTTGCAGTTACTGTATAATATCCCGCCTTCGAGGTTCATTTCGCAGCCGCTCGATCGGATCCATCCTGAGAGAGGTACGCAACCTCTCAAAAGGAAAGGGGCTGAAAGAGATAAACCTGATAGGACAGGATACGACGCTATTCGGGATAGACCGGTACGGTAAGTCTGCGTTGCCGGTCCTCTTACGAAGGATATGCGAATCCAGGGACAGCGTAAAATGGATAAGGGTTATGTACACCCATCCTGCGCACTATACGAATGATCTTATATCGACGATACGGGACGAGAAGAAGATATGCAAATATCTCGACCTTCCCATCCAGCACATATCGGACAGCGTCCTGAAGAGAATGAACAGGAAGATCCAGAAGAAGGATATAGTAGAGCTTATCGAAAATTTGCGAAAGAACATCCCCGGTCTGGTATTGCGGACGTCTATAATAGTAGGTTTTCCGGGCGAGACGGATAAAGATTTTCAGGAGCTTATGGTTTTTGTGCGTAAAATGAAATTCGAAAGACTGGGCGCTTTCATCTATTCTCGCGAAGAGGGTACGAGGGCTGCTGCGTTCGAATCGCAGGTTCCGCAAGATTTAAAAAAAGAGAGATTCGACGGGCTGATGCGATTGCAGCAGGACATCTCTTTCCAGGCCTTGAGATCGTTCCTCGGTAAGACCGTGGACGTCCTGATCGACGAGAAAGACGAAACGCGGAAAGGCGGATTTCTGGGCCGGACCCAGGGTGACGCGCCGGAAGTAGATGGCGCGGTTTATGTATCCGGCAAAAATATAGAAGTAGGCCAATTCTATAAAGTTAAAATTACCGATACGCTGGAATACGATCTGGTGGGGAAGGTGACGCGGTGAACCTGCCCAACAAGCTGACGATCTTAAGGATAATCCTTACAGCCGCTTTCATGGTGTTTTTGTTTTCAGGCGGAGTAGCCGCCAAAGTAGCGGCGCTCATCGTTTTTTTGCTGGCGTCGCTCACAGATATCCTGGATGGATATATAGCCAAGAGAAATAACCAGGTCACCGATTTTGGAAAACTTATGGACCCTATAGCCGACAAGATACTGGTCTTGTCGGCATTTCTGGCCTTTGTGGAACTTGGCCTTGTCCCGGCATGGATGGTCGCCATAATACTATTCCGGGAGGTGGCAGTGACGGCCCTGAGAGGGATGGCTCTTGCCAAGGGCAAGGTCATATCTGCCGGCGAAGGCGGAAAACAGAAGACCGTCTGGCAGATGTGCGTGATCTTCATTATCCTTCTATTCGTGATATTTGACGAGGGGTCGCGCAGCCGTTTCGGATTCTGGACAGAAAGGGTTGCGGTCATTTACAAAGACGCGATATTCGCGCTTATGTGTGTTACAATAGCTTTAACGCTTACCAGCGGCATTTCCTATTTTGTAAAAAATAAGGAGGTCTACGCTAATGAAACCAAAGGCAGATAGAATCAGATGGTTCCATGTGCAATTGCATGAGGTGGGCATATGAAAAAACGCATTAAATTCATAACGAGTTTTTTTTATCTCGGGCATTCTCCGTTCATGCCGGGCACGATGGGTTCGCTCGGCGGTTTGATCGTCTATTTTTTGGTAAAAAATAACGAGATACTTTACGCGTTTTCCGTAATGTTTTTGTTCGTGCTGGGCGTAATATTTGCCGGGGAAGCGGAAAAAATATATAAACGAAAAGATGCCGGGATGATAGTCATCGATGAGGCCTGTGGTATTCTATTGGCTTTATTTTGCGTGCCGTATAATATTTTTTCTGTCATAATCGGCTTTTTTATTTTCAGGGTTTTGGATATTTTAAAGCCATGGCCGGCAAAGCGGATGGAGAGGTTAACAGGTTCTCTGGGGGTAATGTTCGACGATATCATCGCAGCCATATATACAAACCTGATCTTGCAGGTTGTCTTTAGGATGCTTATCTATAACATTCCTGTTAAAATATAAAAAAGTTAAATATTTACCCTTGATTATTATATATTATAAGGTAAACTTAATGGTGTGCAGGGCGATTTTTTTTGGTAAGTTATTTAAATGTTTTAAAAAGGATTTGATTATGAGCTTAAAAAGTCTATCGATAAGTGAGGGGTGGCTGGATGAATAATAACGAATTTTATTTAGCCGCTGGTCCGCTGAGTTTTATCGACGCGCGTTATAATTCGCACAAACGGGTATGGTTTAGAGCCATATCCTTTTTTATTGCCTTTATATTTATATCACAACAGGTGGCGTATGCGGATGGTTTTGCTTATATAACACAATCATTAGCACCTGCGGCGCAAGGCGTAAAGATCGCGACAAGCCAGGTCTCAACGGATGGTAAAAAAGTCGAAGTAACAAATTATGATTCGGTATCTTACCGAAAAAAGCTCGATGCGGCAAATAAACTTCTACCGAGCGCCGGTGAACAGGAGCAAAATTATTCTTTCGCGCCTGATTATGTAATAAAGCAGCAGAGGGCGCACGAAGAAACGATCGGCATAAAACAGGGTGTGGAAGATCTTGTTTTCAGCACGAACAACAAGAAGGTGCAGGCTGATGACGAATTGGCGCTGCAGAAAAAACGCGGCAGTCCGGAAGCAAAACAGACCGGAGCTATTCAGTATACCGTAGAAGATTTTGACCAGAGCGGGACTCCCAGGCAATTGAACGTTTATCATTACGATGGGACGCGCCTTAGCAGGATAGTTTCATACGACATCAGTGGCTTGAACGAAGCTAGTTCATGGAAGGCCGGAGCCAAGGAGATTACGCCGGAAAAAGGCGATAAATTCTGGGGATCTTACACTAAAATAAACGATGAGGAATCGATAGAGCCGGGCAGAGTATCGAGCACGACCGTCTATTTCGGTGAGAGCGGAAGCGAGAGGGTGGATTATATAATTGCGGGTTATGATGAGAACGGCGTGCCGGGCGAGGTTACGGTATTCGATTATGGCACATCACTTACCGCTCTTAAGGAAGTCAGGACGTATAACATAAAGACCGTAAATATCACTAACAACGCTACCTCATCGGATGTCCATAATGCGGTGAGCACCCTTCCTGTTCAGCAGACGATAACCAACCCCGTCAATACTACCGTTCCGTCCAACTCTCAGACAACGGCTACCGATAACCTGAACCCCGCACAAACGATAAATCCTCCTATCGCTGTCAACGACTATCTGAAAGATACGCTCCGGCTGGCCGGGTATACGTTCGTGGCGTCGAATAGCAGCGTTGAAGACGGAGCCCCAACGCAGAAATACGCTTATATAGCCAGCGATAATAGCACTCTATATACGGTTGAGACAGACGCTGATGGGGTAGTCATTAGCTGCGCGTCGGCCAAGGTCGATAAGTACAACGCTCAGGGGCAGCCTTCTAATGGAACGCTGAAAGTATATGATAAGGACGGCGTCGTGATCGATATCCAGGAAACAGTAAGCGATCTTAACTGGATAGCAGTTGTAAGCTCCGATAGTTACCTCAAGAATACGCTCCATGCTTCCGATTATAGGTTTATAGGTCTGTATACCACGATCGAACGCGGCCTGAGAATGGAGTCACTTACTTATGCTTCTAGCGATAATAAGACGATATATGCGGTTAGAGTGAATGGCGACATGGGCGCGATAGTTACAGGCACAGTAACCCTGGTAGATAGTTATGATGCTCAGGGCATGCCTATGAATAAAATCGTCACGACATACAATAACACCGGCGCAGTGATAAGCACCTCAGGCGGTGCCAGCGTAGATCCCGGCGTGACTGTGAATGGCTATCTTACGAATACGCTCCATCTGACAGGCTACAGCTTTGTAGGGATGAACAGCGATCAGCAATATGGCGTAACGGTAAATACGTACACTTATATCAGCAGTGACAATAGTAAAGTTTATACAGTAGAGATGAACGGCAACAGCGGAATGATACTTGACGGGGTAATAGCCGAAACGACCGCTTTTGATGCCCAGGGCATGCCTTCGCAGGCAACCGTTACAATATATGATAAAGCCGGTTCTGTGATCAATAATCAGACGTCATCATACAATTTTAATGCGACAGAGGGACTGAATGCTAACGATTATCTGGCAGTGGCGCTTGGCCTGACGGGATATACTTTTGTGGAAGTGAATATGGGCCAGGAGAACGGCGTTTCAATAAATACATACACTTATATAGCCAGCGACAATAAAAAGATATGCGAGATCAAGGTGCGGCGCAGCGACGGCTCTGTGATCGGCAGCACCGTAACAGATATTACCAGGTATGATGACCAGGGCATGCCGGCGGATGCGACCGTATATACTTACGACGAAAACGGAGTTCTCTCAAAAACGGAGCAAATGACAAACGGCGCTTCTACAGGCGGCGCAAATACTGGAGTGAGCGCAAGCAATTACCTCAAGGATACGCTTCATTTAACCGGATATATGCTCGTAGGAATAGATAACAGAACTGAAGGTGCGGTGACAATAGAAAAATACACTTACGCCGGCAGCGATAATAACAAGATATATACGGTTGAGATGGATGCTGGTGACGGGACCATACTTGGCGGTACGGTAACCTCTATAGACAGCTATGATAGCCAGGGCATGCCGCTGGGAGAAACTTTGACGGTATATGATAAAGACGGCGTCCTATTGGCCGTCCAGGCAATAGTCATAAACAGCAATATAGTTGTTACGGGTGCTCCCGGCGAAACAACGCCCAGCGAACCTCCGGCTGCATCCGGTGATACCGGCGCTCCTGTTCTACCAGGCGATCAGAATGCCAATCCCGAGATCCCGCAGGCGCCGGTAGCGGAACGGACTTCTATAATTGACTTTAAAACCGATGGCTGGAAGGGCCAGCTTACCGATGACAGACTGACGCGGGATACCGTGTATCAAGGTGAAAAAGGAAGCGAAAAGATCGCTTATGTCCTGGATGGTTACTTGATGGACGATCTTGGGAACAATGTAGCGCATAACATAAACATCTATGACTATTCAAAGGGAGAGGCCGATAATCTTGACGAGGTCAGGACGTATAGTATCACCGGCGTGGCAGAGGCGGATTGGCGGACAGAAGATATCGGTAGATTAAAAACTACCTTGGTTTATGCCGGCGCAAAAGACAAAGAGAAGGTCCAATACGTCCTATCGGATTATGCCCAAAGAGACGGCGAATACACGCCGTGGAAGAGGATTGACTATTCGTATGAGAATGACGCCCTCAGAGGCATGAAAACTTACAATCTCTCTTCTCTTACGGCCGATCAGTTTACTACGCCGGGCGCGGGAATGCTGGAAGAAGGAGGCGTATATGCAGGGGATAAAGATCATGAGCTGATAACGAGTTCCTATAATCTATATGATGCAAGCGGCGTTCCGCAGTTACGCACGGACTATATTTATGACGGCAAGGCGTTGCGTACGGTTGAAACGTACGGCATTACAGGGGCCGGGATAGACAGCAAGGCCGATCTTCAAGGAAGAAATATTTATGAAGGAAAAGCCGGTGAAGAGAGGACGATTAAAAATACAAGCTATGGCGCGGCCAATTATGAGAGCGCATATACTTATAGCCAGAATTCTAGAGGCATATATTATGTCTATTCGACCACTGATAGCAGCTACTCTGTATCGGGAAGCCTCACTCAATCAGTGGTAACGACCAATGACCTGTATTACACGGATAGCAAGGGTAATAAAACAGAGGATCTAAACGGCAATATAAGAAGTCAGAACATAAAGACATATTCTTTCTTAAGTGGAATCGCGAAATTGATCAAAGATGAAGACGTTCAGTATTCCGGTTATACGGATCTCAACAAAGCGCGTTTTGAGAACAGGACGACGTACATGATCGGCGATAACGGTGAAAAGACGCCGTTCTCGTATAGCGTAATAACTAACAACCAGTTCGATTCCAAGGGCAATGTGGTAAAACAGACCGTAGATGATTATACGTTTGATAAGTTTGGCGCCAAGGTATATGACAGCACGACTACGATCGAGAATAAGAAGTTCGACTATTACGGAAATGTCATAGATCGTGTTGAAAACGTATGGTCTGACATTGCTCAAACCGTATTGATGTATCATAAAACGATCCACAACGATTACAATAATCTGTTAGCCAGAAAGCGCGGCAACGCGAGCGTGACGACTGTCTGCAGGTGGACCGATACGAGCGAGACCGACTCCAAATGGATAGATAAGACGGTCATGACAACGACCGACTTCGATGAGCTGGGTAGGGCCCTAACCCAGACACAGGATATATCGGTATATAACGGGTCGGCCTTACAAGCCGCATTCCACAACGAGATAGCCAACATTAACTACGACTCCCGTAATGACGCAGGAGAGCAGCATATCACTAGCTACAAAGTCGTGGGAGGTGCCGACGTCCTGATAGACTATAAGGAATTTACCAACCGCGAGTATGACGCAAGCCATAATATACAGAACCAGATGATACTTACGTATTCTGACCCTGCATCCACAACGCCTCTGGATGTCCAAGAAGTGCGCAGCACAGGATATAACACCCAAGGAGTTGCAACGCAGCAGGTCATAGTTACATATTCCGATATTAATAAGACTAACCAGATAGGCGTAAAAGTCATCGATAATCAGGTAATAAATACCCAGGGTAACGTTACGACCAGGGTAATCACCAATTACTCGACCGTGACATTCGCCGGGGGCGATTCCACCAAAGCCATTACAGGATTCTCCGACGCCCTTGATAGGCAGACGATAAATGTTGGCTCCTTCGACAACCGCGGTAACGCTCTCCACCAGACTGTATTGTCCGAAGGCTACGTAAATTCAGGATGGGTCTTTAGCGGCATGCAGGATATTACGAATTCGGCGATCGATATCTACGACCAGACGACTCATGCCGAGGTGAAGAACTATAAGGATAACGTGGTAACTAGTGCCAACTTCATAGGGGTCGACTCCATAAACTACACCAAATACGACAAGTTCGGTAACGTTGAGACCGAGAACGTACATTCGTATACGGATGAAGCAAAGACTACCTTAAAAGAATATAAAGAGATAGTCAACACTTACAAAGATGACGTCTCCCGTAAGAGAGGCACTGCCCAAGTATCCACGGTATCCCGCTGGCTTGATG
>PLNN01000040.1 GCA_003142795.1 Candidatus Omnitrophota bacterium
CCGCTGAACGGCTCATCCAGCAAAATGAACATGGGATTCGTAACGAGCGCTCGAGTGATTTCAACACGCCTCTTCTCTCCGCCTGACAGCGTATAGGCCTTATGCTTCCGCAGGTGAGTTATCTTTAATTCATTCAGGAGCTCATCGCATCTTCTTTTGCGCTCGCGCGGACAGAATCCGAGCGTCTCAAGAACGGCCATTATATTCTCTTCTACGGTAAGTTTCCGGAATATCGACGGGTCCTGGGAGAGATAACCGATCCCGCAACGGGCGCGCATATGAAGCGGCATCTTGGTTATGTCCTGCTTATCGAATACGATCGTCCCTTCGTCCGGATGTATTATGCCTGTTATTATGTAAAAAGTCGTCGTCTTGCCGGCGCCGTTAGGGCCGAGAAGTCCTACGACCTCGCCCCGTTTTACATTTATGTCGACGGAATTTACTACGCGCCTTCCGCCATATTGTTTACTTAGATTGTGAGTTTCTAGTAGATGCATTGCTCTCTCCCAAAATATTCCCCGCAAGACCCCCGTCCTGATATATGACAAGCTTTGGCTGGCCGGTCAACGCCACCTTCTTATCCGATTCGACGTAGGTAGCTTTTTCGCTATACGTAACGTTCTCTCCCCTCACCATCTTCACGTTGCCTTCCGCTATTATATTTTCTATTTTTCTGGTCGCGGGATTTAAATTTACCGTGATCTTATCCGCATTGATACTGCCGTCGTCTCCGACAACTTTAACGTTTTTATTAAAATAGACATGGTTATTCTGATAATCGAACAGGACGTCGCCGTCGCACGTTATGATAGTCTTTGTCTTTTTTGCCGCCAGGCTTCCCTTTTTCGGCTTAGCCCCGGGCGACGCCGGCGTTGGCATATCAAATAGATCTTTCGCACCGCTTTGCGTGCTTTCGATCGTCGCTTTTACATTGGTATCGAGCGTTACGTTATTCTTCGCCTTGTCGTATATGCCTTTGTCCGCCGTTATTACGGCTTGTGAATCCGCGCCATATGAATTGGCCTCTATATTATTGAGTTTGACCTTAGTCTCCGAGATCGATTCCGCCGAATCGCCTTTGACATCCCAATTCTTCGCGCCTTTTTCTGTCAGCCCTTCCAGGTTAAAGGACATGATCTTGTGCTGGACCGGGTCGGTCTTTTTTTCGGACAGATCTTTTTTCCCCCCTGGGGGATTGACCTTCTGGGAACTTTCCGGAGAGGATGCAGGCTCTTCTTTTTTCCCGCAGCCTGACAAGGCCATCATGCAGGCCATTAAAATAGCAACAAAATATTTCATACTGCCTGTGCCTTCTTTGTCTTCCATCTACGATGCATCCAGACCCACTGTTCGGGATACTTACGTATATACGATTCGATCACAGTAGACCATCTTTTTGTATTCTCGATGAGGTCTTTTTCTTTGTCGCCCGTATCCGCCAATTCTATCTGCTCTTCAACTATTAGGGTATGGTGCCCGTCATCTCTTAGTATCAGCGCCGGGACGAGCGCAGCGCCGGTCGCCGCTGCCAGGGCCGCGGGGCCTGCCGGTGTGTAAGCGGGGTGTCCAAAAAAGTCTACAAAGACGCCTTCTACGGCATCCACATCCTGATCCGCCACTATGCCAAGTATCCTGTTTTCCTTCAACACTTTGAGCATC
The DNA here is from genome assembly GCA_003142795.1 of Candidatus Omnitrophota bacterium. Classification (GTDB taxonomy): domain Bacteria; phylum Omnitrophota; class Gorgyraeia; order 2-01-FULL-45-10; family 2-01-FULL-45-10; genus FEN-1320. The sequence continues at coordinate 1,660 of PLNN01000040.1, forward strand.
TTGCGGGGCGAATCGTCGCGATATATCACATTTACGTCGTGCGTTTTTCTTAAATAATTCAGGTATTTATCGTACTTATCAAAATATATCTTCCGGCCTATAGTCACTCCCGGATAACCTTCGAGCCTGAACCCCGCCGCAAGCATCTCCCAATTGCCAAAATGGGCCGTTATTATGATAACGCCCTTGCCTCTTGCGAATGCCTTATCGAGGTTTTCCCTGTTTTTAAGTGTAACGAACTTCCGGGAGTTCCGCTCGTTTATCTTTGGGAAATTAACCATCTCGACTGCGTTCTTGGCCAGGTTCTCAAAGACCTTTCGGGCTATCGCGCGTATCTCGGCTTCGCTCTTTTCGCTTCCAAATGCGTAACGCAGGTTCTCTATCGCGATATTCCTATACGGCACGAGCACTAAGAACGCTATCTGCCCGGCTAGTTTTGCTATATATAATCCTACATTAAGCGGGATAATATAGAAGATAAAGGCAAAACATCGCCCCAGATAATATAAATAATACCTCCTGAATTTAAACTTCATGTGCCCCCTGAACGTAATCACTATATAATACCGGCATCTATTTGTCAATAAAATAGGGACTCATCCCTGAAGGGTAAGAGTCCCTATTTTCTAAATTAAATGCCATCTTATTATTTCTTCGTCGTCTCCAGCGTCATTGATAGTTTCTTCGTGAAGTCCTGCAGCATGTTCTTCATGTTCTCTTCGAGTTTCTTCTTATTGGGCTCAACGTATTGCTCTCTGTATTTGGCTTCCTGCTGGAGGATGTATTCTTCTTCTGTAGTCCTCTTCTCTTTTGCTTTGAGCTTCGCTATGATCCTGTCTATCTGGCTTGGAGGAAGCTTTTCAAGCTCTTTCTGCAATGGGTTCTTCTGCAGTATATTACTCGCATACAGGGCCTCGGAGTTCTTCTCTATCATCTTTTTTACTTCATCATAATAAGGCTTTGTAGCTTCATTATATTCGAGCATTATCTTAGTCTTTGCAGTGTCGAGGTTGGAGAAGATACCCTTTATGCTGGACAGGTCGCCTTCCTTCAACAGGTCTGGTATGGCCTGGGCTAAAAGGATATTGGCTACTGCCTGTAAGAGTTCATCAGTTGCCTTTTTAAGCTCAGGGTTAGAGTTGGCATCTTTTCCAATTACGTCCTCTATCTCTTTCACAAGGCCGGCTGCTACATCTATTACGACCTTCTGGTCATCGGTGGGGTTATTGAATATATCAATAAGCTTAGACACATTTTCCATATAACCCCGATCCTGGAGACGCTCTACGGGCAATGCCACTATCTTTCCTTCTTTATCACTCATAACAATAGGAACGCCTCCATTTTCATTAATAGAAGGCACCTTATTATTTTTTTCAAGAATTCCCTTTACAACATCAGATAGCTTGTTTTCATCGAAACCTTTTGGCGAAAAAGCGGCTGAGGTTTCATATGCTAATGTGTAATCGCTAATATTCTTATTTAAATTATCTTTGCCTGAAGAATTGTTCGACTCGGTCATAACCGTCTCTCTGGGTCTATTCAAATTTGACACTATAAGGGTACTCACCGAAAGCGTCGGCCCAGATGGACTCGCAGGCGGCGGATCTCCCGGATACGCATAGTCCCTTCTGCCAGACGTCACTGAAACGTAATAGTCATAACGAGTGCTGCCTAAGTTGTCAATAGTTCCTCTACCGCTGACGTTGCTTAGATACGTAGCGCCGCCCTTCAATGTAATTATGCTATTGTTAACGTAGAATCCATTCAGTTCGGCTAATCTGTTTAGATCACTTAATTGCGCTGAACTATTAATATCAATATTGCCGGCTATTGTAGTTGTTCGCGCCGCGGCATCCCTCTGTCCGGCGCTGTCGAATCCGCCATAGATCCTTATACTGTCGGGGATCGATATATTGCCGGTATAAGTTCCCTTACCTACTATTATAACATCGCCGGCTTTACTGCTATTGATAGCATCCTGCAGTGGTGTTGTCGTGCCATCGAATTTATATCCGGTATTTTCATTAAGTCCTACATAAATGTGTTTAACTCCATCTATATACTCAGAGATAAGACGTCCCCCATCATACTGTTGTATTTGGCCTGTACCGGCATTGACCTTATAATTATCTGTTACTAGAACTGAACCCTGAGGAGTAAGTAACTGAACGGGCGCATTAGACGAACTATTTGTTTGGCTCGTCTTCATCTGCAAGACAGGGTTAGCAATTTGACCTATTGGCGCATGTTCGTCTGTCTTACTGGCTAGTTTATCATTAACATAGTCTAGAGCTTTCTCAAAGACACCTTTTTCTTTATAGCCTGGCAGATTTACTTTTAGCACACTCTCTGCCTGGTACTTTGCGGCATTGATATATCCCGGGCTGAAGGTATAAGAACTTTCCTGAGAAAGTCTATCGGCCTTATCTTCGGCAATGGCAAGACAGGGTATTGCAAATGTCAGCGCGAGAATGAGTGCCGGTATTAGCTTTTTCATAACGTTCCTCCTAGTGGCATTACTTCTTCGTTGTCTCGAGTGTCGCGGATAGTTTCTTCGTGAAGTCCTGCAGCATGTTCTTCATGTTCTCTTCGAGCTTATTCTTATTGGGCTCAACATAAGTCTTTCGGTATTTAGCTTCCTGCTGGAGTATGTAATCTTCCTCGGTTGTACGTTTCGACTTGGCCTTCAGTTTCTCTATTATCCTATCTATTTCACTGCGAGGCACCTCTTTAAGCTCTTTATCCAGCAAATTTTTCTGCAACATATTACTTGTATACAAGGCCTCAGAGTTCTTCTCGATCATTTTCTTCACTTCATCGTAATACGGTTTGGTCGATTCGTTATATTCGAGTATCATCCTGCTCTTTGCAGTGTCAAGATTGGAGAAGATGCCCTTGATATTGGATAGGTCGCCTTCCTTTAACAGATCCGGAATAGCCTGGGCCAAAAGGACGTTGGCTACCGCTTGCAATAGCTCATCGGTTGCTTTTTTAAGTTCAGGGTTAACGCCTGCCTGGCCTTCTATAATATCCATGCCTGTCAATAGCTTTGTTGCTTCGTCTATCACGGTCTTCTGGTCGTCGGTGGGGTTAGCTATGATATTGGCCAGCCTCATGGCCATTTCCATGACTTCCCTATTTCCTTGAGCTCCTGGTAACGAGACGGATTGGTCCAAAGAAGCCCGCACCATTCTTTGCAGCATTTCAGGAGAAAGCTGGCCTATTGTTCCGCCTTTAGGCATCAGGCTATCTTTATTAACAAGAAGGCCTTTAAGGATGGAGCCAGACTCCTCAGGACTTAGATATTGAGACGCCGTAATAGGATTATTATAAGAATCGCGTAATAGGGATGAATTCGAGAGGTAAGGTTCCTGCGAAACAGGAGAAGCCAACGTATTAACTCTAGCCATATATTGCATGGTCAGCGGCGTGCTGTAATAGCCTGTGTTGGCCTGGCCTCTTATGCCTGTGTAGCCGCCGCCCAACATACTCATAAATGCACTACCTATATCGAATGTCTGGACACCGTTCCCGTTCGATCCGAAATAATCACCTGTCGATGAGACGCTTGAACCGCCATAGGCCGAAAGCCAAGCACCTGTAACATTGAAATTATTATTACTACTATTTATGATTGACGCGCCCGGCCCGAAGACCACTACGTTGGTATAACCATTATAGGTCATGTTCCCTTCAGCACCGATGGCATATATGCCGTAAGGAGTGTTAAAAATGTTATTTTTAATGGTAACCGAAGAACTAAAAACATAAATGGGCCCGCCTGTGGGCCCGGACCCGCCTCCCAGATTCAATTGAAAAACATTATTCAGTATCGTAACATTATAGGATCCGCAAATAGAAATACCGCCAAGATAATAAACTGAAGAAAACTGATCTTCTCTATAATATCTACCTGCAGGCGGGTTTACAGGATCTGATGTCTGGGGATCAAAACTCAGCATTGTATCAAACAACATTTTGAAACCGTTTATTTCAATCTGCTTGTTAGTGTTATTGATGCATATCGTGCCGCTAATTGTTGTCGGATTGTTCACAATGTCCCTGACGCCACTCTCATTATAACCGCCGTAAAGCTTAATTGCTTTATTCGGTATGATAATGTCGTCAGTGTAAGTCCTGCCGCTCCCGCCTCTAACCAATATAATGTCCCCTGTATGTGCGAGATTAACCGCCTGCAACATATTACTGGTCCCCACAGTGTCGAATCCCGCATATATGTGCCTCGTTTGTGTACCGTTTACCGCAAATGTTTCCGCCATAAGCCTGCCTGAGGCGTTAAATTCCTGATTCGCGCCGCTGCCTATCGGCACGTTATATTGAGTTGAGTCCATGAGTGACTGTGTAGATCTTAGCAATGCAGAGACGGGTTGAACATTATTGACAGTGCTCGTCTTTTGCTGCAGAACCGGATTAGCAATTTGACCTATTGGCGCATGTTCATCTGTCTTACTGGCTAGTCTATCATTAATATAGTTTAACGCGTCCTCAAAAAATCCTTTCTTCTTACCATCCGGTAAATTTACCTTTAATAGGCTCTCGGCCTGGTACTTCGCTGCATTGACATAGCCCGGGCTGAAGGTATAAGAGCTTTCCTGAGAAAGTCTGTCAGCGCTATCATTAGAATAGGCAAGCGATATCCCTGCCCCCACGGTCATAGTCATACCTATGATAAGGATCAGAGAGATCAGCGTATTTTTTAGAATAAAATTTTTTGTTCTCATTTTGATCACCTTTTTTCTCAATCTTTTCAAAAGCACTTTATTAATAACCATAAAAAAACCTACTCACACCGTCTGTATGAATAGGTACGCTTAAGCTTCGGCAACTGACTACCATAGCAAAGATATATATTCTCATCCTTGCTTTAGGCTCTTGAGCTTTGCGACCCATCCTTTCAGATGGTGTGCCTTTCTCGTCTTTCTATTATAAGTATACCTAATGCATAGAAAAAGGGAATAGCAAAACGACTGACTTTTTTATGTCTAACCGGCATCATTGACAGAGGATAGCGATTATGATATGATTATCAAAAAGGAGGACAGTATGTCTAAAAAGGTATTTAGCTTTGGTTTGATAATGATACTCTGCCTGTCATTAGCCGCAGTGACAATGGCAGTAGATGAGAAAAAAATGGAGACCTCTCCCATCCCCGTAATGACCAAAACCGATCCGACGGCCACGTCCCAGGCACGCCCGATGGCAAGGCCTATGGTTCCTTCTATGGGAATGATTTCAGGCACTATTACAAAAATAAATAATTCTGATCCGGCCAATAGTACGCTTGAGGTTAAGAGCGACAAAGACAATTCCCTGCACACTATTACAGTAATGCCATGGACAAATATAACGAAAATAACGGGCCTGTCGGAACTAAAAACAGGCGACAGCGTCAGGGTGCTTTCCCGTAAGGTGAACGATAAAGACACGGCGATGGGCGTCGTATTCGGCGATCTCAAAAAAATAACGCCTCCCGCTATGCCGAAACCGGTTCCCGGAACAAAAAAACCGGTTCCTCTTTCCACTGTAGGAAAAAACTAAAAACCAATTGATGGAAAAAGAAAAAGCAGAGAATCTGAAGACGGAGCTCGAGCGGCTCAACTGGGAATTTGCGCTTCTCTATGAGGTCTCCAACGCTATAAGAACCACTCTGAAACTAGACCAGGTGCTTTATATAATACTGACGGCCCTCACATCGCATGAGGGCCTCGGTTTTAATCGCGCTATGCTATTCCTGGTAAATGAGAAAGAGAATATCCTGGAAGGCATAATGGGCATAGGGCCTCACACCGCCGAGGAAGCCGGTAAGATCTGGCACGCGATCTCCAGAAGCAAGATGACCCTTGACGATTTCATCGCATCTTACGACTCTTTTAAAAGAGACCCCGAATCCAAACTCAATAGTATAGTAAAAGGGATAAAAGTGCCTCTTCGGGAAGATATGGGCATCCTGGCCTTGACCATCCTGGAAGGCATGCCTTTCGAAATAACGACTCACGAAGCCAAAAAGCTTGTGGACCCGGAAATACAGAATGCTCTTAATACCGACTTCTTCGTCACCATACCTTTGAAAGCCAAAGATAAGGTGCTGGGCGCGATACTTGTAGATAACGTATTCAACAAAAAACCCATTTCCAAAGCGGATGTAAAAATGCTCACGATGTTCGCGAACCACGCAGGGCTTGCCATAGATAATTCGCGCCTCTATGAAGAAACTGTGTATCTCTCCAGCATCGACGGCCTCACAAAATTATGGAATTACGGGAAGTTCCAGCAAAATCTTTCACTGGAGCTCGAAAGGTCGAAATTCACAGAAGCTAACATAAGCCTCGTCATGGTAGACGTCGATAATTTCAAGAACTATAATGACACGCTGGGACATATAAAAGGAGACGTGGCATTGCGGCGCATCGCCGATGTCCTTAAGTCCAAATCACGAAAGTTCGATACCGTAGCGCGCTATGGCGGCGAGGAATTTGTTATAGTCATGCCTAATACTTCGAGAGAGAACGCTAGACTCTTCGCGGAAAGGCTCAGGAACGAAGTGGAAAAGACTTATGCGGAAGACGCCGCTCTGCCTCCGGAAAAACGGCTTACCATATCGTGCGGCGTAGCCTCCTACCCTGAAGATGCCGACAATAAAGAAGATTTGATCTCGCATTCGGACATGGCGTTGTACGAAGCGAAAAGGGCCGGCAAGAACAGGTCCTGCATATATTCTAAATCTATGGGAAGTAAAAAAAATTAAGGGACGCTTTGCGGCTGGCTTTGGGCCTGGGTCTCTTTCTGCGGCTCGACTACCTTCTCTTCTTTCTTCTGGTGTGAAAATTTAACGGATACTATCTTCGAAACACCCCTCTCCTGCATCGTTATCCCGTACATGACGTCTGCAAGCTCGATGGTACGTTTATTGTGGGTGATGATAATGAACTGCGCTATCTTAACGAAATCTTTCAGGACGTTCGAGAACCTCAGGACGTTCGATTCGTCAAGCGGAGCGTCTATTTCGTCGAGAACGCAGAAAGGGCTCGGCTTCACCTTGAATATCGCGAACAAAAGCGCTATGGCTGTCATCGCTTTCTCGCCGCCGGATAAGAGCATTAGATTCTGCAGTTTCTTGCCGGGCGGCCTCACTATTATCTCGATGCCGGATTCCAGAATGTCCTGCTCGTCTATCAGGACAAGTTCCGCCTGGCCGCCTCCGAATAACATCCGGAAGAAATTCTTGAACTCAACCTGGATCTTTTGAAAGGCTTCCAGAAACAGGTCTTTCGTGGTCTTGTTTATCTTCTGGATGGCCTTGTGCAGGGAATCTTTGGCATTGACAAGATCTTCCTGCTGGTGGACGAGAAAGGAGTGGCGCTCTTCGAGCTCTTTGTGTTCATCGATCGCCACCAGGTTGACCGGCCCTATCTTTTCAAGCCTCTCTTTGAGCTCGGCAACCTGCGTCTTGACGGCATCCCAGTCTACGCTATCCTCAAGCTCGATATGCACACTCTCAAGATCGGCCTTATATGCCTGGGAGATCCTTTCTCTTAAGTTAGTCTTTTTATAACTCAACTCGGTGAACTTCACATCCAGGTCCCGCGCCTGATTTCTCAGGGCCTCGAGAGAGCCTTCTTTCTCTTTCAACTGCATCTCGCCTATGCCAAGCTTATCCAGGACCTCGGACCTGTTTTTTTCTATTGAAGATATCTCTTTCTCCAGAAGCCTAAGCTCTGCCATCATCGTTTCGTTCTGGCCCGATAAATTCGTCATCTCGAGCTCGAAGGCCTTTACCTTATCCGCCGATTCTTTCAAAACGGTTTCGCGTGAATAAAGCGTTTCTTCCAGCTCAAAAACTATCGCTTCCTGATTTTTCAGATTTTTGTTTGCAGTTTCTTCTTCCCTGTCTATAGACTGCGTTTCCGCTTTCAGCGTGGCAACCTCGAGGGCCGTTTTTTCTCTTTCCGTCATTTTCCCGGAAATGACCAGTTGGGATTCGTTTAAAAAATTCTCCGTAGAAGATTTTTCTTTTTCGATATTATTGAGTTCAAGGTTAAGGGCTTCGCCCTTCTTCGTCAGCTCGCTTATAGACTCCCCGACCTCCGCAAGTTCCGAATCGAGCAACTCCGATTCCTCTTTCAGCCGCGTTGTATTCGTCTCCTGCGAATCTTTCTTAACTTTTATTCCAGCCATAACCGATTCTTCGGCTCGCAGGTTCTCTTCCAGAGAAGTTATCGCAGAGGCTGAAGCCTTGTTGATCTCGCTCTTTTCCCTGCGGACGGCATCGAGAGAGGCCAGCGCCTCCTGTACGCGCTTTAATTCCGCCTTTAGATCTTCCAGCCTGTCACGGCGGCCGACAAGCAACCCTTCCTCGGAATCCGAAAAACTGCCGCCCGATATCCTACCGTTATCATACATGTAACCGGACTTCGTCACGAAAGTAGCTGAAATGGTATCTGTCTTTTTCATACAATCTTCGATGGAGTCCGTTAAATATACGCCTTTGAAGAAATGGTCTAACACTAATCCGCATTTCGGATCTATCTTTACGAAATTTTTCACCGGAGTGAACCCGTTCACCGGCTCCTGGCCCAACCCCTGCTTTATCCTGGATAACGTCTCAAGAGAGACGAAGCTTGCCTTCCCGAGCCTTTTTTCCCGCAGGTGTTCCAATATAACCGCTATATCATTATCGCTCTCGGTGATTATAACCTGGCTATCGTTCCCCAAAGAAGAATTCACCGCTTCTTCATATCCTCTTTCCACTTTTATCAGATCGGCCAGGACGCCGATGATGCCACTGAATTGACTTTTATTATCATGTACCTCAGCAAGAAGGCTCTTCACCCCGCGGCTGAAACCTTCATACCGCCTCACGTTGTCTTCCAGAACCTCTATCTTTGAGCTTATAGCCGTCCTTCTATTATCTTCCCGTATTATATTCTCTTCCAGCGCCTTTATTTCTGAAAGCAAATTCTCGTTCGTCTTCTTTCTGCTTTCCAGATCAGCCCTCAGAGAGTTCACCTTATCCTCGACTTCTTTAAATTCCTTTACTACGCTGCCGAGAACATTGCCGAGGTTTTCCAGCTCCTTGACCACCGTCTCTTTCTCGGTGGAAAGTCTCCTCTGTCTGATCCGCCGGTTCTGCACATCAGCGCCAAGCTTTATGAGCTCGTTCTTTATCCTCGTCTCGGCGGCAAGATGGTCCACGATCTGGACCTTGTTCAGCTTCACGAGGTGCTCGATTTCACCTATCTCTTTGGCAATATTTGCCAGGAGAAGCTCCCTGGAGTCTATTGCGAAGTGTTTGGCAAGCCTTTCGGAGGAAACCTTCCCCAAGTCCGTTTTTAATTTCTCCAGCATCTCTCTTGAGCTCTTGATCTTTTCGGAAACGGATTCTATCTCTTTTTTCAGGCTTTCCTGCAGGGACACGGTCTCGGTGATCCTCTCCTTGTCCACCTCTATCTTATGGGTATTCATATTAACGGAGTTGGATGAGGCGGCATATTTATTTTTAAGGTCGGATACTTTTTGGCTTACCTCATCGAGGGACTGCCTGTAGACGGCAATGGTAGATGCCATGGATCTCACCTCGGTCTCGAATTCGATCTTGCGGCTTTTGGCATCTTCATTCTCGAACTGGACGGTCGCCTCCTGGGTCTTCAGGTTTTTGTATTCAGCGAACGAGAACTTCACTTCCAGCTCTTTCAATTTATCAAAATCTATCTTGTACTTTTCAGCTTTCCGCGCCTGCCTTTCTATGGATGTTATCTGGCGTTTGACTTCCTGTATGATATCGTTTATACGTAAAAGGTTCTGCTCGGTCTGTTCGAGCTTTCTCAACGCTTCTTTCTTTTTGGATTTATATTTAGTTATGCCGCTGGCTTCTTCGAAGACATAACGCCTGTCTTCCGGACGCGAGCTCAGGATAAGGTCCATCTTGCCCTGTTCTATGATCGAATAACTCTCCGTGCCTATGCCGGTCCCCATCAAGAGCTCCGATATATCTTTCAGCCTTACGGGAGTTTTGTTAAGAAGATATTCTGTGTCGCCGGAGCGGAATATACGGCGGGTTATGGTCACTTCGTCGTAATCTATGGGAAGAGTTCTCTTATCATTGGAAAACGTGAGGGATACTTCCGCGTAATTAATGGGTTCTTTGTTATCGGTACCGTTGAAAATGACGTCCTGCATATTCGAGGCGCGAAGGGATTTGGCGGATTGTTCTCCGAGGACCCATCTTATGGAGTCTGCAATGTTGGATTTGCCGCAGCCGTTAGGTCCGACGACAGCCGTAACGCCGGGCTCGAAATTGAGCTTGGTCTTGTCTGCGAAGGATTTAAACCCTACCAGCTCGAGGGATTTAAAATACATAATATAATTATGCCGATTGAGTTAATGTTACAAAAGTATAAATTAATGCTAAATATACCAAAAGACACTAAAGTATAGCATAGGAATACCTAAAAGGCAAGAAGTAGGAATTTTTTCGCTCTCGTGATAGAATGTGCTGTGCCGAGTGGTTCGCAGGGACGC
>PLNN01000006.1 GCA_003142795.1 Candidatus Omnitrophota bacterium
ACCCCAATAATTTCTCTCTCCTAGCTAAAGGAGAGAGGCTAAAAGCCTTGATTGATTAACTCAATCAAGGCTTTTTCCATGTCCTAGGGTGTTAAAGAGTTAGGGCGTTATTCTTTCTGCAATCTTCGACGGCACAGCACCCCTCTTTTACCGTGTGTAAAATCTCTCCGTAAAAGCCATTAAACTCTCCAAAATAGTGCAATTTATCTCTACCTGGGCATGGATCTCGTAACAGGCATAATTAGCCGATATATGGTGGGCTGTAGGCCCAAAAATAGGCTGTTACGGGAACTATATCTCTCGTGACGGCTTGCGGATTAAGCTTCACTCTCGGCAGATTTTAGGAGGGTATTCCAGATTTGCTCTTGTTTTTCCCATTCGATTTCAGAGATGACATCGCGGATCTTGTATTCGGGGATTCTATAGAGGCGCTTATCTTGAGAGAAGAGGATCTCTTCTTGGATTCGCGGAGAGATACCCGTCATATTGGCGATTTGGCATAGCCGGGGAAGCGGGATGCCAGTCCATTGTGTTATCTGCCGCAGGCTGCAGCCTTTTTCTTTAGATACATCGCATATTTGGTGAGCCAAGATAAGGTCCTGGCGTAGAAGCGGTTCCTTGCCAATCTCGATCTGTATGCGATTATGCGGTATATGCTTCAATTCAGCCAGTTTTAGCGCGAATTTGTGGCTTGTATCGCATTTATGGAGCACTATCTCGAGGATTCCGTTATTGGCGTCGTAAGGCGCAACCTTGGCGATTGATTTAAGTATTGGTATCTTTTCTTCCAAGGTGAACGTTTCCCAGGCGTTGGTTTCAATCCTCGGATCTGCCGTTATCTTCCTTAAGAATTCCATGAATTTGTTCTCCATTATCTGTGCTGCGACAAGCCGCGTCGGACAGCTTTTATAACCACGCTTCTGGGCATTCATACAGAGGTAGTAGTTGTACTTATTTTTGCCCTTCATGCTGTAGACATAGTACATGGAGCTATTACAGGCTTTACAGCGCAGGATATTATTAAGTAGGCCTATATTCTTTGTGGTGCCTGCAATCTTTCGCTCTCGACGATTATTGGCGAGAATTTCTTGAGTCTCTTTGAATATCCCGTCAGATATGATCCGTTCGTGCTCACCGGGGTATAGTTGTCCCTTGTAGCTTACATTGCCTGTATATAAAGGATTCTTTACTATTAGCTGAACGCCGTTGCTAGTAAACTTCATTCCGCCAAACTTGTTGCCCTTGGCGGCAGTGTAGGCCTTTGTTTTGCGGTTTTTTTCATTTAGTGCTATTGCCACAGATAGGAGGGAGCGCTTTTCAAGATAGAGGTCGAATATTTCGCGGACAATCTTTGCCTCATCCTGATTTACTACGAGTTTGTGGTTTACTTTGTCCAGATCGTAGCCTAAGGCAGGCCTGCCGCCGATCCACTTGCCTTTTCTCTTGGCCGCGCCCATCTTGTCGCGCGTACGTTCGCTAATGATCTCACGCTCAAACTGGGCGAAGGAGAGGAGTATATTCAAGGTAAGGCGGCCCATTGAGGTGTTTGTGTTGAAGGCTTGCGTTACTGAAACAAACGTCACATTATTCTGATCGAAAAACTCTAGTAGCTGGCTAAAATCGAGCAGTGAACGTGACAGCCTATCTACCTTATAGACTACTACGCAGTTAATCCTACCTTCCTTGATATCAGCCAGAAGCTTCTGCAGGGCAGGGCGCTCGGTATTTGCGCCGGTATAGCCACCATCGTCGTAGCGGTCAGGTAACGCAATCCAGCCTTCAGACTTTTGGCTGGCAATATAACTTTCCGCGGATTCACGTTGATTATCTAGGGAAGTAAATTCCTGCTCCAAGCCTTCTGAACTTGAAACGCGCGAATAAATGGCACAATTAATTGTCTTCTTTTCTTGTTTTTCCATCTTCTCCATACAGCCTCCTTACAGGTTAAAGAACAAATATCCGTTCCAATGTGCTCCGGTTATCTCTTTGGCAATGGCGGATAAGGTTTTATAGATCTTTGTATTATACTCAAAACCCTTTTCTAAAACCTTTACTTGATAGTTTGAGCCCTTATATTCCTTTGTTATTGCAGTTCCTGGGATAGGGATGCGTTTATCTTTGCCAGGAGCAGTTTGACTTATTACTGGGTTATCAGGTCTAAGCGCCTTATTATTAATAGGATCGTATTCCTCTATAAGCTCCTTCAACCGATGTTTGGCTTTAGACGACAAACCACCGCATTCAAGCTCTTGAAGCTTATATGCGATCTTTCGCCATAAGTAGGTCTTGTGAGTCCCCGTAGCGTCCTCTCCATGAAGCTCTTTATGTCGTTTCTGGAGCTCATTTAACGGCGCCTTTTTAAGTGCCTCGATTTGAGTCGATAAGGTTTCTTGCATGTGATTGGCCTCCTTTCTTTAGCATTCTCATGACACATATAGCCATACAGTTCGAGATATATCAAGGGGAATAGAGAGGTATTTTTGATTGTGAGATAAACTCAAAAGCTGTATAATATACTCCACTCTGTTACATTTTGTACTATCCCAAAAGGAAACCCATGGAAACATTTACCGTAGAAGAACTAGCAAAATACTTAAAGCTACATAAATACACCATCCGGCGCCTTGCGCGAGCAGGCAAGATTCCGTCTTTTAAAGCAGGTGGGCAGTGGCGTTTTGATAAGACAGAAATAGAGCAATGGCGGAAAAGAAAACCAAATGAGCAGTAATAGAATCACATTATCCCAACTTGAGCAATATCTGTCAAAAGCCGCTTGGATTCTAAAAGGTCCAGTTGATGCAGCCGATTTTAAGGTTTATATTTTCCCGCTGCTATTTTTTAAGCGCATTTCGGATGTTTATGATGAAGAATATAAACAAGCCTTGGAAGAGTCAGGTGGTGATGTGGAATATGCAAGCCTGCCAGAATTTCATCGATTCATTATTCCAGAGAATTGTCATTGGAACGATGTACGGGCGATTACGAAAAATGTCGGTCAAGCCTTGCAATATGCCTTCCGCGAGATCGAGAAAGCTAACCAGAAGTTTCTTTATGGTATTTTTGGCGATGCCCAGTGGGCAAATAAAGAACGTCTTTCGGATGAGCTCTTGATCAATCTGATCGAACACTTCTCTCAACATAATCTTTCAAATGCGACTGTTGAACCGGATATCCTTGGCCAGGCCTATGAATACTTGATCAAGCACTTTGCCGACCTAACTAATAAGAAAGCTGGGGAATTTTACACGCCGCGCTCGGTTGTTAATCTGATGGGTCGTATTATTGATGCCAAGCCCGGCGAGTCAATCTATGACCCAGCTTGTGGCACTGGAGGCATGCTTTTGGAATGTATAAATCACCTCAAGGAAAAGAAGCAAGATTATCGGACGCTTAAAATATTTGGACAGGAAAAGAATCTTACGACCTCGACCATTGCCAGAATGAATATGTTCCTTCATGGTGTTGAGGATTTTAGTATTGTGCGTGATGATACCTTGCGAAATCCAGCTTTTTTTGAAGGCGATAATCTTGCCACATTCGACTGTGTGATCGCCAATCCGCCATTTTCTCTTAAGAAATGGGGCTCCAAGCAGTGGGAGAAAGACCCTTATGGCCGTAACATTGCTGGTGTGCCTCCGGATAGTAATGGTGATTTCGCATGGGTTCAACACATGGTTAAATCCATGGAATATCCTAACGGCCGGGTGGGAGTTGTTTTGCCGCATGCTGCACTATTTCGTAAAGGCAAAGAGAGGGAGATTCGTAAGCAACTGTTAAAGATGGATGTTGTTGAGGCTGTTGTTGGTCTTGGATCAAACATTTTTTATGGTACCCAATTAGCCGCGTGCATTTTGGTGTTTAGAGCTTTGAAAAAGAAAGACATGAAAAGCAAAATTCTTTTTATTGACGCTTCGGATCAGGTGCGGGAGGGCAGAGCTCAAAACTTTTTAGAAAAGGAACACATTGAGCGTATTTATGATTGGTATTGTGGCTTTGAGTATGTTCAAGACCATGCTAAAGTCGCGACCCTTGATGATATTGAGGCGAATGATTTTAACTTGTATATTCCGCTTTACGTGGAAAAAAAGATAGAAGATAACCTTCCAAGTGTTAAAGAAGCACTTAAAAGCCTTAGAACAGTCTTTAACGAAGCGGTTAAGGCAGAAGACAAGATGAAAGAGCAATTTAAAAAGTTTGGATTATTGAAATGATGACACAGCAAGCGTTAGAAAAATATTTGTGGGGAGCGGCAACGTTATTGCGCGGCCTGATCGATGCCGGAGATTATAAGCAATACATATTTCCTCTCCTGTTCTATAAGCGCATTTGTGATGTTTATGATGAGGAATACCAAAACGCGTTGAAAGAATCCGGCGGAGACATGAAGTTCGCTGAATTTGCCGAAAATCACCGTTTTCAGATTCCTAAGGGAGCTCATTGGAAACAAGCGCGCGAGAACACCAAAAATGTCGGCATGGCTATCGAGAAAGCTATGCGTCAGATTGAAAAGGCAAATCCGGACACGCTCTTTGGCATATTCGGTGACGCTCAGTGGACGAATAAAGACCGCTTGAGCGATGAGACTCTTATCAATTTAATGGAACATTTTTCATCGGAAACTCTATCGATTAAGAACGTTCCGAATGATGAGCTTGGGCAGGGGTATGAGTTTCTCATCAAGAAGTTTGCGGACGATAGCGGGCATACAGCCGCTGAGTTTTACACCAATCGCACTGTCGTGCATTTAATGACCTTACTCATGGATCCTAAACCGGGCGAGTCGATTTATGACCCTACTTGCGGCTCAGGAGGCATGCTTCTGTCTTGCGTCAATAAGCTCAAAGCTGACGGAAAAGAGTACCGGTCGCTTAAGCTGTTTGGGCAAGAGCTCAATCTAATGACATCGGCTATAGCGCGAATGAATATGTTTTTACATGGGATAGAAGATTTTAAGATTGTACGCGGGGATACTTTGAAACATCCGGCATTCTTGGAGAAGGACAAGTTAAAGCAATTCAATATCATCCTCGCCAATCCACCGTATTCGATCAAATCGTGGAACAGAGCGGAATTTGAAAAAGATCCCTACGGCCGGAATATCTACGGAACCCCGCCGCAGGGAACCGCAGATTACGCCTTTCAACAGCACATCATTAAGAGTCTTGATGAAAAGAATGGCCGATGCGCAATCCTTTGGCCGCATGGTGTCTTATTTCGTGATGCCGAAGCAGAGATGCGCAAGAAAATGATTGCGGCTGATGTTGTCGAAGCCGTCATCGGCCTTGGGCCGAATTTGTTTTATAACTCGCCAATGGAGGCGTGCATTCTAGTTTGTAACAAGGGCAAGAAGAAGGATCGTCGTGAGAAGATAATTTTTATCAATGCGGTGAACGACGTAAGGCGTGAGAGTGCGTTCAGCTATCTGACAGACGATCATATTGCCAAGATTCATAAAGCCTTTGTTGGGTTAAAAGATATTGATGGTTTTGCGAAAATTGTTCCATCTTCAGCTATCTTAACGAACAATGGGAACTTAAATATTGCCCTGTATGTATCTAATGTTCAGCAGAAAAACGGTAACGGAGATGTTCACTTTAAAGATATGGTACTTGCATGGCAAGAAGGTAGCGAATCCCTGAGAAATGATATGGCTGGCCTATTTAAGGCGCTTGAGAAAAATTTATGATTAAAATTAATAAGTCCCAATGGAAAACATATAAATTTGGCGATATAGCTTCGAACATATCCGAACGCGCCGAACCTAAGGAAACGAAGCTAGATATTTATGTTGGCTTAGAGCACCTCGATCCGGATTGTATCCACATAAAGAGGAGAGGACATCCTTCTGCTGTTATAGGGACTAAGTTGCGAGTTTATCCAGGGGATATT
>PLNN01000044.1:0-242 GCA_003142795.1 Candidatus Omnitrophota bacterium
CCTTAAAGAATTCATAGAAGGAACGGCTGACGGAGACCACCCTTAGATCTTGATCCAGAGAGATCAAGGGTTCCCGCACAGTGTTGATGATGCTCTCGGCGAATTCACTGACTTCATCTGCGGATTTTTTAATAACCGCCAGTTCTTTTCGGGTTTTTTCCAGGCCTGCTTCTATCTCCTTACGCTCGGTGATATCCTCGATAGCCAGAAGAATGATCCTTTCCTTGCCCATCCCTCGTTCA
>PLNN01000044.1:267-3869 GCA_003142795.1 Candidatus Omnitrophota bacterium
AAGGGTTCCCGCACGGTGTTGATGATGCTCTCGGCATAGTTTAGGGCATTTTGCTGATCCTTAAGCAATTCTTTGTTTTTCTTTTTATCTTTCATAATTCCGCCTATTTTAAAGTTTCCCTAAATCTATCTAAGCATATTTTCATAAATTGATCCGGAAAAACATCGAACATCCTTTCCGCGTGACCGCCATCTTTAATGATTGCCAGGGCCTTTGGGTCCTTTGCCTTGTCGAATAAACGCCGGCTATGGCTTGGCTTGACCAGCCAGTCTTTTTCACCATGAAGAAAAAGGATCGGCGTGGGCGATATCTTATCAACGATATCGACGGGCCGGATCTTTTGTAACAACGGATTGCCGAGCTTGACCCCTTTTCCCCGCCCCTTTATCCCAAAATTGAGCCATAGATCCGCCCACATATCTTTTTCCCAAAAATGAAAATTGATGCTTCCTAAACTTTTCGGGGCGCTGACAGCGATCACGCTATCAATGCCCTGACGACGGCTCGCTTCGATCAATGCTACGCCAGCGCCGAACGAAAAACCGATAACACCTACCTTCTCGTAGTGATTAACTTTGGCGTAGGTGATGACCGCTTGCAAGTCTTTTTGCTCGAGCGCTGTACATGTAAATAAGCCGCTGGATTTGCCATGCCCCCGAAAATCGAATATGATGACATCGTACTCTTTAGCGAACGCAGCAGTCATCCTTTTAAACAAGACCGTATCCTTATTAGTATAAAAGCCGTGCGCGATAATAACGGCCTTGGAAAAACCTCCTTTAATGTGAGTTAGAGCGATACGTTGATTATCCTCGGTCATCACGTAAAGGTCCGGCTCGCTCTCTCCTTCAAGACAGGGTGACGTACCTTCGTGCGGGACGCCGGTCGTGTCGCAAATCTTTTTGGGTTCTGTTTTCTGGAAATTTCCTTCAAATACTGATGTGGCCATGGCTTTAATAAAATTAGTGTAAATATCCCACTCAGCTTTTATACGCCACAAGAAGAGATAACGCGAACTATTTTTCTTGCCCAGGGAAATAGACCTTCTTGACCTGATCTTTTCATAACTTTCTAACATGCGTTTGGCGGAAACATCGATCGGGTATTTCTGTACCGTCATTCTTATGACCTGTTTTATGGTTTGCAGCTCTTCAGGAGTTCGATATAAAGCCCAGATAAGAGCATCGATAAAATTTTGCTCGTTCATCTCACTAAGCAACCGGCCGTTGTGATAATCTTTTATAATATCCCGCGCTCCCGGGGCGTCCAACGCCACCACCGGAAGACCTGCTGCCATGGCTTCGATGAGGACTATCCCTTGAGTTTCGCTTAATGAGGCAAATGCGAAAACATCCATGGCAAAATAAGCATCAACCAGATCCTGGTAATGCAAGGGCCCTGTTAAGTGCGCTCTTTTTTCAAGACCAGCTTGCTTAAAGGTTTCCTTGATAATTTTTTCCGATGGGCCAAGGCCCACGATCAGAGCATGCACCTTTGGATCTTTTTTTAACGCTTCGACCATACAATTTATCAGGAAATCCAGATTTTTCTCCGGCGCCAGCCGTCCCGCATGTCCGATCACTAAAGCATCGGGCGGGATCTGATGCCGCCGGCGAAAAGCAATTCTGTCGCCTTTCGCAAAACGATCCAGGTCTACCCCTGTCGGGACAACTTCCATAGGAGTTTTGACGCCTCTTTTAAGCAGGATATCCCGTACGCTTTTCGATGGGGCTATCACCTGGTCCGTCAAATTAGCATATCCGGCGGCATACTTGACCATAAATCGCTTCGTTCCCTCGTTTTGGATCGGCAAAAAATACACGTACTGCTCAAACATCGTATGGTAAGTAAATACCAGCGGTATGGCATGCTGCCGGCTGAGGCGTAACGCAAAATCTCCCATGAAGAACGGACTATGGCTGTGCACTATATCCGGCGAGAAATCTTTCATGTACCGGGTTAATAGTTCGGAGGTCGGAAAGTTAATGGAAAAGATAGTCCCGTTAACTTTTTGAATGGCCGGAATACGGATAACGCCCGGTTCTTCTGCCGGCATTCCCTCAAAGGCCGGAGTAACTATCAAAACATCATGCCCCAGACGCTTAAATTCTTCGCTAAAAGAATAGATCGACTGCTCTATCCCCCCCACTATCGGAAAATAGGTATTCGTCATCATGAGGATATTCATTATTTATCCTTTAATTCTATCAGCGCTTTTCTGGCAGCCGCGCATATCGCATCGTAACAATTTTGCGCTCCCATGGCCGATCCCTCCTTTTCCAGATCTTCCGGGAGGAGCGGCTTACCGAATCTCACTTTGATCGGGTGGCGCTTGGGATACTTTTCCGTACTGGGCCATGTCTCATGAGCCCCTTTTATAGCAACAGGCACGAGCTTCGCCCCAGTCTCCTTAGCCAGGATACCTAGCCCTCTTTTAAATTCTCCGACTTCACCGGTACTGCTGCGCGCGCCTTCCGGGAAGATGCACAAGCCTTTGCCGTGTTGTAATACAAGACAACAAGTGCGCAGCGCCTCCGGCAAATATCTTGAAAAATCAAATGGGATAAATCTTAACTTCTTTACGAGATACCTTAACGCGCGGGATTCCGCGAACGGCCTGAAAGAATAAGGCTCAAAGACAAAGTAAAAAAGATGAGACACTGATTTATACGGCATACTTGCGCCTATAGCCGGCCCATCAAGAAAGCTCGTGTGGTTGGCATACAGGATATAAGCCCCTTCTTCAGGCACGTTCTCCAGCCCTTCGGCCTTAATACTGAAAAACAATTTGAAGATCAAGCAATCTAAGGTTATTAGAATATATCGACACAGCCAGCCGAAGAAACCGGTGCTCGATTTGAATATTTCCAGATAGTCTTTTTCCGGCAGAATATGCAACTGTTCTTTCCAATAATCTGGCCCTAAAGAGACCCCTTGATCCTCCGGAGGAATGCCTTTAGCTCCTTTCAGCGCATCCGTGGTCACCAGGATAAGATCCTTTACGCTAAAGACTCTCCCGGTCACCTCAAATTTTATATAGGCGCTAAAAGCTAATTCAAGGCGTGAAACAAGCTCTATCCTGCCTAATGAATCTATNNGATACCGGAAGAGCGCCTTCTATTCCTGCGGCCACCCTGGGTTCATATATTTGCCTGACCACGGATCTTTTTAACTTACCGGACAGGGCATGCGGCAGATCTTCAAGCGTGATAGTAAAGCCTTTAAGCCTTTTATAAACAGGCAGAGATCCCGATACATTATCAAATTTCTCCTGAAGGACGATGCGCAAATTCACTTCTCCGAATTCCCTGAATTTATCAAGATCCGGCTGGATGACAGNNTGATAAAATCTTTAAATCTGGCTTTAAGGGTTTCTATCACTTATCCGCCTCAAGTTTCCCGCCCGGAGTAAGACGGTGGGCGGGATCACGCCCCGGGTTAGGTTCTTGGCGGGACAATTCGATAGAATTCGTTCCGGGCGGAATTTTTACGTTCCTGAAACCGGGCAATTGAATTTCGATCGGCGGTTCTTTCGCCAACCAAAGTCCCCGCCATTCCACAAGGATACTTTTTTCTTGTGGTTTTATGAAAATTTGAATGTC
>PLNN01000025.1 GCA_003142795.1 Candidatus Omnitrophota bacterium
GAGGCGCTGGACGAAGAGGCAATCCTGGCAGCACATAGATACGCGCCTAGCTTTATCACGATATTGTAAACCCGCTTCGGCCGAAAAAGCGCCGAAAGGCGACCGAGGACAGGACCCATCCAGCTATAAAAGGGAACAGCAGGACCCGAAAAATTTATGATAAAAAAATCCGTAGTAAAGAGCCTTGATGAGTTGATGGAATTCCCGAAAGAAGGGATATTCAGTACTGTCCTTGCGAGCGGGGATGTCTCGAACCATACGCTGATGTGCCTTAAGAAAGGTACGGACATTTCTGAACACACATCGACGCGTGAGGCGGCGGTTACGGTACTCAAAGGTAAAGGCATCTTTGTCTTGAAAGGTAAATCGATCAAGATGAAACCGGGCGTATTCATATTTATGCCAAAGAACGCGCCGCATTCATTAAAGGCGAGCGAGGATCTCGCGATCCTGTTAAGTCTATCAGGGAAATGAAAGACATTCAGTTTTGCTAAAAAAAGGAGAAAGCATGAGTAAGAAAAATGTTATGATTATTGCGATTACAGGCCTTATCTGCCTGGCATTGGCGACGGCGTTTGCGGGGATAGGGATGTGCCAGAGCGAGACAAAGGCTAAAGAATTCGTAGGTATCGGTGCGCCCGTGAAAGTGAATAATACGATCTGTCCGGTTATGGGCAATAAGGTCGATATGAATAATCCCATTACGGTTACGTACAAGGGAAAGATATATAATCTCTGCTGCCCAATGTGCCCGGCGGTGTTTAATGGAAATCCGGAAAAGTATTCCAAGATCGCTGAAGATCAGGCCAAGGGAATTGGTAAATAATAACGAAATGAAACCATATACACAATATCTCTGGATGAATACGCGGAAGCGTCAGGAGATAGTGAATATCACTTCTGAGGTTGAAGGAGCTATTGGAAAAAGCGGAATTAAGGATGGCCTGTGCCTCGTCAATGCGATGCATATAACGGCAAGCGTATTCATAAACGATAACGAAGGCGGGCTGCACGAAGATTTTCTCGAATGGGTCGAAAGATTAGCGCCATACGGCAAGAATAAGTACAAACATAATCTCACCGGCGAAGACAACGGCGACGCGCACCTGAAGAGGACGATAATGGGCAGGGAAGTTGTCGTTGCGATCACCGGAGGGAAACTCGACTTCGGGCCGTGGGAGCAGATATTCTACGGAGAATTCGACGGCCAGCGCAAAAAGCGCGTCTTGATAAAGATATTAGGAGAGTGATGTTCAGATTAAATTTAGCGGGTGTGCTATTATTGCTTTCGACGATCTGCGGAACTGTAGTGTGGATATATTCTTTTGTAGTGATAATGGGCTACCTGGGATGGGTCGCCATCTTTCTTCTATTTATATTCAGGTTTGTCGCGCCGATCGCTATTATCGGATTATTGTTCACGGGGCAATGGGCCGCAGCAGGTTTAATAGCGGCAGGGTTATTTTTCACATACGGCATGCGTTTTTACGCGGTCAGGCTGGGGCAGCCATCGGTTAAAAAAGAACAGCCAAGATCCGATTTTATCGATGTATCATATACTGTGGAGTAAGAGAGGATATAGATGAGCATATTAGTAGTCGGTTCGGTCGCTATAGATTCGGTCAAGACGCCGTTCGGCGAGCGCAAAGAGGCGCTCGGCGGTTCAGCCACCTACTTTTCTATGGCCGCGTCGTTCTTTAACAAGGTGAACATCGTCGCGACCGTGGGCGAGGATTTCCCGAAGAAATATATTTCTTTATTCAAGTCCAGGTCTGTCGGGGTCGAAGGCTTGCACGTCGCCCGGGGAAAGACCTTCAGATGGAAAGGCTGGTACGACTATGATCTCAATACTGCCCATACTGTCTACACCCATCTTAATGTATTTAAAGATTTCAAACCCGAAGTCCCTCGCGACCTGCGAAAATCCAAAAACGTATTTTTAGCCAACATCGACCCGGAATTACAGTATAATGTCCTGAAGCAGGTGGATCGCCCGAGGCTTGTCGCGTGCGATTCAATGAACTACTGGCTTGAGCACAAGAAGAAAGCATTCGAGAAGCTTCTGGACAAAGTGGACATACTGCTTTTAAATGACTCGGAGGCGCGCCAGTTCAGCGGCGAATCGAATCTTGTGAACGCGGCCAAGTTCATAGTTTCGGTCGGGCCAAGGGCGGTAATAATAAAGAAGGGCGAGCACGGCGTAATATATTTCTCGAAGAAGTCGCACTTCATCGCGCCGGCGTATTTGCTGGAAACGATATATGACCCGACAGGCGCTGGCGACACGTTCGCCGGAGGGCTGATGGGGTATTTGAGCAAATGCCCAAAGATCGACGAAGCAAGTATACGCAAGGGCATAATATACGGCAGCATCCTCGCGTCGTTCGCGGTCGAGGATTTCAGCGTAAATAAATTGCTGGAGATATCGCTCGACGATATAAACGCGCGATACCGCCATTTCAGGGAGATAACGCGGTTTTAGATAGGAAAATATGAGAAGACGCGAGCGTAGTTCAATGGTAGAATACCAGCTTCCCAAGCTGGCTACGGGGGTTCGATTCCCCTCGCTCGCTCCAGCTTTAATGATGATCGTGATGTTGACTTTGGCTGGCTGCGCGACGGCGCCGGCAACGTATACGACGACAGCTCCCACCGCCGAGATCACTACGCGCTCGACAGGGAGGGTCTTCTGGCATCCTGCTAAGCCGGGATTATTTGCATGGCCTGTGAGGGGGCCGATAACTTCTTATTTCGGCACTATCACACGAAAGGTCAAGAATAAAGGTATAGATATAAAAGCAATCGAAGGCTCGGGCGTACGGGCGGCGAAGGCCGGCAAGGTCGTATTTTGCGATACGCAGTTAAAAGGATTCGGCCAAACCATAATACTGGACCACGGCAATAATTTTCAGACGGTCTATTCGTATAATTCCGCGATATTGGTGCGTGTGGGTGAAGCGGTGGAACAGAATATGGTCATAGCAAGGGTCGGCCGATCGGGCCGCGCAACGGCACCGAGCCTGCATTTCGAGATACGCAAAAACGGAGTGCCTCAGAACCCTGTTTATTATATGAAACAGTAAAGGATACTAACCTGATATGTTCAGCGAACCGGCAATAGGCGAGAAATTCTTCGGACGGGAAGACGTCCTGGAGCTGTTGACTAAAAGGGCGGCCGCCTTAAAAGATGGCTACAGGCAGAACGTGGCTCTTACCGGGCAGAGCCTTTCCGGGAAATCCTCTATCATACTCCAGTTCTTATATACGATAAAAGAG
Organism: Candidatus Omnitrophota bacterium; assembly: GCA_003142795.1. Classification (GTDB taxonomy): domain Bacteria; phylum Omnitrophota; class Gorgyraeia; order 2-01-FULL-45-10; family 2-01-FULL-45-10; genus FEN-1320. Next base: position 3,277 of record PLNN01000025.1, read on the forward strand.
GAAGGGTTCGTTCCGGTATACGTCGAGGTCGTCAAAGAGCCATTCAGGTCTTTCGCAAACAAGTTTGTAGCTACCATGCTTTATAATTCACTGATCAAAATGGGTGAGGCCCCGGGCATAGAAATGGAAGCGCTCATGGAGAAGGCCAGGGGGAAACTTCCAAAGACCCTTGCTGCCATAAAGACGGTCAATAGCCTCGTAGAGCGCGGCGACCTGGACGAGGCCTATCTTAATCTGCTGGCATTGACCTCATCGCTGAAAGACGAGACAGGGCTATCGTGCATTGTCATGCTGGATGAATTCGACAATCTCGAGAGCCTGGGCATAAGAAATCCGTTCCTGGGTTTCGGCAAGATCATCATGGTGCAGAAAGATACGATGTACATCGTATCGAGCTCCAGGAATGAGGCGATAAAGAAGATAATTTCCGAAAAGCTGTCGCTTTTATTCGGCAATTTCGAAGTAGTGAACGTATCGAATTTCGACCTGGAGACGGCGGCGAGATTCATAGATTCTAAATTATCCGGCTTTGACATCGATATGACGATCAAGAGATTCCTCATAGCCTTTACCGATGGCAACCCGTTCTATCTGGATAAGATAGCCGGCCGCACCAAAGAGATGGCGCTGGGCCGGATGAAGAGCTATATAGAGAAGGAAGATGTGACTGGGGCCATACTGGACCTGGTTTACGATTCGGGCGGCTCTCTTCATCAGTATCTTTTGAATTACCTGCTGGAACTACTGGATACGAAGAATAAAGATATCCTCCTGGGCGTATTGTGCGCCATAGCGAATGGCCATAACAAAACGACGGAGATCGCGCGCAGCCTTAAAGTCAAACAGGCGGATGCCGCGAAGGGTATGCTCCGCCTTGTCGAGCTGGGCCTTATTTCAAAGAACGGCGTATTTTACAATATAGACGATTCCATGCTCGAATTCTGGTTAAAATATGTATACCAGAGAAAAAAAGCTTTTCTCATCGACGGCATGATAGACAAGCGTTCTGTGTTCGCCGGGGAAGTGGACGCGTACCTGTCCGCTTTTATCGAAGAGCTCTCGATGCCGATCACTGCCAGGATAGCGGAGCTATTCAATCTATTCTCCAATGAACTTTTCTTTGTCGAATCGCGCAACATAAAGCTTCCGCATTTTACAAAAGTGGAGATAATGGAATCCGAAAATTCCAAGACGTACATCGCGGCGTCTTTCAGGGGGAATTTCTGGATCGCCCAGGCATATGAGGCCGCTGTAACGGAAAACGATATTGTTAATTACGTCAGGAACGTAAAAAATATGGGCCATAAACTGTCGAATAAGATCATAATGCCTTTAAAAGGGATGGATGAGAACGCCAGGCTCCTGGCAAAGGAACTGAAGATATCAATATGGGAAGGCCAGGCGCTTAACAGGCTGCTTAAGGCGTACGGAAAGAAGAGGGCGGCAATATTATGAGGATACTCGTACTGTCCGATACGCACATGCCTCGGATCACGCACGACCTGCCACAGGCGATATACGATGAGATACCGAATGTCGACCTGATCATTCACGCCGGCGATTTTGTCGAGAAAGAAGTGCTCGACAAGCTGAAGACGCTGAAAGAGACGAAGGCGGTTTACGGCAATATGGATTCGAGCAACATGCATAACAGCCTGAATCAGAAAGAGATCATACAGGTCGGGAAGTTCAAGATAGGCCTGATACATGGCCACGGCGTGCCGCGCGACATAATCGAAACGGTTCGCGGGGAATTCACCGGGGTGGACGCTATCGTTTTCGGGCACACGCATGCGCCCATAAATATTGTCAAAGATGGTATATTGTTCTTTAACCCGGGGAGCCCGACGGACAAAATATTTGCTGAATACAATTCTTACGGGATACTCGAAATAGACGATAAAAAAATAGAAGGAAAGATAATAAAAATATGAAGGAGATACCTGTCATAAAGGTGGAAGGCCAGACCCTGCCGGAGGCGTGGGAAAAAGCGGTCATAGCGACATGGGAAGACGGCCTTAGCATAAAGACGGAGTATGATAAGCCGGGCGATCCGCCGAGTAAGGATTGCACGATGGTGATGGTAGTCAATGATCCAATGAAAGAGCCGCGCATACACAGGGCTTTCCCGGGCGGGCTTGAAGATCTTGAAGTTTACAGGCAGGAGGTCGTTTTTGGAATACACGACCATTGGATAAAACCGGAAGAAGGCAAGTGGACATACACCTATCACCAGAGGCTCGCCAATTTTCAAATAGAAGGGAAGGCGATAGACCAGATACGTTATATTATCGAAAAGCTGAAGTCGACGCCGTATTCGAGGAGGGCGCAGGCAATAACATGGAATCCCGGGTCCGATCCTGTGACCGATGATCCTCCGTGCCTTCAGCGCATATGGTGCCGCCTCGTGAAAGACGGATCGCTTTACTATCTTAATATGAACACGCACTGGCGTTCGCGCGATGCCTACAAGGCAAGCTTCATGAATATATTCGCCCTGACAGACCTGCAGAGGACAATAGCCGAAGAGATCTCCAGGGGGCTGGGCAACCCCGTCAAAGTAGGTAGATACGTCGATATAAGCGACAGCTTTCATATTTACGGCAGTTATCACGAAGAGTTCAAAAATTTCCTGAAGATGGTGAAGGAACGGTCGTTCGAGGAGAGAACGTGGGCAAGCTCGTTCGCGGAACCCTTTTTCGAAGACGCAAAAGTTAAGATAAAAAATGAGGATAATGCATAGGTCGAATAAGGAGGCTATAGTGGATAAGTTATGGGCTCCATGGCGCAGCAAATATTTATATCTGAGAAAACATAAAGAGTGCATCTTCTGCGGCAACAGGAGATCGAAAGGCAAGAAGCGTTACATCATCGAGCGCTCAAAATATTCCTTTGCCATGCTGAATCTCTATCCTTATAATAACGGCCATGTTATGGTCGCCCCCTACAGGCACGTGAAAAGTCCGGAGCTGTTAACGGATGCGGAGCTTCTGGACGTGATGAAACTGGTGAATAAAGTAAAGGTCCTGCTTGGTAAAAAATTAAAACCTCACGGATTTAATATCGGGATGAACATCGGCAAGGTAAGCGGCGCCGGATTTGCCGGCCATATCCATATGCATATCGTGCCGCGATGGATAGGGGATACCAACTTCATGCCCATGACGGCTAATACAAAAGTCGTCTCGGAATCGCTTGAGGCCATGCTCAAACTTCTAAAGATATAATGCTAAAAAGACAAGATCTCAAAAAAACCGAAGAACTCCTTGCGCCATATGCTCAGAAGAGCAAGATGACCAGGGGCAGGGTCTATAAAGAAGAAGAGCACCCTTACAGGTCCTGCTACCAGCGCGATAAGGACAGGATCATCTATTCCACCGCCTTCAGGAGGCTTGAGTATAAGACCCAGGTCTTTGTCAATCATGAAGGCGACTATTATCGGACCCGTCTTACTCATACGCTCGAAGTCAGCCAGATAGCGCGGTCTATCGCGCGCGCCCTGCGCCTTAATGAGGACCTTGTTGAAGCGATAAGCCTGGCTCACGACCTCGGACATACGCCGTTCGGCCATTCCGGAGAAGACGCGCTTCGCGAGATAATGCGCGATCATGGCGGTTTCGATCACAATGCGCAAGGCCTGCGTGTCGTAGATTACCTCGAAGAGCGATATCCTGATTTCCCGGGCCTTAATCTCACCTATGAAACGAGAGAGGGGATAATAAAACACTCGACGCCATTTGATCGTCCCCGGCCTGTCATACCTTTCGAGATGAAGGGCTCGCCCATACTTGAAATACAGGTGGTAGACATAGCCGATGAAATAGCATACGATAATCATGACCTCGATGACGGCATAACCAGCGGCCTGATCAAAGAAGAAGACCTGAAAAAAGTCAAGCTTTGGCGCGACCACGATGCCGTGATAAGGAAGCGTTATCCCCGTATAAAAGACGAGGTGAGGAAGTTCCAGGTGATCAAGTCCATTATAAATGAGCAGGTAACGGACGTCCTGGGCCAGACAGAGACAAATATACGCCGGTTCAAGATACAAAAAGCGCAGGATGTCGCAAAGATCCCGGAGCGCATAGTGACCAGTTCTAAAAATATGCGTTCCCTGAGAATGCCCATGCGGGAATTCCTTATGGCAAAGCTCTATCAGCACTACAGGGTCGTCAGGATGTCCAATAAGGCGCGGCGCTTCATAGAGAGCTTATTTAAGAATTATCTGGACAATTCTGAGCAGCTGCCTCCCACGACGCAGGAGAGGCTGAAGAAAGACGACAGGTACCTCGTCATATGCGATTATATCGCAGGTATGACCGACCGCTACGCCCTCGATGAATATAAGAAGTTTTTTGAACCCTACGAAAGAGTATAAAATGAAAAGGCTTATCGGAATAACTTTACTGATCATAGCTATTTCAGGATGTGAGAGCATGCCTATAAAAGACGGCGGAGTGGCCATAGGAAAAAATTCGACTGCCACCATTGACGGCGTAGGAACGGGCAAGATAGTCAACAAATTTTAAACAACCTTATTGACACCGCCATAAAACAGCTTTATAATCATAGTTTAATGGAAGAATCAAAGAATAAAGAATACCAACAGGAACTATTCGATAAGCTCAGGAAGAGCACCAGCTTAAAGAAAGAAGAAGAGTGTTTCGGGTGTTATATGAAGCCTGCCGCATGGTGGCTTCTGGAGAAACCAAACCCGAAAATGTCCGACCTGCAAAAGCTCATCTCGAATAATTGTCCCCATTTCAAAAAAGGCCCTCTTCCCGCAAAAAATACATGTTCAGCTTCCATCTTCGATGTGGTAAAAAAGGCCGCCAAAGAGAAGAAACTTGTTCGCTTTGACTGCATAGCGAACCTTCATGGCTTTGTCTATCCGATCGTACAAGGCGACAAGCTTTATGGTTATATAGGGGCGTGTTATTCTAAGAAAGACGTATCGGCCGAAGTGCTGGACATATTCGCCGCGTTCACCGATGCCATAGTGCGCGAGACACAAAAGGAGTTGGAGCTGTCCAAGCTGTACGAAACTATCCGCCCGCGCGCTATAGCGCTTTCCACCGTCCATACGGTCCACAGGCTTATAAGCTCGACGCTGGATCTCGCCGAACTGCTGCCGCGCATAGCTAGATTATCGCTTCAGATACTCAGGGCGAACCGGTGTTCGATAAAACTGGTCGACGCCAAGCGCAAACTACTTCTTCCTAAAGCGACCGTCGACCTGAGGGAAAAGAAGGTCCGGCTCAAGAAGGTAAAGATCGGTAAATGGGCGCCGGGCAAGGCCTTTAAGCAGGGCAGGCCCATACGCGGCGATGACTTTCTTGCCATCCCGCTGATAGACGAGGACGTCATCGGCGTAATTACCATGTATGACAAGATAGACAAAAAACCGTTCACCGCTTTTGATCAGGAAATAATGTCTACCCTGGCGGAGCAGGCGGTCATCGCGATAAAGAACGCGCAGCTTTATAAGGAGCAGGAAAAGCTCACTATGGGAAGCATAAAGAGCCTGGCGAAGGTCCTCGATACCCGGGCCCCGGGCACTTACGTGCCGCGCGCGTCATTTTTGAAAATAGCGCTTGCGATCGGCCAGGAGATGCGCCTGACAACTAACGACCTTAAAAGCCTGGAGTATGCCGCCATCCTGCACGACGCTGGTGAGATAATAGTCCCGGACGAGGTTTTGACGAAGCCTACGAAACTTACGGGAAAAGAATACGCGATCGTCAAAGAACATCCGGCTGTCGGAGTTGAGATAATAAAACACATGAAGGCGCTGAAATCTGCGACGCCCATAGTGCTTTATCATCATGAGAAATACGACGGTTCCGGTTATCCGCGAGGCCTGAAAAAAGACCAGATACCGCTCGGCGCAAGAATAATGGCGGTTGTCAGCGCGTTCGAGGCGATGGTGACAAAGAGGCCTTACAGGACCATAAAAAGTATAGAGGAAGCTATGGAAGAGATAAAAAATAACGCAGGCACCCAATTTGATCCGAAAGTAGTAGATGTCTTTCTAAAGATCATGGCGCGCAAGGACATTCACCTTATGATGGAGAGAGAACTGTATGGACATCAATAAAATATTTCAATCGGAGATCCACAGGAAGATAGTTAAATTTTTCCATGAGAACCAGTCCTCTCTGGACACGCCCAGGGGTGTTGCGACATGGATAGGCGAGGACAGGGCAAAGGTAAAGACCGCCCTTGAAGATCTGGTCAAGGCAAGGATATTGATAGCCAACAGGTCCACTTCCACCACAGGCTATAGCTACACCCGCGATACGAGGCTCATTTCGCGTATCGATAAGCTGCTTAAATAAGACCACCTGAAAAATCTATTAAACCATGAAAGATCATTCCGGCTTCTATAAAGAGTTGAACGCGCAGCAAAAGCTCGCCGTCGATATGATAGACGGGCCGCTCCTGGTCCTCGCAGGGCCCGGCACCGGTAAGACACAGCTCTTATCAATACGCGCTGCCTCAATACTCAAACACGCCGATGTCAGGGCAGGCAACATCCTCATATTGACCTATACCAATTCCGCGGCCAAGGCCATGAAAGAGAGGCTTGCCAGGATACTCGGGCCTTCCGGCTACGACGTGGAAGTCGGGACTTTTCATAGTTTTGCCAATTCCATAATACAGGACTCGATCGAGGCAGCCAACTATGTCGGCGACAAGATCCAGATGACGGACGTGGAAAAGATGCGCGCCTTTGAATTCATCCTAGACAATACGCCGGGGTTGGACGAGATACGGCCGTTCAGAGCGCCGTATACCTACGTCAAAGAGGCGATAACCAAGATAAGCGAAATGAAAAAGGACGGCATAGCGCCTGCCGACTTCGAAAAATATTTGCACAGCGCTACAAGCCAGTACCATGATCTCGACGATAAGTATATCAAGCGCCTGCGCGCCCTCTCGATAGTGTATAAAAGATATGAAGACCTGAAGAGCGGTAAGACCGAAGGCATATTTGATGAGCGCGGGAGATACGATTTCGATGACATGATAATCTTCGCTACAGAGGCGCTTAAAAAAGAACCGGGCCTCAAGGACGAATACGCTAAACAATACAGTTACGTCATGGTGGACGAATTCCAGGATACGAACGGTTCGCAGATGGCGCTTCTCTTCACGCTCCTCGACTCTAAAAAACCCAACCTCTGCTGCGTGGGCGATGACGACCAGTCTATATACCGTTTCCAGGGCGCGAGCGTCGGGAATTTCAAAATGTTCACACAGCGTTTCCCCGGCATGAAGACCATATCCCTGAAAGACAATTACCGCTCATCCAAAGAATTGATAGGAGTTGCCGCCAGGTTGATAAGCCTTATCCCTATTAAGGAACGGGCCGGCCAGAAGACGCTTGAGGCCGTGAAGGATTATAATGACAAAGAGATCGTTTTTAAAGAATTCACCACTGAAACGGAAGAGCTCATATGCATCATAGATAAGGTCAGGGACCTGAAAGAAAAAATAGAGAAAGATAAGTCCTTGAGCGCGGAAGACAGGGCCGATCCTTATAGTAACATCGCAGTGCTCGTCAGGAAGAGGAGCGACATCCTGAAGGTGATAGACGCTTTCCTGCAGGCGGGCATTCCGTATGCTACGGACGGCAAGGAAGATATAAGCGGTGAGCGGCGCGTCAAACAGCTCATGGACGTGCTGGAACTTGCCCACATAGACCCTAAAGAGCACGAACAGAAAGACCTGAGCCTCTATAAAGTCCTGACGGCGGACTATTTTCAGATACCGCAGGCGGATGTCCTGAGGTTCATAAGTTTTGTGAATAATAAAAAAAAGACCGCTGCGGACAAGGATATGACTATCCTCGGAGAATTTTTAAATTATTTCGGCTCCCGGAAGACCGACATAAAACTCGAAAAGCCGGACAGGATGCGGCAGGCAGCTGAAGTCATATCCCATTTACTGGATGACGCTAACGCCAGGCCCGTCCATTCGATGCTTATGGATTATATCAAGAACGCGGGGCTGTTCAAATATATCCTGAGAGAGTACCGCGCAAATGCCGTTCTGAGGATACGCCAGATAAGAGGGCTGACAAGCTTTGTCAATATGATAAAGGCCAGTGACCTGGCGCGGCCGGCCATAAGATTGGACGAGTTTATGGAGGAGCTCAAAGTCCGGAAAGATCATGATCTTCCGGTCCAGGGGAGCCTCGTAACACTTACTCAGGCCGGCGTGAGGGTATATACTGCGCACGGTTCGAAGGGGCTTGAATTCCACACTGTCATAATACCGTTCTGCCTGCATAACAAAAATTGGCCGGCGAGACGCATCCCGGAAAAGATACAATTACCCTCCGACCTGTTCAAGACAAAAGAACGCATCAAAGAGAAAGAGACGATGAGGCAGCTCGCGATCCAGGATGAAACCCGGTTATTCTACGTTGCGATGACGAGGGCGAGATCCAGCCTGATATTTACGGCAAGCCCGACTGAAGATACGGTCTCGAGCCTGTACCTGAATGAGCTTGATATAGAAAAAGACAGTCCGGAGCTTGTCGAAGAAGAGGTGGCTTCGAAATCCCTCGAGATGACAGACGCCGAAGATCCTTTTATCGGCACGGAGGCGGTGCTCAAGGACATGATCTCGAACATGTCTTTAAATCCCACCAGGCTTAATACCTATATAAGCTGCAGGCGGCGGTTCCTGTATAACGATGTGCTTAAACTTCCGGCGGCAAAGAAGAAGAGCCTTGTCTTCGGGAATTGCGTCCATAAAGCGCTCGAGGATACATATACCGAATATATGAACAAAAAGAAATTCCCGTCATTCCGGTTCTTTAAAGATTCCTTTGATCGTGAATTGAAATTCCAGGGCGTGGATCGGACCATGGAGCGCGAGCTCTTGAACAAGGCGGAGACGATAAAAGACTGGTTCGCCGGCGCTTCGAAGGACCCGATCATGCCTGTAAGCCTGGAAAGAAAATTGGTAATAACCGTCGGGGATAACATAATATTTACCGGAAAATACGATAAGGTCGAATGGGCAGATGAAGACAAGGGGCTGGTGAGAATAGTTGATTACAAAACCGGCAAGCCGGATCACCACCTAAAGACCATAGACGAGGTCAAGGATCTTGCGAGCGGCGATTGCGACGGGTATCTGCGTCAGCTGGTATGCTACAAGCTTCTTTTTGAAAAAGACAAGAAAGAGTCGAAGGGAAGACGGGTTCACAGCGGCGCGCTCGTATTTATAGAGCCGGTATCCGCAGACCTGCGCAAGCAGGGATACAAAAAAGGCCAGCATGCGGTCAAAAGCGTCGACATAACCGAAGAGATGGTCTGGAGCCTGGAAGATGTCATAAAAGATGCGTGGCGGAACATAATGGAGCTCAGGTTCGAGCAGCTGCCGGAGCGTGATGATGATAAATGCAGGACCTGCGATTTTGACGGGTTGTGCTGGGGGAGGCAGGATGCGCAGAAATAAAATTTTGAGATATCTTATTTTGCTGGCGCTGGGGGCGGCCGTAGTTTATTCGTCCCTGGACCGTATTGCCGTATACCTTTTCGCAAAAAGCCGCAACTTGGAGATATCGTATAAAAAATCTTTTCCTTTCTATACCGGAGAACTGAAATGCCGTAGCCTGACCGTGCTCGATCGCGCGACGGGCATGGGATTTTTTTCTGAATCGGCAGTATTTAAACCGGGATGGAACAATGGATTGAGCTTAGGCTTCGCTCTTAAGAGGGTGCATTTTATCAAGAAGGACACAGAAAAGCCTGCCGAGGACTATGACGATCTTATGCAGATGGTTGCTATGCCGTTCAATAGCCGCTGGCTATACAAAGAGATATCCGGCGAGATCGCTTTTTTTGACGGCGGCGTGAAAGTAAGAAAATTTAATGCCGCGAACGAGGAGCTGAAACTGTCGTTTACCGGGGACATATATGATAATAATACGGTGAAGTCCGATATAACCATATATTTTGCCGATAGCGTTGTCAGCAAGATCCCGGCAGGCCTGACGAAGGTCATCCTCGCCGATGAAAATAACGGATGGAAAAGTTTATCCGTACATCTCGAGGGTAATTATAAGGCTCCGTCCATCCAGGTCTCGAGCAAAAGGTTCCGGTTAAATATAAAGACCGTTGTAGAATCAAAAACCTGAAGTTGCATTTAAGATTATCTCATGTTATAATAACACTTCTATAAGATTTATGGACGAAGAAAAATATCAAAAAGAACTTTTTGAGTTTGAGAAGCCGAAGAAGGCCTTTCCCCGGCTGTCGGACCTATTTCCTAAAGCCGATTTCGAGAATAGGATAGCGATAACATTGACGCTGGAGAGGGTGGTTTTCATAGCCATAGGGCTCATTATGGTCATGGTGGTCATATACGCCCTCGGCGTGGAGGCCGGTAAGCGGGCTGCCGATACTGCCTCGTCGGAGACGAGGATATCGTTAGTAAAGCCGCCCCAAATACCGGTTACGGTCAACCCGGCGGCTAATATTACGCCTGCGCGTCAGCTTATGCCGCAGCAGGCGCAAAAGACCGCGGCAGGATCGCCGGTTATTACAGCGCCGAAAGCAATGCCCGGCAAGCCGTACACGATATTTGCTGCATCGTTTTCGCGGCAGGAGTACGCGACTCTGGCAGTGAATAAGATGAAAGGCGCGGGGTTCGACGCATTCATGGTCCCGAGCGGCAAGCTTTTCAGGCTTTGCGTCGGTTCCTATCCGAACGCGCAAATTGCGCAAAAAGATCTGTTAAAAGTAAAGCATATATATATAGACGCTTTTGTTAAAACGAGATAAAAAGAAAGGGGTAACTAAATGTCACAGCATCCAAGTTTACGCTCATCGGATAAGGATACAAAACACAGATCTGTTTTGAAACGGTATGAGCGGCTCAAAATCCTAAAAGACAAGGAAAAGTGGAAAGATGGCGAGTCGGTCTATGGATTGTCGAAAGTAAAGATAGTTAAATTCAAGATAAAGAAAGAAAAGGCAGCAGCAGCCGAAGGCGAGGAAACAGCGGCGGGAGCTCCGGGCGCGGCAGCCGCAACACCTGCTCCGCAGTCCAAGGCAGCGCCTCAGGCCAAGGCAGCGGCGTCGGCAAAGGGAGCAGGCGCTAAGCCGGAAGCCAAAAAATAACTGAAGGCGCATGAGAACTATAAAGGTCCACCTGAAGGATAGGTCATACGATATATTGATCGGCCGCGGCCTGCTGAAGAAGAGCGGCGCGATAATAAAAAGGCTGGATGTTGGGAATTATGCCGTTTGCATAACCAACGCCAGCCTTTTAAAATTATACGGGAACGTTTTAAGAAAGACGCTTGAAAAAAGCGGCATTCCGGTCAGGTTCGAGATGGTGCCGGATTCCGAGAAGGCGAAGTCGGAGGGCGTCGCAACTTCCCTGATCAGGCGGATAAGCTCCTACGACAAGCGTAAAAATATATTCATTATCAATTTCGGCGGCGGCGTTGTGGGCGATGTAGGCGGCTTTGTGGCATCGGTCTATAAGAGAGGTATCCCGTATGTGCAGATACCTACGACATTATTGGCTCAGGTCGATTCGGCTATTGGCGGAAAGGTGGCGATAGACCTGCCTATAGCCAAGAATCTGGTAGGTTCTTTTTACCAGCCCAGACTAGTAATATCCGATACAGGCCTGATCTCTTCGCTTCCGCATAGACAAATAAGTAGCGGGCTCGCCGAGATAATAAAATACGGCGTCATAAAAGATAGGACCCTGTTCGCATTTTTGGAACGGAACCATAAAAAGATCTTGCGGTGCGACAATGCCTCGCTTGAATATATCGTTTCAGCTTCCGCCCGCATAAAAGCGAAAGTTGTCGAGCAGGACGAATTTGACAGGACCGGAAAGCGTGCCATACTGAATTTCGGCCACACGATAGGCCATGCAATAGAAGCCGCAGCAAAATATTCCAATCGTTACAATCACGGTGAGGCCGTTGCGATCGGCATGTCCGGGTCCTGCGGGATAGCGCGGCGGCTCGGGCTTATAAGCCAAAAAGATGCAGGACGTATAATCTCTCTTATCGCGGCGCTCGGCCTTCCGACAAAGGCCAAGGGCGTGAGGCTGCAGGCAGTCTATAATGCGCACCTGCATGATAAAAAATTTATTCATGGCAAGAACCGCTTTGTGCTTCCGGTCCGGGTCGAAAAAGTGAAAATAGTTGAAGGCGTCCCGGATGCGGTCATACGGGCAGTTTTAAAAGAGGAGATACTATGAGCCATTCTTTACGTCCGTTCAGGAACGAAGACCAGGAAGGCGTAAAAGCCTTGATATTGGCGATACTGGAGAAAGAATATCCGTTCGATAAATCCGCCTATTCGGACAGTGATCTTTTAAAAATCGGGGAGACGTATGGCGGGAGCCGCAACACTTTTCTTGTTATAGAAGAATCCAGCAGGATCGTAGGCACCGTGGGGGTAAAGGAAGATGCGAAGGGGGAAGCCCTCATCCGAAGGCTTTTCGTAGACGCCTCTCACCGGGGGCACGGTTACGGCACGGCACTTTTGAATAGGGCGGTAGATTTTTGCAGGGAGAGAGGCTATAAACGCATATATTTTCGTTGCACGGACAGGATGTCCGAAGCAATGAAGCTTTGCCTCAAAAAAGGTTTTAAAGAGACCGAAAAGCTCGAGATCGGCGGGTTTAATATTCACAAGCTGGAGTTCCTTATATAAAAATGAGCATGAAACCATTCGAGACCGACATCAGGGTCAGGTACCAGGAGACGGACAACATGGGCGTTGTCTATTACGCCAATTATCTTGTCTGGTTCGAAGTGGGCCGGACCGAATACTTGAGGAATCTGGGCCTGGTCTATACGAGGATAGAGGAGAAAGGCTTTTACCTGATGGTTGCGAGCGTCTCCTGCCAATATAAGTCGCCCGCAAAATACGATGACCTTGTGCGTATCCGGACGTGGGTATCGGAGATGAAACATTCCAGTATGAAGTTCGAATATAAATTATTTGTCGGCGAGAAATTGATAGCGACCGGCGAGTCAGTTCACGTTTGCACTAACAGGTCCGGACGTCCCGTCAGGATGCCGGAAGAGATAAAGAAACTACTCCAGCCCTAGCGCTATTTCCGAATCCCTTTTCTTCAAAATAACGCCGTTCTTATCGATCTTCATGACCTTGGCGCCGTTAACCACGTCGCCTACGCCCACCATGACGTTGTTTATTATTGCCCGGGGGCCGTCTACCAGCTGCATTACGCCGCTCAATATATAATCTGGAAAGCCCCGCCGTTTTGCCTTAGCGGCAGCTGCCTGAGCAGGTTCTGCTGTCTGGGCATCTGCGCTCGATATCGGTTTATATATGCTTTGCAGGAGAGAGTTATAGTTTACGCCGCTCGATTGATCGGATGCAGTATTGAAAAATTGTTTTAGGCCAAAATAAGCCAGCACGACAAAAATAATGAATATATAGATAGCAGGCCTCGTTATTTTTTTGGAAGCATGTGATATGTCCGGGCGTGTTTTTGAGTCACCCCGGTACCCGACTTTTTTAAGGGCGTCCTGTATTATGCTCATGATCTCGTATCTCCTTCCAGTTCTTTGATACCTTTTTCGATAAGCGGCAATGTTATATCCCTGGTTTCGGTAACAAATGCCGCGAGAAGGGCTTTGTCGCATACCATATTTATGATCCTCGGTATCCCCCCCGAGTATTTGTAGATGCGCTCCATGGTTTCGGGATTGAAGCGGACCTGTCCGTTCGACCCGGCTACCGCCAGCCTGTGGATTATGTAAGCGGCAACCTCGTCTTTCTCCAGGGCGGTAATGTGGAACCTTACGGCTATGCGCTGTTTCAGCTGTTTCAGGTTCGGAGAATCGATCTTGTTCTTGAGTTCAGGCTGGCCGACCAATATTATCTGAAAAAGTTTTTCTTTATCGGTCTCCAGGTTAGACAGCATGCGTATCTCTTCGAGTATCGCAGGTTTTAAATTCTGCGCCTCATCTATGATCAGTACGACGTTATTGCCTCTCGACAATTCCCCGATCAGAAAGTTATTCAGCTGGCGCAGGAGGGAGACCTTGTTCTTTTTTTCGCTGGGTAACCCGAAGTCGTCCACTATACATTGCAGGAGCTGCATTTCCGGCAACGTGGAATTAAAGATAAAAGCGGTTTTGGTGTTTTTATCGAGTTGAGTAAGAAGGGCCCTGCAAAGAGTAGTTTTGCCGGCGCCGATCTCTCCGGTTATTTCGAGAAATCCTTTTCTTTCTTTTATACCGTAGAGGAGGTGAGAAAGCGCATCCTTGTGGACGCGGCTCAAAAACAGAAAATTCGGGTCGCTCGTGACGTTGAAGGGGTTCTCTTTAAAGCCGAAGAATTTTTTGTACATATTTCGAGCTTAATTATACATCCGCAGGAGGGGTTTTGCAAATAAAATCTTGCATTTTTAAAATAAGTTATGTATACTAACATATCTAACGAGGAGGAAGATGCACCATGTGGGACGGTATAAATAGAAGGAAGTTTCCCAGGGCGAATTACAAGTGCCTTATAACTATAAAAAAGAGGCTCACGTCAAAAACCATATCCACCCAGACCGAGAATATCGGCGCCGGGGGCATATGCGTTCTTATAAAAGATGACCTGGGCCTGTTCCAGGGCGTAGATCTCGAAGTATTCATCGAAGACGGCAGCAGGCCTCCGATGAAATGCGGCGGGACGGTCGTTTGGGTGGTAAAGAAGACAACGGCGAAAAAAGGCGCCTACGTTTACGATACAGGTATAGAATTCATAGATATGCGGCCCGAAGACAGGGACAGGATATCGGAAGTAGTCGAGGAAATACTGAAAAGTCAGAGACGGAGTAAGTAATAAAAAGTTAGAATACCTTGACAAACCGCAGTTCATATGTTATACTTCAATCAAATTAATAGTGAAGGGGGGTGAATTGTAAAGATGAAGAAATTACTGAAGGGTATTATTATATGTGTTGCTGTATTAATGGTGTTGAATATGGCGACATCAAGCTATGCTCAGGATATGGGCAAGAAACTCTACAGAGGAGTTGCTAATATAGTTACGGGATGGATTGAGCTTCCGAAGAATGTTTACGACACTTGGGTAGAAGATAATCCTCTCTCAGGTCTTACGGTCGGATTAGCTAAAGGTGTTGGGATGACAATCGTGAGAACGGGCGCTGGCGTATACGAGACAGTGACGTTCCCATTCCCAATTCCGGAAGGTTATAATCCGGTGTTAGAGCCTGAATTTGTATTCAATAAAGGCAAGTAAGCCTCTGTCCGTTTTTGGATGGAAAAATAAGGGGATCGAAAAGAGATTTTCATCCCCTTATTTTTATACATATTTTAGAATTTAGTTGCTTTTTCCCCGGAATCATAATATAATCCCTAAAAGGAGTCGGAAGCGTGACAGAACGAAGAAGATTCTTGAGGTTTCAGACAGCTCTCAACGCATTGTGCGATATCTTTAGCGATAAGTGCAAAGCGCCTGTAAAGAATATATCAAAAGAAGGGGCCCTTCTCGTTCTCGACAAGAGGCTGAAAGAAGGGACAGAGCTGAGCCTGTCAATGGACGTTCCCGGCGATAATGTCCCTATATTCGCATCGTGTGAAGTCGCATGGCAAAATGGGCCGCTTCATGACGATACGTATGAAACAGGGGTAAGGTTCATAAAGATAGATAATAGCGATAAGGGAAGGCTCCTGGAATATATCTATCTTCAATGGTTAAGGTTGATAGACAAAACATAAGGCGAACGGTGGTATAATATGGCTGAAGAAAAAAAAGAAGAACCGAAAAAAGAAGAACCAAAGGTTGAAGTCCCGCAGACACCTGCGCAAGCACCTGTACCTGCTCCGGCTCCCGAAGCGAAACCGGCAGCCGAAGTAAAGGCCGAGGCAAAACCCGCAGCCGAAGTGAAACCCGCTGCTGCTGTAGCCGAGAAGGCGCCGGCTGAGGTGAAAAAAGAGAAGCCTGCGAACTGCGCATCGTGCAACAAGTCCATAAAGAACAAACGCTGGTATTACAGGAGCGGTAAATTCTATTGCACGAAAAGGTGCTGGAAGACGGCAGCTAAGAAGGAAGAAAAGCCGGCAGAAGCGGCCGGCCAGGAAAAGAAATAATTACAGTATAAAATGGCAAAGATAAAACTTCCTCCAAGCGAAGGCCTGTTCCCTGTTCCCGTTGTCCTCGTAAGCTGCCTCGACAAAAAAACCAAAAAAACGAATATAATAACCATTGCATGGTGCGGTGTAGTATGTTCGAATCCGCCTCTCTTAAGCGTATCGATACGCCCTTCAAGGTATTCCCATGAGATCATTTGCCGGTCCGGCGATTTTGTCATAAACATACCCACGCGTGATATCTTAAAACAGGCCGATGCGTGCGGGATCAAATCGGGCAGGGATATGGATAAGTTCAAAGAATGCTCTTTTACGAAGATCTCTTCTTCGGAGATATCTTCGCCAATGATAAAAGAATGTCCTGTCAACATAGAGTGCAGGTTGAAAGATACGGTCAAGCTGGGAGCTCATGATATGTTCATAGCCGAAGTAGTTGCAATCCACGCGGACGCGGCAGTCACTACTTCCGGCAGACTCGATTTTAATAAGATAAAACCTTTCGTTTATAATCAGGGAGAGTACTGGAGCCTGGGCGAACAGATCGGGGCCTATGGTTTTTCGGCCCGGTAGGCCGGGAAACGAATATCCGAAAACTATTGAAAACCCGCAGGTCCGGGTGGTAGAATAGCTAGAACGACAGGGATATGTATGGGTGAGGGCGGGTGTATTTTTTGCAAAATAGCCAAAAAAGAGATACCATCCAGGATAGTCTTCGAAGATAGCAGGATATTGGCGTTCGAAGACCTGCGGCCTCAGGCGCCCGTCCATATACTGATCATACCGAAGCATCACATAGAAAAGATCGCCGACATAGAAGAAGATGACCTGGGCCTGATAGGCGATCTTGTTCTTGCCGCCAGGAATATAGCCAAGGAAAAGGGCGTGGATAGGTCCGGGTATCGTATAGTCATTAATTGTAATAAAGACGCAGGACAGGAAGTACTTCATCTGCATTTGCATCTTTTAGGCGGGCGCAAGTTTACCTGGCCGCCCGGTTAAAATAAACGGAATTTAAAGGAACAGGAGCATTAAAATGGTAGATCAAGAAAGAAGGACTTTCCCGCGGATAACCGACGAAGGGCTATCTTTAAAACTGAATACCGGCGATTTTGACACCATAACTCATACGCTTAACTTAAGCGCCTCCGGGATATATTGCAAAGTGGATAAGGAGATACCGCTCATGTCGCGGGTGAATCTCATGCTGATGCTTCCCGGCGCGACAAAAGATGATAAGATCGCCCTGGAAGTAAGCGGTGTAGTTGTAAGGGAGCATCCTGTGATAATCGATGGTGCGACCAAGCACTATGATGTAGCAATATTTTTTGAAGACCTTTCTCCGAAAAATCGCGAGATCATCTTGAGTTATATTTCAAACAGGGAAAAGGATTGATATTAAAGAACGTTAGCATTCGGAGAACTTATGATTCTTGTGGTAGAAATATTATTTATCGCATTGCTGATCTTTCTATTAACTATAGTTAATAGAAATGAGCGCCTGTCGGCGAAGACCTGTCTGTCGCATGCCGTTATTGAGCAATACTGGGATGGGAAGAACCGCAGAAAATACAGTCGATTCAAAAAAGAGCTAAAAGTCATTTATTCCATCGAGAAGAAACAACATCTAAAAAATAATGCATGCACAGTCGATATATCCGAAGGCGGTATGAAGCTTCTTCTTGATAAAAAACTTTCTAATGGTTCGGTCCTGGGCCTGAAAGTGGAGATGCCTGATGTGCGCGACACTGCGGAAGTGGAATGCCGCGTTGTCTGGTCGGAAGAGTTAAAGGGCGATAACGCTGATGGCAAGAGGCTGTTCTATACGGGTCTTGAATTTTGCGCAATAAGAGAACCTCATGGTATGCCGCTCGTCAATTATATCCGTTCACTCGTAGACGAATCCTAATGCAGGGAGCCTGAATATGGGCAGCCTCCGCCTTCCGGAAGATGTCAAGCTGATCATCGGCCTCCTTTCCCGCAATGCCGGGATTTTTATTGAAGTAAAGAACAGGCTGGAAAAGATATTCGGGCGGGCCGATTACGAAAGCGATGTCCTGGATTTTACTCATACCGGATACTACGAAGAAGAGATGGGCAGCTCCCTAAAACGGGTATTTTTAGGCTTTGCGAGATCGATCGGCCCCGGAGACGCATATAAGACTAAGCTGGAGACAAATAAACTGGAGCAGAGGTTTCTGGAGGGCGCCAGGCGGACCATAAACATAGACCCTGGATATCTGGACCTTGCAAAACTTGTTCTTTTTTCGACAAAAGACTATACTCACAGGATATATTTAAATAAAGGCATTTTTGCGGAAGTAACGCTGTTTTACAAAGATAACAGCTTCCAGGCATGGCCCTGGACTTACCCGGATTACAAGAGCGCTGAATATATAAGTATCTTCAATCAGATCAGGGAGAGATACAAGGACGAGATCAGAAAAGGATCGCGCTAAAATGATAATAAAAAAGAAAAGTCTCATAGTGGCGCTCGTATCAAGCGTTGTAATAGCCGCCGTTCTTGTGCCCACGCTTATCGGTTATGTCGTATATATAGAATTCAAGGGTAAAGAAGCCAGGATGATCTATCAGGACCTTCTGCAAAAAATGAACGCACGGACCTATTCCAAATATATAGAGATATCGAATCTCGACGCAAAAGTAGAGCCGTCCGGCGTTCTTAAAGGGAAGCCTGTCATAGAAGGGGTCGTAAAGAATAAAGGGACCAGGGATATGTCGGGCCTTATCGTGAAAGTGAATTTTTTGGATAACGATGGGGCAATTATATACGATGCGATCATCCGTCCTCAGGAGCCATCGCTTGGCAGCTCCGGGCTTACCCAGATAGCCATCCCGTATTTATCGAGCTCGCCGAAGAGCGTCCTGAAGTCCGGCAAAGAGCTGCCTTTTAAGAGGATACTGTCGAACTGCCCGGATGAAATTATTATTGAATTGCAGGCCGGCCGGGGATCCGCTAAAGGGACATTCAGGTGGTCCGGCAAATTTACCTACGACGTTCTGACTGTCGATTTCCAATAAAATAAGGGTTATTTAAGGTGAGGAAACTTTATATCATAGTGGCAATATCGTTTTTAATAGCGATATTTTTGTTCATTGCCTCTTTCGTATACCTGGATAAGTCCAAACATGCGACCTATTTTTATGTGATCAATCGCGATGGCGCTGACGTCGGCACGATCAAGGTCGACAAGTTTGAAACCGAGGACATGGTCGTATACAAGTCGTCTTCCGCGACCCCGTTCGAACAGGATTATTCCGAATCAAAAACGAAGATAGAGCTCGACAGAAAATACGATCTTCAAAGCTACGTCAGGGAACGCCGCGGAACGGGATCGTCGGAGATGCTTCTCCTGGAAAGCAGGAAAAACGGCCTGTCTTTCCTGGAAAGATCGCGCTTATGCTTTACTTATCTTGACGATATGCAGGCTAAGAACGACTCTTTCGTATTCGAAGAAAAGGACATCTTGACCTATCTTCCTATCATAGACAACTATAATTTTAAAAAAGGAAGGGCGCAGGGTTTTAACGGCCTTGTTATTTTCTCATCTAAACTCCCGCCGATGAAAAAACTTATTACACTGACATCCATCAAAGATGAATATCTGAAGATCGGTTCGATGAAAATAAAAACAGAAAACCTTATTGTAAAAATACGCAACTACCCCCAGGCTGCGGTCTGGGTCGCGAAATCCGATAGGAGCGTGGTTAAGCTGGAGATACCCCAGGAGAAGATCAGGATCACCAGGATGGCCAAGCCCGTGAGCTTCGAGGCAAAGAAACTTGAATTGGTCGCGGACGGCTATTCATCAAAGGATGTGGTTTTCAACAGCAAAAAATTGCGTTTTTCGGGTACGATGACGTTCCCAAATGCGCAGGGCCCTTTTCCCACTGTGCTTTTGATACCGCCTCCTGGTCCGGAAGACCGGGAATATTGCGGGCTTTTTACGTTCATTGCGGATTATTTATCCAAGAACGGGTTTTGCACATTGAGGTTTGACAAGCGCGGCACGGCTCAAAGCACCGGAGATGCTTCGTCGCATACGTTTAACGATGAGCTGGAAGACCTGGGCACCGCTCTTAGCTTCCTGGGAGAGCAAAAAGAGGTTGATGTAAACAGGATCTCCGTGATAACTCATTCCGGGGGGGCGTATTACGCATTAAGGCTGGTTTCCGAGAAGCCTGTTATCAGGACCGCAATTTTGATGTCTCCGTCACCCTATATCAGCTGCGGGGGAGATTATGTCGCAGATAACCTGAAAAACCTCGCATTAAAACATGCGTGGAGTGACGATTACCTAAAACTTGCTCTCAAATGTGTCCAGGAAACCGAGGAAAAAGCAAAAAATGCGCCCCATAACTGGACTTTCCTGCTCGGCAAGATATGCTTCGCAAAGAATTTAAAAGAAGAGATGGCTATTGATCCTATGGATGTTATCAAAAACGTTAAAATACCGGTCCTTATACTGCAGGGCAAGAACGATGCAGATGAATTGACCGATGCTGCATCCATCCTTGATAAAACATTGACCAATGCCGGCAACAAGGACCATGTGGTTCGGTATTATAGTTATTTAGGCAGTTTTTTGGGGGAAAAGATCGATGACGGGGTGCATAAGACGTATTATGAGGCAGATAAAGAGGTGTTGGATAACATAAGGACGTGGCTCGACGCCAACGCCGGTGTTCCAAAATAGATTTGACATTGATATCTGCGTATGTTATGCTTTTTATTCAAAAAAAAGAGGCATGATCGATGGCAAAGACAGAGCCGAAGCCTTCAGAGAGGCGAAAGTACATCAGGCTTTTTGCCCCTATGGAGATAGCTTACAGCAATCTTGCTGACGGAAAGGTCCATAGCGCCGAGACCAGGGACATTTCCCCGGAAGGGATGCGGTTCCGCGCAGCCGACAAGGTCTTGAAGTCTCCGGATGAGCTCGAGCTAAAATTAAATATCCCCGGGGCTGCCAATCCCGTGCATGCTACCGGTAAAATCGTATGGAAAGAGAAGGTGACACTTGAGGATAATTCACCTTTCGATTTCGGCTTGGAATTCCTGGAAATAGAAGAAGATAATAAAAATACTTTCTTGAAGTTTTTGTGCGATCTTATATACAAACTACCGGAGGATAAAAAACATGCAGAAAAGAAGAGCTCTTAAGCCCGGGATATTTGCGTCAGCTTTTATGTTTATCGGGTTAGCGGGATTGTTATGCGGATGTTCGGCCATAGAGATACCGAACGCGGATGACGTCATTAAACACCCCCTCGGCACGGAATCGATAAAGATCGGCATGACTAAACAACAGGTAGAGGCATTGTGGGGCAAGCCGAACGAGACCAAGACGGTAGAAAACAAAGAAAAATGGGCTGGTCCCCGCGAGATGTGGGTTTACAGATCGCAGTATAACGCCATACCGGTCGATGCCGGCTATTTGTCTAAAACCAAAAAGCTGTATTTCGACGGCGAAAATCTCACCGATATAGGCGATTGAGGAGCAATATTTACATGCTGAGGATGATGTGTAAGTCTAAGATCCACAGGGTCAAGATAACAAAAGTAAATCTTCATTACGAAGGCAGTATCGGAATAGATAAAAGGTTGCTGAAGAAAGCTGATATATACCCTGGCGAGATAGTCCAGGTCGTAAATATAGATAACGGGTCGCGTTTCGAAACGTATGCTATCGAAGAGAGGGCAGGGTCAGGCGAGATCGGATTGTACGGCGCAGCCGCGCATCTCGGCAAGGCAGGGGATTTGGTGATCATCCTTTCTTACGGATTGGTCGAGGACCGAAAAGCCCGAACGCTTGCGATGAAGATCGTCAAAGTGGATTCGGAAAATAAAATAAAAAAATAAGATGGACACGTTGAAGATAAGGGTATTCCCGGATGTTTGTTTGAAGAAGAAGGCTGCAAAAATCTCCAGTGTAGGAGAAAAAGAAAAAAAGATGCTGGATGAAATGGCCGCGACGATGTATCTGAATAGCGGCGTAGGACTTGCGGCCGTCCAGGTGGGAATAGACAAGCAGCTCGCCGTGATAGATGTGGGCACCGGCCTTATAAAGTTGATAAATCCCGAGATAATAAAATGCGAAGGTTCCCAGTCCGAGGAAGAGGGGTGCCTGAGCGTTCCGGGCGTTGCCGTCAAGGTCAAGCGGGCAAAGAAGGTAACGGTCCGGTTTTTGAATGAGGAAGGTTTGACGGTCCAGGTTCGCGCCGAGGGGCTGCTCAGCCGCGCGATGCAGCACGAGATAGATCATTTGTGCGGGATCCTTATCATAGATCGCCTTAATCCCATCAAGAAAATGTTCCTAAAGAAAAAGGCTCCGAAAGCCTCAAGGCCTTGACAAAATACCTGCTATATGATATAGTAAATAGACAATTAGTTAAGTTATCAGGTAAATTTTTAGTGCAAAACGGAATAACAAATAAAATTTAATGCCATTCGAAGCTTGATGAAAGCTTTGGGTGGCTTTTTTGATGAAAGGGGGTGAAAGGTTAGATGGCACAGGGAACAGTAAAGTGGTTCAATGATAAGAAGGGCTTTGGTTTCATAGTCGCCGACACGGGTAAAGACGTATTCGTTCATCATTCCGCAATAGAAGGTGAAGGATATAAAAGCCTGAAAGAAGGCGATAAGGTCCAGTTTGAAATCGTAAGCGGTCCAAAGGGAGAACAGGCTACGAAGGTTGTAAAGCTGTAGAAGGTTTCAAATCTTCTAGTATCTTCCCAATTCGAAACTATTACCAGGACGTATATAGTAAAGGACGGAGTATTTTTATGACTCTACATGAGAAGCTCGAGAATGAGATGAAGAGCGCCTTGCGGGGCGGCGAAACAGTGAAATTATCTGTTTTGCGCATGGTTATCTCGGCTGTCAAAATGATCGGGATAGAAAAAAATATTAAAGAGATCGGCGATGCCGATGTTCTGCAGATATTACAAAAACAGATAAAGCAGCGGAAGGAATCAATGGTCCAGTTCGAGAAAGGCAACCGCAAGGACCTGGTTGATAAAGAAGCAGCCGAGCTTTTGATCCTAGAGTCTTATATGCCGAAGCAGTTAACCGAAGAAGAGCTTCTGGGGATCGTTAAAGAAGCCATAGCCGAAACCGGGGCAGCTGTCCGGTCCGACATGGGAAAAGTCATGAAGATCATCATGCCTAAAGTAGCGGGCAAGGCAGACGGCAAAACGGTCAATCAACTGCTGATGCAGTTTTTAAAATAAACGGAGGATATGTGGATAAAAAAGTGACAAGAATAGCACTTGTTGTATTGGCATTGTGCTTTATATTTACAACGATCTCTTATTCAGCCGAAAGCCAGACTGCAGGGCAGAAAGTAAAGGGATTCTGGCAGAAGCTTTTTAATTATCCGGCTAATGTTACGCAGGAATCCGCAGCAGTAGTAGCGGACACAGCCAAGGGAGGCGTCGGAGTAGTTACAAAAGAAGTCAAGACGCTGGGGCAGGTCACTTCAGGCGATGTTGAAAAGACAAAAGATCTGGTAATAGAACCGGTCACCGGCACAGCCGATGTTACGGTGAAGGCAGTGCAGGCGACAGCCGCAGTCCCGGCTAATGCCGCGAAAGAAGAAACGCCGAAGGCTAATCAATAAGGCGAAGGCACGCTAAAAGGGGAAAGCCATATTTTTAAAGAGATATGGTTTTTTCTGCAATTATAATCCATCTATATGAAAAAGATATTTTTATTTCTCGCAACGGCGTTATTGGCATCTTCTGCCACCGTTATATTATATGAACCGGCCTCTATCGCGATATATAAGATCACCGAACCGTATTTCAGCCTTCCGATAAAGTCCGGCTCCGGCGGTATTATTATAAGAAATGATCTGTACGGGGAGGGCGATTTCGGCGCTAAGCGCCACGGGCGCTCCCATTCAGGGATCGACATAGAAGCGGCTGTCGGCACGCCGGTATATGCCTCGAAAAGCGGCTTAGCATTTTGCGGAAATGTTCCCACGGGATATGGCATATATGTTATGATATATCACCCCGATGGCATGCAGTCCTTTTACGGCCATCTGTCTGCATCATGCATTTCTTCGGCGCGAAAAGTACGCCGGGGCGACATTATAGGATTTGTCGGGAAAACCGGCAATGCGGCAGCTAAGGATATGGCGCCGCACCTGCATTTCGAGATACGCAAAGACGGGGAACCGCAGGATCCCCGGGATCTTATGAAATAAAGGAGAATGCCTACTATGAGGAGCGTGGCCCTGGCGATAATAATGATCGGTCTGTTTCTCGGATTGGCCGGTTGCGGAGAAACGGTATCGGGCGTAGGAAAAGACGTTAACAGGATGGGCAGGGGCGTAAGTACTTTCTTTTTCAGACAGTAATAAGGATAATAGATGGCGATCAGGATAAGAGACGTCAAGGACATACATATATTGGACATGGATGGAAAGATAGATATCAATTCTTCGGATATCATCGAAACAGTCGGGTGGCTGGTCAATACCGGGAAGATAAATCTTATATTCAATCTTGAAAATGTCGATATGGTCGATTATAACGGCTTGTCGATACTCGCCATAGCCTACAAGAATATAGTCAATCATAAAGGAAAGCTGCGTTTCCTGAACGTGCCGCTTTCGGTCGTAGAGCTCTTTAAAGTCGTAAAACTGGAAAATGCATTCGAGGTCTATTCTGACGAGGAGACTGCCATTGACAGTTTCTATAACGAAGCCATCTCTGATCTTCATTTAAGAAGGAAATTCGCCCGTCTCGACATCCATCTTGTAGTGAAATACAAGCTCGCAGCCGCCCAAAAGAAAGCGAAAACCTTCGAAGGCCGCGTACTGAACATCAGCGCGGCAGGCTTGTATATATATACGGTAAACACCCTTCCTATGAACACGCCCCTCGATCTTGAATTTAACCTGCCCAATTCATCTTCCGGGCTCGAAGCAAGCGGCAGAGTAAGCTGGGTGGCCGATAAAGAGATACAACCGCACGCATATCCCGGAATGGGAGTATCGTTCGTTCATCTGACTACGGAAAAAGAGCAAGCGATAATAGATTTTATTGAGAAGAACATAACTCACCGCGCAGACCCCTTATGACCTGTTTATTCAAAACCCGCACACAAATCCAGTGGCTAAAAAAAATAATAAGCTAGATCTGATAAAAAAAGCTAACGCCATATTGAAAGACGCCCTAAAAGGGTGTTCTATCTGTCCGCGCAAATGCCGCGTAGACAGGACCGGCGGTAAGACCGGCTATTGCAGAGCGCCGATCAATCCCGTGGTGTACAGCTATGCGCCGCATCATGGCGAAGAACCGCCGTTATCAGGGACAAAAGGTTCCGGCACAATTTTCTTTTCGCATTGCAATATGAAATGCGCCTATTGCCAGAATTATTACTTCAGCCAGCTCGACAAAGGCGAGGATGTGAGCGTAGAAACTCTCGCCAAAATGATGCTTTATCTGCAAAAGGTCGGCTGCCACAATATAAACCTAGTAAGTCCCACACACTTTGTTCCTCAGATACTGCTGGCGCTTGAGGACGCAATCGGACAAGGTCTGGACATGCCGATCGCGTATAATACGAGCGGGTACGATTTGCCCGAAACGATAAAATTATTAAAAGGAATAGTCGATATCTATATGCCCGACATGAGATATTCAGATGATAGAATGGCAAAACGATATTCTGATGCGCCCGATTACGTGGAATATAACACTGCCGCCATAAAAGAGATGTGGGGGCAGGTCGGCGATCTTGCTCTTGACGCTAACGGCATAGCGTTGCGGGGGACCATTATACGATTGCTGGCGATGCCTGAAGGCATATCGGGCACTGAAAAGAGCTTAAGGTTTATTAAAGATAATATTTCCAAATCGGCATATTTAAGCATCATGAGCCAATATTATCCGACCTTCAAAGCTTATAATTATAAAGAGCTCTCACGGTCCATATTGCCGGATGAATATAAGAATATCATTGACGTGGCCCGGGAATTAGGGTTAAATAATGGGTGGATACAGGAAGAGCCGAGCGGCGCTGACCCGAAATTCCTGGGAACCAACATTCCCCCTAAAACGAAAATTTAATTTATGACGAAAAAAAACAGAAAATCCATAACGCATGCCAAGCAATTGGAGGCCATAACAAAAGTAAGCCAAACCATAACCTCCGACTTGTATCTGGAGGACATCCTTAAGCTGATCGTGACCGTCACGGCCGAGACTATGGATTCCAAGATATGCTCTCTCATGCTTATAGACGATAAGACGAAGGAGCTTGTGCTCAAGGCCACCCAATCTATCAGCGAGGGGTATAATAAAAAACCAAATTTCAAAATAGGGGAAGGCATTGCAGGAAGGGCCGCTCTTGAAAATAAGCCTAAGGCTGTCTATGACCTGACAAAAGAATCCGAATACAAATCCAAAGACATAGCCGCTAAGGAAGGACTAAAATCGTTACTTTCCGTGCCGCTTGCGGTCAAGGGCAAAGTTATCGGCGTATTGAATAATTACACTTCATATCCGCATAAATTCACAAAAACAGAAATTGATGTTATGACGACTGTTGCGAACCAGGCAGCCATAGTTATCGAGAATGCCGCGCTCATGGTCAAGACAAAGGGCATACAGGAAGAGCTGGAAACGAGAAAAACTGTCGAGAGGGCGAAGGGTATTTTGATGCGCGAACAAGCCCTCTCCGAAGAAGACGCTTTTCGCAAGATACAGAAGCAGAGCATGGACCTGAGAAAATCGATGAGGGAGATCGCGGAGGCAATAATACTGATCGAAAAAATGGGGAAAAAGTAGCTTGACAAAACCCGTCAATATGGTATACTTAATATGTTAAAGATGACAAGAGGACTCAGGCGTCCAAATCCAAAGTGAGGATTGGGCGCTTTTTCGTTTTAAGGTGACTTTATGAAGAAAAATATACGTTTAGCGATAGCTCAGATCAATTGCACGGTAGGCGATCTCGAAGGAAATTGCCGGAAAATGCACGAATATCTACATAGGGCTAAAGGCATGGGGGCGGATATAGTATCATTCCCAGAGCTCGCTGTAACCGGTTATCCGCCCGAGGACCTGTTGCTGAAAACCGGGTTCGTTGACGCTAACCTGGACGCCCTTAAAAAATTGGCAAAGTCCGTGAATGACATCGTTGCCGTAGTTGGATTTGTTAATAAAAAAGGAAAAGACATCTATAATGCGGGCTCCGTAATATACAAAGGCGAAATAAAGGGAATATATCATAAAATATTCTTGCCAAACTATGGTGTTTTTGATGAAAAACGGTATTTTAAAGCCGGGACCGAAGAGCAGGTGTTTAAGATAGGCGATATTATTTTTGGGGTAACAGTGTGCGAAGACATATGGCATAAAGACGGGCCCGTTGCGAGACAGGCATCCATGGGAGCGAAACTTATCATAAATATCAATTCCTCGCCTTATTATGCAGGCAGGATACGCGAACGCGAAGAAGTCGTCCGTGATCAGGCAAAGGCAAACGGCGTGGTAATCTCTTATGTCAACCTGGTAGGCGGACAGGACGAGCTCATCTTTGACGGGCAGAGCATGATAGCCGATAGCAGCGGAAAAATAATCGGAAGGGCAGAGCCTTTCAAAGAAGACCTTTTCTTTATGGATGTCGATATCCCCACAGGAGAAACGGAGACATTGAAAAAAGCGGTTGCTGTCAGCGACGAATTCAGCTCTAAAGCAAAGATGGCGCTGCTGCGGCGCGATGCAAAGCCGCTCGAAAAAGTCGCTGAGATATACAATGCGCTCGTCCTGGGTTTAAAAGACTATGTAACAAAGAACGGTTTCTCAAAAGTCGTCATAGGGCTTTCCGGAGGGGTCGATTCCGCGCTTGTTGCGGCGCTGGCGTCCGACGCTCTCGGCAAAGAGAATGTCATGGGTGTGTTCATGCCAACGCGTTATTCGTCAGCCCGGTCAGAGGCGGATGCCAGGTTAACGGCGTCGAACCTTGGAATAAAGTTCATAGTGATCCCCATGGACCCCTTATTTAAGTTATATCTCATGGCGCTTGAATCTCATTTTTCGGGGCTTGGCAGGGACACCACAGAAGAGAACCTGCAGGCGCGCATACGGGGGAATATGCTCATGGCGTTATCGAATAAGTTTAACTGGATGGTCCTCGCGACCGGCAATAAGTCGGAGATGAGCACGGGCTACGCCACATTGTACGGCGATATGGCAGGAGGTTTTGCCGCAATAAAGGATGTTTTTAAGACCCTGGTCTACAAATTAGCCAAATATAGGAATTCACTGGGAATGGTTATACCTGAATCGGTGATCACGAAAGAGCCGACAGCGGAGCTTAAGCCGGACCAGAAAGACAGCGATACTCTTCCACCCTATAGCCTGCTCGATGAGATACTGAAGGCATATATAGAGAAAGATAAAACCCTTGATGAGATAATAGAGGATGGCTTTGATAGCCAGACCGTTAAAAAAGTGGTCGATATGGTCGATAAGAGCGAATACAAAAGGAGACAGGCGCCTCCGGGTATCAAGATCACGCCCAAGGCGTTCGGTAAAGACAGGAGAATGCCGATAATCAATAAGTACAAATAGTATCCCGTTTCACTGACGAAACGGTAATACAAGGACATTGTCGCCCTTTATGCACTAAGGATAGTGTGTAAGGGGCTTTTGTTTTAAGCAAAATATGGACCGAGAGGCAGGTGATATCAATGAAGCTAAATTTCGAAGAGATGGTGGACAGGCTTTCCCCGACGCTTAAAAGGATAACCTATAAGCTTAACGGCCATTTCACGTACTTTGATGATGACGATCTGTTCCAGGAAGCGCTGGAACATTTATGGCTTGCTTTTCGGAACGGATCCCTCAGCGATAAGACCGACAGCTATGTACTGCAGGGGTGTTATTTTCACCTTAAAAATCATATCCGGAAGATGATGGATCGGGCAAAATTGATGAGCTTGAACGCTATCATGGATGAGGACGATACGAAGCTCGAGGATTTTTTGGCTGTCAAGGATACGCATTTTGACGAAGCGGTTGAAAAGTCTTTTATCGAGGAATCGCCAGCGATAAATTCGCTTTCAGCGCGCGAAAAAGAAGTAATTAACCTGTCGCTAAAAGGCATGACCGTCCGGGAGATGGGCAAACAGATGGGTATCTCACATGTCATGGTAGTAAAGATAAAGAAATCCATTAAAGACAAATGCAAAGAACTGAGAGGAGGGAAAAGGACGGGTTACCAAAACTGACCTGTTTTTACTTGTAACAATGAAGGCAATACACATAGCAGTGTAAATACGACAAAGGCGTTCTTAAATTTTAAGAACGCTATTTTTATTAAATGACATAGGTGTCCTGTTGATCCGCAGATGGATCTACGAGGCACCTTAATTTTTTTATAGCAGATGGTTATTCAACTGAAAATAGGAGGGTCTGAATATGTATGATAAAGGAATAGAGATAACTCCGGTAAAGCCCAAACTTGGGCTATTAGGCGCAACCATGAATGCTATGGCGCTGATAGCGCCGGGAGCTTTCTTGTGGATCACCTATCAATTACAGGCTGCGGCAACGGCGCCGAACGGCACGTCTGTAGCAAACGATATGTGGGCGGGTATAGTGGTAGCGCTGATCGTAGCATTCCTTACAGCGCTTTCATATGCCCAGCTTGCGAAGATATATCCTGAGGCCGGATTCGCGAGCTGCTGCTATTTCGCGGAGAGGGCTTTCCTGGATAAGGAAGGCGAGAATAAGAGATTTACTACACCGTATTCATTAGCCCGCGTCGCAAAGCTTGTTACGGGGTGGGCTGCTCACCTCTTCTATTGGGTATATCCTGGGATCATGGTCGCTTTCATGGCCACAATGATAGGTTACATCTATACACAGTTTACAGGGCATACGCTAACTATCGCAAACCTGATTGTTATAGGAGCAGTCTTTGCGATCGTAACGGGTTACGTTGCTTTTCGCGGGATAACAGGTTCAACGGTTACATCTATCTGGATCAATATAATCCAGCTTGTCACGTTAGTCATATTTAGCGGCCTGGCTATCGGCTACCGCATTCTAAATCCACAGCATGCCTCCCAATGGTCTTTTGGCGGAGCTTGGGATGTGGTAAAACCGCATAGTTTCCAAGGCGTCCTGGTCCAGTCAACACTGGCTATCCTTATATTAGTAGGCTTTGAAAGTTGCACCGCACTGTCTGCTGAGACTAAGGACCCCGAGAGAACTATACCAAAGGCGATCATATTGTCTCTTATCATTCAGGGAATATTTGCTTATCTATTGGAGTATTTTGCTGCGGGTTTTATGATCAGTGATAAATTGGTTGGCACAGCTTCCGGAGCGCAAGTCTTTGGAATAGCGGCTGCGGCAGCGTCAAGCGCACCGATAGGAGACCTCACGAAACTTATCGGAGATAGCATGCTCGGAGGTATCGGGTTCGGCCTGATGATCACCATGGCAATCACGGTAGCTATAGCTATAATAGGTACGACCTTAAGTTGTATGAACACAGCCGTGCGGGTAACCTGCGGCATGGCAGAGCATAGGGAACTACCCAGCTTCTTAAGTTTTATGCATGGTGAATTTGTGACGCCTCATATGGCAATTGTAGTGTTAGTGATAGTCTCCTCTATAATAGCGGCCGTAGGAGTACAGTCGGTCGTAGGCCTTACGGGCATAACACTTGCCTCAAACCTGGGGACATTTGTGCTTTATGGGCTCACTTGTTTTTGGACAATAGTTGCATTTAAAAGAAGGGCAGATTTCAATATTTTAAAGCATGGGATCATCCCAGCTTTAGGCATCATAACCAACGTGGTCATGACAGCAGCGATAATATACCTATATATCATCGGCAACGCCGATGCGAAGGCGGAAGCGAAGATATGTTTTATCATTGCAGGCGCGTGGGCCCTCATAAGCCTTGCCTATATAGGTATAACCACATTCAGGAAGACCAACTCTCTCAAGATGGTCTCAGCCATGATACGACCTGAAGCGCTCGACATATTGGTCGAGATACTTAAGGACGAAGAGATGATAGAGGGCATGACAGTAACGAAGGTAAAGGGATTTGGCAAACAAAGAGGCCGGACAGACGACGGTTCGCCGACAAACAGGATCTCTTTTGTGCCGAAAGTAAGAGTCGATGTGGTTGTCAGGGAGTGGGATGTGCCTCATATCATGGCTGTCATAAGAGACGCTACGAATACCGGACAGGTAGGCGACGGAAAGATATTTGTTCTTAATGCAACAGAGGCTATGCGCGTCCGGACAGGAGAAAAAGGCATCAACGCCGTATAGAGCAATAGACAAAGATTTTTAACGGAGGATATTAATATGAAAAAAATAGAAGCGATAATTCGCCCGTCTAAAGTAGGCGATGTGTGTGACGCCTTGGAAAAGGTCGGCCATCCCGGAGTAATGATCACCGAGATCGAAGGTCATGGAAAACAGAAGGGCATAGAGACGCAGATACGCGGCAAAACGTACAAAGTGGAATTGATGACCAAAGCACGGATAGAGATCGTGGTAAAGGATGGTGACGCAGAAACAATAGTTAAAGCTATCCGCGAAGCCGCTTTTACCGGTCAGGTAGGAGATGGGAAGATATTTATCTCGCCGGTAGCCGACGCTGTCCGGATACGCACCGCCGAACGGGGCGATGTCGCAGTATAAAAAGTATTGTCAAAAACGAGAGGAGAGTATAAAATGCGTAAAAAAGAAACAGAGGGGGTATATATGAAGATACTAAGATTCATTGTTATTGTATGCTGTGCGCTCGCGGTAACGTTCAGTAACGCATCATTGCGCGCTGACGAAAATACACCAGCGGCTACTACTCCGTCGGCGACTCAACCGCCGCGTGCTCCATTGATGAACGTTTTGGACAAGGTAGGACTGGCTAAGCCTTTAGATAAGATGGGGATCAATATATATGGTTATGCCGAAGGCGGCTGGTTTTATGATGCCACCTCGCCTCGTAAAGGATCAGGCCCGACCTTTATCGGGTATAACAATTTCAAAAGCGACGTTACCCTTGACAAGGTTGACCTGAGTATTGAGCGTACGGTCGATGCCACAAAGAAGCAGTTCGATGTTGGCTTCCACATGGAAGGCATCTATGGCGCGGATGCCGCGTTTATACATTCAAATGGACTATGGGATACGCAAGTAGGCCATGATCAATGGGATCTTATTCAAGCCTATGCCGACATAGCTTTTCCTTATATACCGGTACGGCTGCGGGTGGGCAAATGGATCGAGTTGGCCGGCTTCGAGCAATTTAGCGCCAACATATACGGAGCTTTTGGCGATCCCATGAGAGCGCTCTATACGTATAGTTATCAATTCCTCTATGCCGAGCCCGGCACGCAGACCGGCGCTTTTGCCACTTATGTATTGAACCCTCAATGGACATTTGATGGCGGCTTTACGATGGGGTGGAACCAATCGCTGCGGGACGCCAACAGTGCTATCGATTTTTTAGGGCGTGCAACCTTTACGCCCAGCGATAAAACCACTGTGATTTTTGTAATGACTGAAGGTCCTGAATTTCCATTTAGCTTTGGACACAATATACCGCCAGGTGACCATAAAGACTATTGGACTGCCTTGGACCTGGTCGTTACGCAGAAGATCAATGACAAATTGAGTCTTGGTTTGGGCGCTGACTATGTTATAGCTCCGGCAATACCGGGTCTAACGACCAAGCCTAAGGCATGGGGAGGCGTGGCCGGCTACGCCAGCTATG
>PLNN01000053.1:0-19175 GCA_003142795.1 Candidatus Omnitrophota bacterium
AAAGAAGCCGCACCGGGATCGGCTAACCCGCGGCCCGCCACTAATGTTTACGAACATCCGCTCGGCGGGCCTGACTGGCACCTGGAACCCACCCAAGAAAGTTTATTGGCGACCTTAAACCAGCTGATCGAATGGCTGATAAAGAAGGGATACCCGAACGAAAAGCTGCTAAGGACTTATCAGATTGCTATTAAATATGCAGAATTTCCAAACGATAGAGGTTTCATGTTTACGAAGTATATGGATTCAAAAAATCCATATACCGATTTACCGCAAGTAGGCCTTGATCTGCAGGCAATATTCAGAAACCTTAAAGGATTTATTCCTGATGTTCACGATCTTGTTATGTTTGCCACGGCCATACCCAGAGAGGCGAAAGGGGTGGCTTGCGTAGCTGTGTTGGAAAAGGATGTGGAAAAATATCACCGAAGAATCGTTGAGGTAGTAAATCCCTCCAGTATAAATCTTTTTGAGGCCCATATTCAGAAAATTATGGCGCAGAACCCTCAATTTAAGAGGAACCATGGGCTTGCAGCGTTGTATTTGTTGAAGAATCTCAATAAACCGGAACACGGTGAATTGGCCAAATTCTTAAATGAAAATCGCAATAAGATCCTCGGCATTGCAGCCGACGTCATGGTTGGCGAATATACAGAGGCCCTTGAGCAGACAAAAGCGCTTAAATGGGCTAAAGAAAACGGTCTTTTTGATCCCGGCAAGCTGAAATCGACCGGCCCGGTAAAAGACATGTGCATTCCTCTTTTGGAATCAAAAAACGAGGAAGATATTCTTAATACGGAAGTGAAACATATAATGTGCCAACGGTTCCCGATCTGGCTGCGAGGGGATCTTAATACAGTGGATACAAATAACTCGGTCGGAGCGATGACTTTCTTTGTGTTGTTACAGACTCTTACTTTCTTAGAATCCGAAGGGAAGGACGGCTTTGATCCGGAATACTTTTATACATGGTTATCCAGGCCGCTGCCCTTAGAGGCCTTTTCGTCATCGACTAAAGCGATCTATTCACAAGTCCTCGAACGGAATTCGGTGTTGGAGGCCCAGGGTATGTTCTTGCTGGACAAAAGATCTATCGTGGCCGGTTCGGAGCCGTCCAGGGAAGCGATGCTTGAGCAGCTTAATAAAATACGGGAACAGAATACAAGAGCTCTTACCTTGCAGGATATCGACACCATTATAAATCAGGTTTTTCTGCCGGATAATATTCCGGTCATGTATTACATGGATCCGGATAAGCCCATAGATCTTTTAACGATTAGAAATTGGCTTATGCATTATGGATATTCTTTCTTGTCATTCAGACAGATCGAATATATAGTTCGTTATCTCGGGGGAAAAAGCGATGTTTCGAGAAAACAGGGCAAAGGCTCGCCAGCGGATTGCCTGGAAACGATAAAAAATAACAAAAAACTGCTGGCAAAGGCGTTGGATAAGTCTGAAGGCATTAGGGTAGGTGAAGTTTTAAAATATAGATTTAAAGAAGCCGGAGTACCCGGAAAAGATAGAGAAAGATGGAGTGAAAGCACTGGAGCCAGGGAATTTAAGGAGTTGCAAGACCGTGGCATCCTTGCTCCTATCAAGAGAATAGGGCATAACGGTTATTATACATTTGCAGACATAATGGTAAATGACGCACGCGATCCCGGATTCACCATCGCTCTCATAGATGCCATATGCGAAGCAAGAACGGACGTGAAGATCAAGGGTGAAGATAGGCCGCTTCACTGGGGAGCCGTTCCCGACGCATTAAAGAGCAGGGTGGATGATCTGATCAGCTCAACGATCGCAGAAACGGCGCTTTCAAGATCGAGCGCAAACCTGCCCCCGGACCGCGCCGCGCATGAGCACCAGTCTAAGGGCGGGGCGGATGAGGCGGCGCCAGCGGAGAAAAAACTGCCGCATTATACGGAAGAAACAATAATGGCATTGGAAAAAGCAGGAGGTCATCAAGCAAATGCAGCCAAAACGCTTGAAATAACCCCTGCAGCTTTCTCGCGCAGGTTAAAACGTATAAAGCAGGCCACTGCCGCAATAGGCGATAATACTACGCTCGAAAAACTTCCGGCATCGTTAACAGCAGAAATATTATTGGATGCATTGGAAAAGTCCGGCGGCAGTACAACAAAAGCAGCCGAAATGCTTAACATAAGCCGATCAGCTGTCATTATCAGGCTAGCACGCATAAGATTTGATGCTGCTTTAAAAAAAGGCAACGGTACGTTTAAAATAATCGACAAGATATTATCTACATTACCATCATACACAAATCCAACATTAGAGGCGTTAGAAAAGTCCGGAGGCAACCAAAGAAAAGCAGCCGAGATACTTAATATAACTCAACCGGCTGTTACGTGCAGA
Source organism: Candidatus Omnitrophota bacterium (assembly GCA_003142795.1). Taxonomy (GTDB): domain Bacteria; phylum Omnitrophota; class Gorgyraeia; order 2-01-FULL-45-10; family 2-01-FULL-45-10; genus FEN-1320. The sequence continues at coordinate 2,380 of PLNN01000053.1, forward strand.
ATAAAATATATAAAGCGAGCCGCTACCGAGACAAAAGATAAAGTTGCGCTTGAAAGACTTAAGAAATTGTCGAGGCCACTACCATCTTTTACTATTGAGACGTTGGATGCATTAGAAAAATCAGGTGGAAATAAAACAGAAGCTGCAAAAATGCTTCAGATAAATTCGTCAGCTTTATCAATGAGACTAAAATATATAAGGCAGGCCGCTACCGCAATAGGAGATAACACCACACTTAAAAGAATCCCGGTATCAACATTAAAAGAAGAGACGCTGAGCGCATTGGGAAAAACTAGAGGCAACCAGACAGAGGCGGCTAGAATGCTTAATGTAACCCCATCATCTGTTTCGTATAGATTAGCGCGCATAAAACGCAAGGCTCTTCAAGAGAGCGACAAAGACGCGCTTAATAGGATTGAGCATATAAGGGAAGGTGCGACGATTGCAGGAATTTTAACGGCAATACGGGATGACACTACGCGGTTGACGGATGCGCTGGGTGAGAAAGGCATTGCGCCGCGCGCGGGCGAGGAAGAAGCATTTAAGATGCTTGCGGCTGTCGGCATATTGTTTGAAAAGGACGGCAGGTATTGGTTTACGGATATGATGAGAGGAGCAAAACCGAGCGACACGCAGGATTTAATCAATGTGTTATACAACGTGCCGGTCAAGGTTGATGACTGGGGCGGTGAAAAATTACTTGCCCGTAAAAATATCCCGGCGAGCGAGTATCCGCTGATTAAAGAAATTTTGCATTCGCATATCGTTAATTATGTTCGCACGCAGAGAGACGAATCGCAGGTTATGAACAGGTCTTGCGAAATAAAAGCCTGGATGGGATACGGGACGCAGCGGCAAGGGGCCTTACTTGCCAATATGGGCACAAAAACCGAAGGGAAACCGTATCATGTCAGCTTTACAAATAACATGCAAGAACTTGTCGATTTTGCATGCATTAATGCTAATAACGGTAATGCGGTCACGATATTGCCTTATACCGGGCATTTGACCGAGGACCAGAGAAAGAGTTTGCATGATAAGGGCGCCAAAGTTATATTCGTCGATCCGTACACAGAAACTCCGGGTACTTACGATCTGGGTCAGATAGATGGCGTAATCGGGATGGGCGAAGCGTATATAACTAACGATAATGGAAGATTTTACAGGTTATATCGTCTCGTTGCCAAAGATCCAATGGGCGGGCCTGACTTATTATCTGAATTGAAGAAAGACCCCGCAAAGCTGAAGATTACCCTGCAGCTTATCAAACCAAATAACTACGACGATATGGTTATGATAGACGGCCGCCAGAAATACCTCCTCGAATCTGCGTAATAGCTCAATCCTTAAACTTTTTTAAAATAATTGCAATAAAATAGTCATTTTTAGCGTCTTTATATATGGGGGCGTGTTTGATATTCCAAATTGGAATGTCAAATTCAAGGTCACAAACTGTGACCTTGAATTCCAAGATCACAAAATGCGATCATGAAAAGGAGGTAAGGATGAGAAATGTTATTATAGTAGAATCTGTTGAACAAAAAATTTTTATGATTCGAGGGCAAAAGGTTATGTTGAGTACAGACCTAGCTAAGCTTTATGACGTAGAACCAAAAGTTTTAATTCAAGCGGTAAAAAGAAACGCAGAAAGGTTCCCGAGAGATTTTATGTTTCTCCTTTCATATCAAGAGGTTGCAATCTTGAAGTCACAATTTGTGACTTCAAGATGGGGCGGTCGTAGGCGTGCTAATCCCTATGCCTTTACCGAACAAGGAATAGCGATGCTCTCGAGCGTGCTAAATAGTAAAAGAGCTGTCCAAGTTAATATTGCTATAATGCGGGCATTTGTAAAATTGAGGGAGATCCTGTCTACTCATAAGGAGCTGACGCACAAGTTAAACGAACTCGAAAGCAAGGTTGAAAAGCATGATCTTGAGATTCACGCAGTATTTGAGGCAATCAGGGAGCTTATGAAGCCACTCCCTGAAAAACCTAAGCCAAAAATAGGTTTTCACCCCTGATTTTTAATTAATTTGACTTACAGCTCATAATATTATATAATTTTAGCTCATATTGTAACGAAAGGCATATATTATGAAGAGCGACAAGATCAAGAAGGGTGTTGAACGGGCAGGGGCGAGGAGCCTTTTATACGCTACGGGCATATCCAAAGAGGACATGGCTAAGCCGTTTATAGCGGTTGCCTCATCCAGGACCGACATTATACCGGGTCATATACATATGGCCAGGTTGGAGCGCTTTATCGAGCGTGGAATAGCTGCTGCAGGCGGGGTGCCGTTTTTCTTCGGTATTCCCGGCATATGCGACGGCATAGCTATGGGCCACGCCGGGATGAGATATTCGCTTGCATCGCGCGAGCTCATTGCGGATATGGTCGAGACGATCATGAAAGCGCATCAATTTGACGGACTCGTGTGCCTGACTAACTGTGATAAGATCACGCCTGGAATGCTGATGGCCTCAGGCCGCCTGAACGTGCCGACAATAGTCGTTACGGCAGGGCCCATGATGAGCGGCAATTTAAGGGGACGCAGGTTATCTTTAGTTAAAGACACGTTTGAAGCTGTCGGGCGTTTTAAGAGGGGCGACATTTCACAGGATGAATTGAATACGTTAGAGATGTGCGCGTGCCCCGGAGCAGGTGCATGCCAGGGACTTTATACGGCGAACTCAATGGCTTGTGTTACCGAGGCGCTCGGAATGAGCGTTCCCGGCTGTGCTACGGCCTTGGCCGTGGCTGCGAAGAAGGACAGGATCGCGCAGGAGTCGGGCGAGAGAATAGTCAACTTGGTGAGGCGCAACATATTGCCCAGGACGATCTGCAGAAAAGAGGCGTTCGAGAACGCCATCAAGATAGATATGGCTCTCGGCGGTTCTACGAATACAGTTTTACACGTTATCGCTATCGCGAAAGAGTTCGGCATTGATATTACGGCCGATACGTTCGATACTATTTCGAAGAGCACACCGCATATCGCGAATATTCTGCCCGGCGGAGAACATTTCATGGAAGACCTTGAGTCGGCGGGCGGCATCCCGGCGATAATGAAGAGGATGAAGAACCAGCTTAATGATATCATGACATGCTCTTCGAAGACGATAAGCCAGATCGCAAATGACGCCCAGATCCTCGACGAAGACGTGATCAGGGATTATAAGAATGCGTATCATAAAGAAGGCGGGATCGCCGTTCTAAAAGGCAACCTTGCTCCGGAAGGGGCTGTCATAAAGCAGACGGCTGTTTCCGAGGCGATGATGAAATTTAATGGGAAAGCCAAGGTCTTCGATTCTGAAGAGTCGGCAATGGCTGCCATTATGGCGAACAAGATCAAGAAGGGCGACTGCATCGTCATTCGTTACGAGGGGCCGAAAGGCGGGCCCGGAATGAGAGAGATGCTTTCCCCGACTGCGGCTATTGTCGGTATGGGGCTTGCTGATGACGTTGCGCTCATTACTGACGGAAGATTTTCGGGTGGCACGCAAGGGCCGTGCATCGGGCATATTTCGCCTGAAGCACAGGTCGGCGGCGCCATAGCTATTGTTCAAGACGGTGATGAGATCGTTATAGATATCCCGGCCCGAAGGCTGGAATTAAAAATAAGCGACGACGAGATGAAGAATCGTTTGTCAAAATGGAGAGCTCCGGAACCAAAGGAAAAAGAAGGTTACTTGGCGAGATATGCTAAGGCCGTCTCATCTGCCGCTGAAGGAGCTGTGTTAAAAGCATGAAGTTGACCGGTGCAAAAATACTCATAGAGTCACTGCGCAAAGAGGGAGTCGAGATCATATTCGGCTATCCCGGCGGCCAGGTCCTGCCCATTTTCGACGCGCTTTACGATTCTCCGCTGAAACTGATCCTGACGCGGCATGAACAGGCGGCAGCGCACGCGGCCGACGGTTACGCGAGAGCGACCGGCAAAATAGGGGTCTGCCTTGCAACCTCGGGGCCGGGCGCCACGAATCTCGTCACAGGCATAGCCACGGCATATATGGATTCAGTGCCGATGGTCGCCATTACAGGACAGGTCAAATCTTTCCTGATAGGGAACGACGCGTTCCAGGAAGCGGACATCACAGGCATAACAAGGCCTGTTACAAAGCATAATTATCTGGTCGAGGATATAAAAGACCTGACGCGCATCATAAAAGAGGCATTTCATATTGCGTCTACGGGACGGCCAGGGCCTGTCCTGATAGATTTTCCTTCAGACATCCAAAATCAGGAGACGGAATTTATCTATCCTGAAAAAGTGGATTTGCGCGGGTACAAGCCAACTTATGAAGGCCATCCGGGCCAGATCAAGAGGGCGGCAAAGGCTATATCGGAGTCAAAACGGCCCATACTTTACGTTGGCGGCGGCGCTATAATCTCAGACGCCGCTGAAGAAGTGCGAAGCCTTGCTATCGATAATGATATACCTGTTACGATGACGCTTTTGGGGCTCGGGGCATTCCCGATGGACCACAAATTGTCGCTCGGTATGCTCGGCATGCATGGAACTGCTTACGCGAACCATTCTATAATGGAATCCGACCTGATTATAAGCGTTGGGGCGAGGTTCGACGACAGGGTAACTGGAAAACTTGACGCGTTCGCGCCTCACGCGAAGGTCATCCATATCGATATAGATCCGGCAAGCGTTTCGAAGTCTGTTGAGGTTGACATACCGATAGTCGGCGACGCTAAGACAATATTGAAACACCTGAACAAGCTCGTGAAGAAGCCGGATACAAAGGATTGGCTGAAACGGGTCGATGATTGGAAAAAGAAACATCCACTGGTATACAAGAACGACGATAAACTCAGGCCGCAATATATTCTCGAGGAGATATATAAGCTGACGAAGGGTGAGGCGATAATATGTACTGAAGTCGGCCAGCACCAGATGTGGGCCGCCCAGTTCTACACGTTCACCAAACCGCGCACGATGATATCGTCAGGCGGGCTTGGGACGATGGGCTACGGGTTTCCGGCCGCGATCGGCGCGCAATTCGGCAAGCCCAAGGCAACGGTTTTTGACATAGCGGGCGACGGGTCGATACAGATGAATATCCAGGAGCTTGCTACCGCTGTTATAAATAAACTGCCGGTCAAGGTCGCGATATTGAATAATGGCTATCTGGGCATGGTCAGACAGTGGCAGGAACTGTTCTACAAGAGACGGTATTCCTACACGGACATAGGCGGAGGCTGCCCTGATTTTGTCAAACTTGCGGAAAGCTACGGAGCTGTCGGCATCCGAGTCACGAAGAAGAGTGAAGTCAGGGCCGCTATCGAAAAGGCGCTAAAGACGGACAATACGGTCTTTCTCGATTTCCACATCGAACAGGAAGAGAATGTCTTCCCGATGGTGCCGGCTGGTGAGGCCATCAATAAAATGATCGGCGGAGGATTGGCGTAGCGATGAAGCACACTATATCGGTATTGGTTGAGAATAAATTCGGCGTCCTTGCGCGCATTTCAGGGTTGTTCAGCGCGCGCGGGTTCAATATATCGTCTTTAGCAGTCGGCGAGACAGAGGATCCGACTGTCTCAAGGATGACGATAGGCGTTGAGGGCGACGAGAAAACCCTCGAGCAGATAAAGAAGCAGCTGAATAAGCTCATCGACGTCATAAAGGTCGTCGACTTTAAAGAAAGCGAATTTATCGACAGAGAACTTATCCTTGTCAAGGTCTCGGTAACGACCAAGAACAGAAAAGAGGTATTGGAGGCGATCGAGTCGTTCGGCGCCAAGATAGAGAACGCGGGTTCAAAATCCATCAGTATCGAAGCGACAGGCGATCGGACCAGGGTAAAAGCGCTTTTGGAATTATTGCGGCCGTTTGGTATATTGGAAGTGGTGAGGACCGGGCGGATCGCGATGAGCACGGAGGACAAAGGGTTAAAAGTTGAAGGTAAACCGGAAGTGAACGAGTAGAGATACTTCGGCAGCTAAAATGCTCGCTATGTGCTCGCATTTTTTAACGTTGCCTCAGTATCAAATTTGCACGCAAATTTGAAAGGGGGAAATTTAATGGCGAAGATTTACTATGATAAGGATGCGGATTTAAATTTATTGAAAGGTAAAAAGATAGCGGTCATCGGATACGGTATCCAGGGCCGTAGCCAGAGTTTGAATTTGAGGGATTCAGGGCTTGACGTTATCGTGAGCGAACTGCCGGGCACAAAAAATTTCGAACAGGCCAAGACGGATGGATTTAATCCGGTCTCCGCGAAAGAGGCATCTGCAGCCGCTGATATCATCCAGGTATTGACCGAAGACCATGTCCAGGCAAAAGTCTACAAGGAACAGATCGCCGAGAACATGACTAAGGGCAAGGTTCTGTTATTTTCGCACGGATTCAATATAAGGTTTAAACAGATAAAGCCAACGAAGAAGATAGACGTCATCATGGTTGCGCCGAAGGGGCCGGGCGCTTTGGTTCGCAGGATGTATGAAGAGGGTAAAGGCGTTCCGTGCCTTGTGGCTGTATATCAGGACGCGACGGGTAATGCCAAAAATATAGCGCTTGCTTACGCCAAAGGTATCGGCGGCACAAGGGCAGGTGTTATCGAGACGACTTTTGAAGAGGAGACCGAGACGGATCTCTTCGGAGAACAGGCGGTCCTTTGCGGCGGCGCTTCAGAGCTTATCAAAGCTGGTTTCGATACATTGGTCGATGCAGGTTATCAGCCGGAAATAGCGTATTTCGAGGTCCTGCATGAATTAAAACTTATCACAGACCTTATCCAGCAATACGGGATAAGCGGGATGCGCTGCAGGGTTTCGAATACGGCTTGCTACGGCGACATTACGCGCGGCAAGAAGATCATAACCGAAAAAACGCGCAAGGTTATGCAGAAGATGCTGAAAGAGATAAAGTCAGGCAAGTTCGCCAGAGAATGGATCAAAGAGAACGAAGCGGGCAGGCCGAATTATAAAGCTACGTTGGAGAAAGAATGCGCTCATAAAATAGAGAAAGTCGGCGCAGACTTAAGGAAAATGATGCCATGGATGGAAACAAAATAAATTTTTCGATACAGCAATAGAATGTGCTGTGTCGAGTGGTTCGCGGGGACGCTCAATTTTGGACCNNGTTTTCACGCCCCGCTCACCACATCGCCACATCACATTCCTGAGAGACGAAAAATTTATTTTTGAAGGATGTAATAGCAAATACTAACAAAAGGAGTTGTGTATGGATCGAAAAATAAAGGTTAAATATGGCGATCGAGATGTTGATGCAACGCCAGTTGAGGTAAATCAATCTGATGAGCATTGGAATAGCTATATGTTAGACGACAGAAGCGTATTGAAGTTAAAAGTCGTTGTGACAAGAGTTGCTCGCGTCGATGACATGTATGACGCTGATGGCAATCCTGTCTATGTAATTCAATCTACAAATATTGCTAAAGCCGATGCCCCTGATTCATTGAGGAAGAAATAAATAGCAGGAGAATATCGCGATGATAGAAGATAAAGAGCCGATATATTTTACAAGTGAGCCGAAAGATGCTGCTCGTAAGCCTTACTATAACGAAATATATACGGAAGGAGACTGGAACGATCGAGAAAGAAAAAGGATACTAATATTTGATACAACGTTGAGAGATGGAGAGCAATCACCTGGTGCGAGTCTGAATAAAAATGAAAAGCTCAGAGTTGCAAAACAGCTTGCGGTTTTAGGGGTCGATGTCATTGAGGCAGGGTTTCCAATATCAAGCCCAGGTGATTTCGAGGCAGTAAAGTTAGTGGCGCGATCGGTCAAAGGTCCAATTATCTGCGGTTTAGCGCGTGCTATCAAAAAGGACATTGATGTGGCGTATGATGCGGTGAAGGATGCAGAACATAAGCGAATCCATATCTTTTTAGCTACCTCTAAAATACACATGAAGTATAAGTTGAAGAAAGCTGAAGATGAGATACTGAGACTTGCCGTTTCATCCGTTAAATACGCAAAGACCTTGTGCGAAGACATAGAATTTTCTCCGGAGGACGCATCGAGGACAGATAGGTATTTTCTGCATAATGTTGTAAAGTCTGTCATTGCTGCTGGTGCTACCACGGTTAATATACCTGATACTGTTGGGAATATAACACCATCAGAATTTGCCAGACTCATAAAAGGCATAAAGGATAAAGTATCGAATATAGGTAATTGTGTTATAAGTGTTCATTGCCATAACGACTTAGGCCTTGGAGTTGCGAACAGTCTTGTCGCCGCTCAAAATGGCGCTGGACAGATTGAGTGTACCATAAATGGTCTTGGCGAGAGGGCGGGTAACGCATCTTTAGAAGAGATTGTAATGGCTATAAAGACGCTTACGCCGGATCTTACTACAAACATAAATACGAAAGAATTGTACAAAACAAGTCGTTTAGTATCGAAACTGACTGGTATGCAAATACAGCCGAACAAGGCCATTGTAGGAGCAAATGCTTTCGCGCACGAATCTGGCATACATCAAGATGGCATGTTGAAGGAACGGACAACGTACGAGATCATGAGGCCAGAGGATGTTGGAGTTGAAGGCACAAGACTTGTTTTGGGGAAGCATTCGGGAAGGCATGCCTTCAAAGCAAGGTTGAAGAGGCTAGGGTTTATTTTAAAAGAAGACCAGATGGAGAAGGCTTTCAATCGCTTTAAGAAGCTTGCTGACAAGAAGAAAAAAATTTTCGATGAAGATTTGGAAGCAATAATGGATGACGATATTTTGAAAATTCCGGAAGAATTGCGGTTGATTCATTTCCAAATATCATCCGGTGACAAGATAAAACCGGTAGCTACCATAGAGGTTAAATACAAAGGAAGACATTATAAGAAAACTTCGACAGGCGATGGACCTGTAGACGCCTGTTACAAGGCGATCGACAAGGTTATCAAGATAGGTGGTAAGCTTCTCGATTACCAGATACGCTCTGTCACCAGCGGCAAGGATGCGCTGGGCGAGGTCTCCATAAAGATAGCGTCCAAAGGGAAAACTGTTTCCGGCAGGGGCGCGTCTACGGACATCATCGAGGCAAGCGTTAAAGCGTACATCAATGCCGCAAATAAACTCGTCTATAAGAGTCCTAAGCAATAAATGGCTAAACTCAAGTACGGAATAATCGGGCATCCGGTCCAACATTCGCTTTCGCCTGCCATGCAGAATGCGGCGTTCAAGGCGTGTTCCATCGATGCAGAATACGAGACTTTCGATGTCGAGCCTGGTGCGCTTGAAGAATTCTTAGCCGACATGTCGCGAAATTTCTCCGGCTTGAATGTCACGGTCCCGAATAAGATAAAGACTAAAGTTTATCTTGAGCAGCATGGGACGCTCGATGAAAATGCCAGGCGCCTCGGCGCTATTAATACCATAAAGGTTTTAGAAGGCGGAGCGCTATGCGGTTATAATACCGATGGCCCCGGTTTTTACCGGTCGCTTGTCGAAGATCTCAAATTCGAACCCGAGGGAAAGAGCGTCTTCATCCTCGGCGCGGGCGGCGCTTCGACCGCTGTAGTTATGTATCTCGGCAACGGGCCAAAGACTATTTACGTCTCGGATGTCGACGAAACGAAGCTCCGGGACCTGAAAGAGCATTACAAAAAATATTATGACGACAGGAAGATCGTTATCGTTAAGGGAGGCATCAAGGACGCTCTGGATAAAAGCGATCTATTGGTGAATGCGACCCCGGTCGGCATGAAAGACGGCGATCCGTCTCCGGTCGGTAAAGATCTGCTGCATTCCGGTCTGAGGGTCTACGATCTTGTTTATAACAGGCCTGCGACCCAGCTTGTGAAAGATGCAAATGCTATCAAGCTGCATGCAGTGACCGGGCTTGGAATGCTCTTGTATCAGGGCGCAATAGCTTTCGAGATATGGACAGGCAGGAAAGCGCCTGTCGATGTGATGAAAAAGGCTTTGAAAGATGCTATTCGAAATACTCATTAAAATTTTTGTCTTTCTTATGGGGCTGATCGTTGGAAGTTTCCTGAACGTATGTATCTTCAGGCTTCCGAAGAACGAATCTATCGTATCGCCGCCGTCCCATTGCACTAATTGCGGACACGAAGTTCTCTGGCATGATAATATCCCGCTTTTAAGTTATGCAATTCTCGGAGGCAAGTGCAGGTTTTGTAAAAAGAATATCTCTTTCAGATATTTCCTTGTCGAGGCATTGACGGCAACGCTTGCCTTATTGTTATTCAGCCATTTTGGGCTTACAGCCAAATTTTTCGCGTATGCTGTTCTCGTTTCAGGCCTGATAGTGGCGACGTTCGTCGATTTTGAGATACAGGAGATACCGGACCAGGTCTCTGTCGGAGGCGCAGTTGCCGGGCTTGTGATCGCCTTTGCGTTTCCTTCTATATTTGATACCGCCTCGAGGTTGTCCGGCCTATTGGATTCATTCATGGGCGCGATCGTGGGAGCCTTGAGCATCTATCTTATGGGCGCGTTCGGGAAGATGGTCTTTAAAAAAGAAGCTATGGGCGGAGGCGACGTGAAGCTCATGGCAATGATCGGCGCATTCTTGGGATGGAAACAGGCCCTGCTCATATTTTTTATGACGCCGTTCTTCGGCGGCATCGTAGGCCTGGCGCAGAAGCTAAAAGACGGCAGGGACATAATCCCGTACGGGCCGTATCTGTCGCTCGCGGCTTTGATCGCGATATTTTTCGGAAGCAGGATATTGAATTTTTTTATGTATGGGTTCTTTTAAGAAAGCGAGGGAGCTTATGCTTAGATATTTAACAAGCGGTGAATCTCACGGGAAATGCATGCTCGCCATCCTTGATGGTATGCCGGCCGGTTTATCGATCGATAAAGCCGTCATAGACAGAGAACTTGCAAGGCGCATGGTTGGTTACGGCCGCGGAAAACGCATGGCGATCGAAGCCGATAGGGTGGAAATATTATCCGGTTTGCGAAAGAACAGGACAATAGGAAGCCCCATTGCGCTTATGATAAAGAACGCGGACCATTCTATCGATAAGATGCCGGTTGTACTGGAGCCAAGGCCCGGTCATGCCGATCTGGCGGGCGCGCTTAAGTACGATACAAAAGACATAAGGGACGTCCTGGAGCGCGCGAGCGCAAGAGAGACGGTTGCAAGGGTTGGTGCGGGCGCCCTGGCTAAGATACTGCTCGGGGAATTCGGGATCCGTATAACAAGCCATGTCATAGCGATCAGCGCTGTGACGGCAAAGACCAAAGGACTCGGTTTGAATCAGATCAATGTGATATCCGAAAAGTCACCGGTCAGGTGCGCTGATCCGGATGCTTCAAGGCTAATGTGTAAAGAAATAGATAAGGCCGCGTCTGAAGGCGATACGCTGGGCGGGGTCTTCGAAGTCATTATATGCGGCGTGCCGGCCGGTTTGGGCAGCTACGCGCAATGGGACAGGCGCCTTGACGGAAGATTGGCGATGTCGATAATGTCCATTCAAGCCGTAAAAGGGGTCAGCTTTGGGATAGGTTTCGAGGCAGCCAGGCGTAAAGGTTCCCTTATACATGATGAGATATTCTATGACAAAAGAAAAAGATTTTACAGGAAGACAAATAACGCCGGAGGGCTCGAGGGCGGGATGACGAACGGCGAAGAGATCATAATACATGCCGTTATGAAACCTATATCGACCCTGAAGAAGCCGCTCTCAAGCGCCAATATAAAAACTAAGAAGGCTGTATCCGCGACCGTCGAACGTTCGGACGTCTGCGCGGTCCCGGCCGCCGGTGTCATAGCGGAAGCGGCCTCTGCCATCGAGATCGCGAATGCCGTGATCGAGAAATTCGGCGGGGATTCGATCGGTGAAATGAGGCGGAATTTCGATGGGTATTTGGAACAGATAAAAAAATTCTGATGAAAAATATTATTCTCGTGGGATTTATGGGCACAGGCAAGACGACTATCGCTACAAAATTGGCGAATCGCCTGGACATGCGATACCTTTCCACGGATGACATGATCGAAAAGAAAGAAAAACGCACCATAAACGAAATATTTACCGATAGCGGCGAAGATTATTTTCGCAATGTGGAAAGCGCGGTAGTACGTGAGGCCTCTAGTATGGCGAACGTCGTGATAGATGCCGGCGGCGGCGTGGTAATACGCGAAGAGAACCTGACAAATTTCAGATCTAACGGTATTGTGATATGTCTTACGGCAGGCGAAGAGGTGATACTGGAGCGAACGAAGAAATACAAGCACAGGCCTCTTTTGAACGTCGAAGATCCGAAACGCAAGATACGCGATCTTTTGGCCAAGCGCGCGCCGTTTTACGCTAAGGCGGATCACTGTATCGATACGGGTAAACTGACAATAAGGCAGGCAGTGGACGAGATAACGAAAATCGCGGAGGCCGTACAATGACTCGTAAAGCAAGATTGTGGACAGGCGCAACTCTTCTCCTGGTACTCGTGCTCAACTATGGGATGTTCGGCATTCCTTTAGTGCAGAGGAAGGCTTATATAGAGAAAAGGGCCAAGATGATACTGGTCGTCAAGAATGCAGACGATGAGTACATCCTCGATATTTTCCGCAAAGAGATATCGGCTGTCAACAAAAAGATCTATCTTATGAATTGCGTGGGCTTAAGTTTTGCGATCATAATAACGAGCTGGACCGTATTCGGCCTTATAGTTCACAAGAAAAAATAAGGACAGGGAGACTATATGAAAATTATATTGATCCTAACTCTCATTTTAATTATTTCAGTCTGCGGCGCAGGCTTAAGCCTGGCGCAATACGGGGACCAGGGATCGGCCGTGTGCGAAGACGCGAATTTAAGGACTTTTGACGGCACGGTATTGAGCGTGGATGTGGTTGGCTCGTCTCTTACCGTTAAAGGCATCCAGCAGCGCAAATTTATCATTTCATCGGGAACAAAACTGACTAAAAATATATTTGATATAAAGCTATCCGATGTGAATGCCGGCGATTATGTTACCATCGGTTATTGCGATAATCCGGACGGGTCGGTAAAGACGCTTAGAGTTGACGTCGCATACGATAGATCAAAATCATGATAAAGAAAATAATGATCGGTGATAAAGATTACCCTAAAAATTTACGAAACATATACGATCCGCCGCATGCTTTGTATGTCAATGGCGCGTTTTTGGAACGCGATGAGATAGCGGTTGCGATCGTTGGGTCGCGCCGTGCGTCGATCTACGGGATCGAGACGGGCGAGCGGCTCGGTTTCGAACTGGCGGCTCGGGGAGTGACGGTTGTGAGCGGCATGGCGCGGGGCATAGACTCTGCCGCGCACAGGGGCGCGCTAAAAGCGAAAGGCCGGACTATAGCCGTCATGGGCAGCGGGCATGATGATATTTATCCTCCGGAAAACAAAGATCTCTATTGCGAGATCGCAAAACTCGGAGCGGTGATAACGGAATACGAAAATGACATGGCTCCGCTTGCGCGGAACTTTCCGCAGCGGAACCGCATAATAAGCGGACTTTCACTAGGAGTGGTGGTCGTGGAAGCAGCGAAAAATTCGGGAGCGCTTATAACAGCCAATATAGCCGCGGAGCAAGGCAGGACAGTTTTTGCGATCCCCGGCAAAGTATCCTCAAAGACGAGTAACGGAACCAACGAGCTCATAAAAGACGGTGCTCGGTTAGTCCAATCGGTCGACGATATTATGGAAGAATTGTCCATTAAAGAAGTAAAGGCTGTCTCAGAAGAAGATAAATCTAAGATCGATGAAAAGATCTCCAAAAAAGTGAAGGCGTATGTTTATAACTCCCTTACAGACGATGAAAGAAAGATATTCAAGATATTATCTGACGAACCGGTGTATATTGACGAACTTTTAAATAAGGCAGACATCGAGCCTCAAAAGGCCTCGAAGGTTTTACTGGACCTAGAACTGAAGAAACTGATCGTGCAGCTTCCGGGAAAACAATTTGTAAAAAAGGAGTAGGATTCCTCGAATACGGTCTATACGTTTCTCGGGATGAATTGTGGATAACTAATTATAGGAGAATTCAATGTCAAAGAACTTAGTAATAGTAGAATCGCCGGCAAAAGCGAAGACTATAAATAAATTCCTGGGCAAGAACTATACGGTCGTGGCCAGCATGGGCCATATAATAGACCTGCCCAAATCCAAGCTCGGAGTTGACGTCGAGAACGATTTCAAGCCTCAATATATCGTTATGACCGACAGGAAGAAGAACCTCTCGGCACTTAAAAAAGAGGCTAAGGGAAAAGAGGCCATATATCTGGCGGCCGATCCTGACAGGGAGGGAGAGGCAATAAGCTGGCATCTCAAGAATGCTTTATGTGAGACCGATAAAAATAGAAAATGTTATCGTGTGGAATTTGACGAGATCACCAAAGACGCCGTCCTGAATGCCTTCAAACATCCGCGGGAGATCGATATGCATCTGGTAAATGCCCAGCAGGCCAGGCGCATACTCGACAGGATCGTCGGCTACACTTTAAGCCCGATCCTGTGGAAGAAGGTCGCGAGGGGTTTAAGCGCGGGCAGGGTCCAGTCTGTCACGGTAAGGCTCATCGTCGAGCGCGAAGACCAGATAAATAAATTCAATCCCGAGGAATACTGGGATATAGAGGCCCAGCTGAAAAGAAAACCGGACGCGCCGTCCGAGAAGTTCACCGCAAGGCTTGAAAAATACAAAAATGAAAAGATAGAGATAAAAAAGCAGGACGAGGCCGAGAGGATAACGGGCGAATTAAAGAAAGAGCATTTCGTAGTCGGCGATATAAAAGAATCGAAGAAAAAGAAGAACCCATACCCGCCTTTTACGACCAGCAAACTTCAGCAGGAGGCGTTCAATAAACTGAGATTTTCCGGCGCCAGGACAATGCACATAGCGCAGACGCTTTACGAGGGCGTCGACATAGGCGGCGAAGGAAGCATCGGTCTTATCACTTATATGAGGACCGATTCGGTGAAGATATCGAAGGACGCGCAAGGCGATGCGCAGAAGTATATTCTCGAAAAATTCGGCAAAAAATATTATCCCGAAGTCCCGAATACCTACAAATCGAAAAAAGGCGCCCAGGAAGCGCATGAGGCCTGCCGTCCGACGCTGCCGCTAAGGGAGCCGAATTCCATAAAGGGCGCGCTTACTCCGGACCAGTTCAAGTTATACGTTCTCATATGGAACCGTTTTGTAGCAAGCCAGATGAGCCAAGCGATATATTCCCAGACCACGATCGATATCAACGCAGGAGAATATCTTTTTAAGACCGGGGCAATGAAGGTCGTATTTGACGGGTATACGGCAGTTTATGCCGATACCGAAGATGCCCCGAAAGATGACGAGGTTACGAAGAATAAGTTGCCGGAGTTGTCGGTCGGACTTGCCCTTGACCTATTGGGGGTCGATCCGTCGCAGCATTTCACAAAACCGCCGCCTAGATATTCCGACGCAAGCCTTGTTAAGGCTCTCGAAGAGCTAGGCATAGGAAGGCCGTCGACCTACGCGCCAATAATACAGACTATTACAACAAGGGATTATGTCAGGCGTGAGAGCGGCTACTTCCATCCGACGGAACTGGGTGCAATAGTCGTGAAGCTCCTGATGAAGCATTTCCCCAAAGTGCTGGACGTGGAATTCACGGCAAAGATGGAAGACGAGCTGGATGGAATAGAAGAGGGTGCTGCAGATTGGCTTATCGTGCTCAGGAGCTTTTATTCGCCATTCATGCATTCGGTCGAGGCTGCCAGGTTGGAGATGAAGGACGTGAAGAAGGAAGTCGTGCCTACGAACGAGATATGCAGTATGTGCGGCAAGCCTATGGTGATAAAGTGGGGCCGTCGCGGCAAATTCATGAGCTGTTCGGATTATCCGACATGCAAGAACGCGAAATCGATAACGACCGGAGTTAAGTGCCCTGCCGCCGGTTGCGACGGGGAACTTGTCGCGCGCCGCTCGACACGCGGTTCGTTCTACGGCTGCAGCAGATACCCGAAATGCACTTACATAGCGAAAAAACTGCCTGAAACAGAAGGCGTAGTTTGATGCAGCGTCATATCGACACTTTCATAAAATATCTGAAAGCCGAGAAGAACGCATCGCCGCACACGATAACGAATTATATGGTAGACCTGTTGAGTTTCAGCGCATTCGTGGGCGATAAGGATATAACCAGCATAGACCATCTTCTTCTGAGGAGGTTCCTCGCCGAGATGCGGGGTAAGAATTTTGCCAAAAGGACGATAGCGCGTAAATTGGCCTGCCTGCGCAGTTTCTTTAAATTCCTGTTCCGCGAAGGTTATATAAAGACGAATCCTATAAGCGCAATATTGACGCCAAAGCTGGACAAGAGATTGCCGGTAGTGCTGGATGAGAAGAAAGTCGCAAAACTGGTCGAGTGTCCTCCGGGCGATACATTGGCCGGCCTGCGCGACAAGGCGATCCTGGAGATGTTATATTCTACGGGTATTAGGGTAAGCGAACTGGTCGGCCTTGACACAGACGATATAGATTTTATAAGCGGCGTGGCAAAGGTTCTGGGTAAAGGTTCGAAACAGCGGATCGTGCCGGTCGGAGAGCCTGCGCTTAAAGCGGTGCAGAGATACAGTGATAAAAAAAGCGATGGAAAGATAAGGGATAAGGATGCGGTCTTTTTGAATAAATCGGGAACGCGTCTTTGGGACAGGAGCGTGCGGCGCATAGTCGATAAATATGTCCGGCAGTGCAGCGTAGCTGAGCATATATCGCCGCACTCGCTTCGCCATTCGTTCGCGACGCATCTATTGGATAGGGGCGCTGATTTGAGGAGCGTGCAGGAATTGCTCGGTCACATGAACCTTTCGACGACGCAGATA
>PLNN01000053.1:19226-35091 GCA_003142795.1 Candidatus Omnitrophota bacterium
CACGTCGTCACATCACATTCCTGGCGCAGGCGAAAAATTTTAGTGAGGAATATAATAAAGTAGGCTCGAAAAGATACTACGGGTGGTAACCAAAAAATAAGCTAGGCATATGATAATAAAAACCATAACCATTAAAAATTTTCGTTCTATAATAAACGATACATTTGATATAGGTCGTATCAATGTCATTGTCGGAAACAATGATGCTGGCAAATCAAATTATTTAAAAGCATTAAATCTATTTTTTAACAATCAAACCGAATTAGATAAAAGTTTTGATTTTGAAACGGATTATAGTAAATTCACTACTAGTAAAAAAGGAAAAGCAAAAGAAATTGTTGTTGAGTTAGTATTTGTACCTCCGGTTACATATAACAAAGGAAAGCCTGTCTTATGGAGAAGGGTGTGGCGAAAAGATGGACCACGTGACGAAGATGAAATAATGCGCTATGCTGACAAAACTCCAATACCTGGAAGAGCAAAGGTTAAAGCGTGGCTCAAAAGTGTAAAATTTAAATATGTCCCAGCTGTTAAAGGTAGTGATTATTTTGCATCATTGCTTAAAGATTTGCATGACACACTATCCGATACTTCGGAAGAAGTAATTAAAAAGGCTGGTCAAACTTTTATTGATAAAATCAGATCTTATACGCAAAATATAACATCAGATTTAAATACGAGATTGAAAATTGCGAGTCAAATACAACTTCCGCGAGATTTGAGCAATTTGTTTACAACATTAGATTTTGAGACAAAATCCAAAGATAAAAACATTTCGCTTAATTCCAGAGGCGATGGGATCAAGGCACGACATATTCCTGTTATACTTTATTTTCTTGCTGCACAAGGCGGTGGTAGAATTAACACTATATGGGGTTATGAGGAGCCGGAGAACAACCTGGAGATGTCGAAAGCATTTGAGCTAGCCAAAGATTTTTATGAATACTCAACCAAAGCGCAGATGCTTATTACGACTCATTCGCCAGCATTCTATTTGCTTAAAAAGAAATATAAAAGCAACGTGGAGCTATTTTCAGTAGTTATTAACGAAGAAAGTCGTGATTCAAAAATTTACAAAGCAAGTACAAAAGGCGCAGATCGTAAAATGGGTATTTTGGAAGTTATAGCGCCGCACGTCGAACGTGCTATTTCTAAAGGTCAGATTAATAAACCTGTTCTTTTTGTCGAAGGGCCTACCGATAAAAAGCTAATTGAAAAAGCACTGAAATTGTTCAAGTCAAAACTTAGAAATAAAATTATTGTGGAGTGCAACGAAGAAGGTGGCGGTTATGATTGGGTTAAAAAACAGTTAATCGCAAAGGCATACGAAGGAGATGGGAAAAGAGCTGCAGGGCTTTTTGATCGTGATATTAGTTCAAAGAAAGCAAGAGGTGAAATAGATAAGGATAAGCAATGTCAAGCTGCTGCAACAAAGCGGTTAATAAAGGCTTTTTTACTAATCAAACCCCCGCATATTGCCAGTATTTTTAAAAAGAAAATTGATATTACTTTTTCAATTGAAGAACTTTTCCCTATGGAAATCTGGAAGGTTGCTGAAAAGCGGAAATGGCTTGTACCTAAAAATGAACTTTCTCAAATAAATAAGTGCACCGTTGATAAATCATTTAAAGATCTTTGTATGGAAAAAGGGCTTACAAGTGATGACATGTTATACATAAATGCTATATCTGATATGAAGAAAAGAAATTTTGCAAAGTTTGTATGCGCGTTAAAGAAGAGTGAGGCTCTCACGGCTTTCCAAAATTTTAAGCCACTAATTAAGGCCTTGGAGGATTTTTATTTAGCAAAATAATATTTCTAACCTAATCAAAATTATTAGGTTAGGGCGAAGAAATTTTTCGGGTGACTCTGTTGAGAACTTTGGGGATGGGTGGCCGAGGTCCAGCCTTGAGGCGCAAAAACAAGGCCGAAGCGGATGGGGTGCTGCCGGCTTAGGATTGCGATATAAGCTAACCGGGTTTAGAGACGCTGGACGAGCAGGCAATCCTGGCAGCACATAGATACGCGCCTAACTTTACCACGAGATTGTAAACCCGCTTCGGCCGAAAAAGCGCCGAAAGGCGACCGAGGACAGGACCCATCCAGTTGTGAAAGGGAACAGTAGGACCCGAAAAATTTAGGAGTAAGATGCTGTACGACATAGGATTTGCGATATTCTCGATCATTTATCTCCCGACGCTTATATTTAAGGGGAAGCTGCACGGGGATTTTGCGGAAAGGTTCGCGAGTTACGATGCGGAGAAGAAAAAGGCTCTCGCAGCCTCCAAAGACGCGATATGGATACAAGCGGTAAGCGTAGGAGAGGTTGCGCTTTGCAAAAGCCTTATCCCATCACTAAAAGAGAAATTCCCGAATAGCGCTATAGTTCTTTCGACAATAACGAAGACCGGGAATGACCTGGCTAAAAAATTATTTTCAAATGACGCAATTATAATATATTTTCCCCTGGATTTCTCATTCACAGTCAAAAAAGCTGTAGCGTTAATACGGCCAAAAATATACATCATGGTCGAGACGGAGATATGGCCGAATATGTTAAAAGAAACTTCGGTGCGTTCAATACCGTCGATATTGATCAATGGAAGGATCTCCGACAGGTCGATCAATAAATACAAGCTTGTGAAGCCATTTTTGAAAAAGACATTGGAGCGGATAAGCCTATTCTGCATGCAGTCTAAGACCGATGCTGAAAGAATGATCTCCCTGGGCGCCGATCCGGCAAAGGTTAAAGTTACAGGAAATATGAAATTCGATGTAGATGCGCCTTCCGATCAGAGGCAGGCGCAACAGATACGCGAATCGTTGCGTCTGAAACCGGATGACGATCTTTTTGTAGCCGGAAGTATCCATCCGGGCGAAGAGCTGCTGATCATAAGATCATTCAGGGAATTGAATAAAGAATTTCCCCGTCTTAGGCTATTGATAGCGCCAAGGCATGTTGAGAACCTGGTTTATTGCGAAACTATTGCAAAGGAATACGGTTTTAATCCTTTGCGCGTTTCAAAACTTAATAAATCCGAAAGCCATTCAGTAAGCTCCGACATCATTATCCTGGATACCATCGGCCAGCTCAAAGAGATATATTCGATAGCGGCCCTTGTATTCATAGGCGGGAGTTTCGTGAAACACGGCGGCCAGAATCCTATAGAGCCGGCAATGTTCGCCAAACCCATCTTCTTCGGGCCGCATATGTTCAATTTTAAGGCCGTGGCTGCTGCTTTCCTGGCTGCTGACGGAGCCGTGCAGATCACAGAGGGTGACGATATGCTTTCAAGGGTAAGAATGCTTTTGGAAGATGAAAAATACCGCGCCCGGCTCGGCGAGAATGCTAAAAGGGTTGTAGAAGAAAATCGCGGCGCTACCGAAAGGAATTTGAAAGCGATAGCAGGGATAATTTAGATGAGAGAATTCATCCATTCACTAATGACCGACGAAAGAAAAGGCGCAGCGTGGCTGCCTTTTAAATTCCTATTATATATCATCTCTCTGGCGTATTGGGCTGTCATATTAATAAGGGCTATTCTTTATAAATACAGGATATTCCGTTCGGAAAAAGTCCCGCTTAAAATAATCAGCGTTGGCAATCTGACGCTTGGAGGGACTGGGAAGACGCCTTTTGTTATAGGCCTTGTGAAGATACTGAAAGAGAGCCTGAATAAAGACGCGGCCGTCCTCATTCGCGGTTATGGATGGGATGAGCAGAATATGTTGAGAAATAGTTTGCCTGACGTTCCTGTGCTGGTGGGAGAGGATAGAGTGGCGTCGGCCCATAGGGCTATACGGCTTTACGGCTCGAGCGTTGCTATTTTGGACGACGGATTCCAATATTGGGAACTTGAAAGAGACCTGAATATCGTATTGATAGACTCCAGGGACCCATTCGGCAACGGCAATCTTTTTCCGCGGGGCGTATTGAGAGAGCCGAAAAGCGCAATAAAGAGAGCCGATATCGTTGTCTTTTCGAAGATTAATAAGAAGAAGTATGACATGACCGCGGCAAAGGAAGAATTGAAGAACATAAACGACGACCTGATATTTTTGGAAGCGTTCCATCAGCCGAAATATTTTTATAACGCAAGGTTGCGCAAACAATTCGATCTCTCTCACGTGAGCGACAAGAGGGTGGTGCTTCTCTCAAGCATAGGAGATCCCGCTTATTTCGAAGAAACTGTCAGCGACCTGGGCGCAAAAGTAGTGGAACATGTCGTATACGGCGATCATTATAATTACAAGGCAAAAGACGCGCAGCACATAATGGACCGCTTTAACGAGCGGTCATTCGATTTTATTGTGACTACAGAGAAAGACGCAGTGAAGCTGCGCCGCATGAGCATTTATTTCGGGAACTACATGATGCTTACGCTGGTAGTCGAGATGAATTTAACGGACGGCAAGGAGCAATTGATTGATAGATTACATAGCTTATATAATCGTAAGATCGCTTAATATAGTCTTCAGCGTCGTTCCGATCAGCATATCTTTGTGGCTCGGAAGACGGATCGGCAGCCTAGCTTTCTTCTTTAATAAGAAGCGGCGGGTCATTGCCTACGCCAATCTCAAGGCAGCGTTCGCGAAGGAGAAATCGCCCGATGAATTGAAGAAGATAACAAAGAAGGTCTACCAGACGCTGGTCCAGACATTTATGGAAGTGTTGAACCTTACAAAGATAGATCGTAAATATTATGACGAATATATCGAGATCCCGCATATCGAACGCCTCCAAAACGCAGCCAAGTCCGGCCGTGGCACGATACTTTTGACAGCGCACTTCGGTGATTGGGAAATGTCGAGCCTTGTGAGTTCTGTGATAGGTTTCCCTATTATGGTTCTGGCGCGTGAACAGAAGATGAAGCGGCTGAATGAGCTGCTGAACCGTCTCAGGGAATCGAACGGCTGCAAGGTCATAAGGAAAGGGATGCAGACTAAGAATATACTGAAAGGGCTGCGCGCAAATAATATAGTAGGCATCCTCTCCGATCAGGATGCCGGAAAGAACGGCATGTTCGTCGATTTCTTCGGGCGCCCTACATCATGCCACACCGGGCCGTTCGAGATAGCCAAACATACCGGTTCTTTGATACTGCCGAATTTTATCGTGAGGACCGGAGGCCCCCATCACAAGATCTGCCTTGAAGAATACATAGATTTTAAAGAGACAAAGTCCGATGATGACATCCGCGAGAACCTGCAGAATTTTACTAAATTATTGGAATCTTATATCAGGAAATATCCGGATCAATGGCTCTGGCTGCATAAGAGATGGAAATCCACCCCGGTGCGGGCAGTCCTGGTCCTTAATGACGGCAAGGCCGGGCACCTGAACCAGGCGCTGGCAGTGGCGCGCCAGTTACAGAAAGCGCGCGTTCTCCAAGGATATCGGGAAGAGGACACGAAGATAGAAGTGGTGGAAGTTAAGTTTAAAAGTAATCTCTCCAGGATAGCGCTTGCGGCCTGCGCAAGCTTCGCGACGTGGCGTTGTCAAGGGTGCATGAGATGCATGAAAGCCTGCCTCAAGGAAGCAAGTTACAAGGCGCTGATGAAGACGTATTCCGATTTTGTCATATCCTGCGGCTCGGGCCTTGCGAGTGTCAATATCTTCATGTCGAAAGAAAATAACGCGAGGAATGTCGTGGTGATGAAACCCGCTCCTTATCTGGGCTTGAGCAAATTTGATCTTGCCGTAATACCAAAACACGACAATCCGCCTGAATCCAAAAACGTAGTGAAAACTTTGATGGCCCCGAACCTCATGGATGCGGATAAGCTGAAAGCCGACGGCGAAAAATTATCGAAAAGGATCGGCCCCCCTTCGAAAGACGCGGTCGGCCTATTCATCGGCGGCGACAATCCCGAATTTTTATTGACGAAAGAGATCGTGAGTGCCTGTATCGACAATATCCTAAAATTCTGCGAAGAGCACGACGTCGATCTTCTTGTTACGACATCGAGAAGGACTTCGTGCGCTATCGCAAAGATCCTGAAAGATAGATTGGCGCACAATCCGAAGTGCAGGCTGCTCCTTATAGCCAATGAAAACAATTTTAATGAAGTGGTCGGGGGCATCTTAAGTTTGAGCAGGATCAATGTCGTGTCCGAAGAATCGGTTTCAATGATCTCCGAGGCCATAAATGCGAGCAAGGGCGTCGTTGCCTTTGAACTTGATAAGAAAAAAGACGTGTTGACGAAACATGAGCGGATGCTGAAAAATCTGGAAGAGTCCGGGCACCTTACTATATCAAAGGCCGAGAACTTAGCGGATGCGCTCAATAAGCTATGGTCACATAAAGGCGCGGCGAAAAAGATAGACGACAGCGAAAAGATATTCCAGGCCGTACAAAGACTAATTTAAATTTTATGAACATACTGCAGACATTACCATCATTGGACGTCGGAGGGGTTGAGACGGGCACGATCGACCTCGCAAAGTATCTTGTCGCGAAAGGGCATAAGACTATAACTGTCTCAAGCGGCGGGCGGCTTGTGCGGGAGCTTGATAAGATCGGCGCGCGCCACTATAATCTGCCTGTTGGCAAAAAGTCGCTTTTCAATATAATAAAGATGGCCGGTAAATTAGCCGAGATCATAAAGAGAGAAGACATAGATATAGTCCATGCGCGCTCGCGCGTTCCCGCGCTGATAGCATATCTGGCATGCAAGAAAACAAACAGGGTCTTTATAACAACGGCCCACGGTTATTATAAGAAGCACTTTTTAAGTTTAGTAATGGGATGGGGGCGTTATGTCATAGTCGCTTCAAATATAATGGCAAAACATATGGTTCACGATCTGGGGGTTCCGCATGACAGGATCCGTCTCATACCGAGGGGCGTGGACCTCTCGAAATTCAGGTTCAGGGATCCGTCCATATTCCGTCCCCAGGCGTTCACTATCGGGATGGTATCGCGAATAACGCAATTGAAAGGCCACGCCGATTTTATAAAAGCAGTTTCTATCCTGAGCCGCCAAATACCTGATCTAAAAGCGGTAATAGTAGGCAGCGCTCCGAAGGAAAAATATAAAGAGGACCTTGATCTTCTGATAAGAAGGCTTGGGTTGTCCGAGACGATCAAATTCATTCCTGCTACGCAGGACGTTCCCGAGGTGATGAGGGGCCTTGACGTTCTTGTTTCTGCTACTATAACCCCGGAAGCTTTTGGTAGGGTCATTATGGAGGCGCAGGCTTCTGGAGTCCCGGTAGTTTCAACGAAAGTCGGCGGAGTGGTAGATATAATCGAGGATAACTCGACCGGCTTATTGTGCATGAGCCAGAATCCGAAAGACATGGCCGAGAAAGTGATGCGGCTGTATAAAGATAAAGCGTTGTGGACAAGCCTTGCGAATGAAGGCAGGCGATATGTCGAGGCGAACCTTAATCTTGAGAAGATGGCGGAAAAGACGATCGGCGTTTATGAAGAAGCTTTAAAGGTCCAGAATATCCTGGTAATAAAGATAAGCGCCATAGGCGATGTTATACTTTCTATACCATCCCTAAAGGCGATCCGCGCCAAATTCCCGGATGCCAGGATAAAAGTTCTCGTTGGAGTGCAGGCGAGAGAAGTCCTGGACAGGTGCCCCTATATAAACGATATCATAGTATGCGACCTTAAAGGCAGAGATAAGGGCCTGGCCGGGTTTTGGCGCCTTGCCGAGGAACTGCGGAAAAATTGTTTTGACATAACTATCGATCTTCAGAATAACAAGAAAAGCCACTTGCTTGCGGCCTTGAGCTTAGCGGGACTGCGATACGGTTATGAGAATAAGAAATTATCGTTTCTTCTTAACAAGACAGTGAAAGACGACGCGCCTTATCTCGACCCTCTGGAGCATCAATTCAGGACGCTGAGGCTCGCCGGCATCAAACCGATCGACAAGGTCCTGGAATTATGGCCGTCAGAGGCAGACGAAAGACATGTCCAGAAATTTCTAGAAGAAAATTGGCTTAAAGAGGAGCAGGGGTTGGTCGGAATAAACGTCAGGGCATCGCTTCGGTGGGTCGCGAAGAATTGGCCGGCTTCCTATATAGCGGAGTTGAGCGACCGGCTGGCCAGGGAATTTAATATCAGAGTAGTACTGACAGGTACCAGGGAAGACATCGAATTCGCCGACCGCATCGCAAAAGCCGCTAAGTCGAAGCCTATAATAGCGGCGGGGAAGACGAACATCATGGAGCTCGCGAGCCTTATGAAGCATTTCAGGGTGTATCTTACGCCCGATTCCGCGCCGCTGCATGTGGCATCGGCGTCCGGCACGCCGGTCATAGCGTTGTTCGGCCCGACCGAGCCCGACAAGCATGTGGTGCGCACCAACGATTGTGTAGTGCTTTGTAAGAGCGATGAGATGAAGTGCGGCCCTTGCTACAAACCTGTCTGTATCAAGAAGAATGCGTGCATGAAACAAATAACCGTAAGTGAAGTATTGGAAGCGATGAAAGATTATCTGGTAAATGAGGTACGCCGATGAAAGTCCTTCAAATATCAACGCATCTTAATATCGGCGGGATAGGTAACTATATCCTTTCTTTATCGTCGGAGTTGAAGAAGAAAGGCGTTGAAGTTATTGTTGTGTCGAGCGGCGGAAATCTTGAGGATGAATTGAAAAAAAACGACATATCTCACATCCGTCTGGATATGAAAACTAAGTTTGAATTAAGTCCGAAAGTTTTTATCTCGGCTCTCAGATTAGCAAAGATAATCAAAAATGAGAAAGTTGATATGATCCACGCTCATTCCCGGGTCTCGCAGGCTGTCGCATTTTTTGCTTCCGTGATGACGGGCGCGAGTTTTGTTACGACCTGCCATGGTTATTTCAAAAAGAAGTTCAGGGGGATATTCGATACCTGGGGAGAAAAGGTTGTTGCCATAAGCGACGCTGTCAATGCACATCTCAAAGACGACCTTGGCGTTAAGGAAGGCAGGATCTCACTTATTTACAGCGGCGTGGACATGGACAGGTTTTTAAGGCGTTATTCCGATGCCGAGATACGCGAAATTAAAAAGGTTGTCGGTTTAAAAGACGCCCCTGTAGTCGGGACGATAGGGCGGCTTTCGTCCGTAAAGGGCCAGAAATTCTTGATAGAAGCCATGCGTGATATTATTTCAAAAATGCCGGGCGTTCAATGCCTCATAGTCGGAAGCGGTGATGAGGAATCTGCCCTGAAAAGCTTGGCGTTGACTTTAGGGATAGAGGGGTATGTCCATTTTGCGCCATCGGACCCTGATACCGCAAAATTTTTATCGCTTATGGATGTATTCGTTTTTCCTTCAATAAACGAAGGCCTTGGCATAGCGCTCCTTGAAGCACTTGCCGCAGGCCTGCCATGCGTGGCGTCGCGTGTAGGCGGTATAAATAATATAATTACTGACGGTTCGAATGGCATGCTTGTCGAGGCCGGGGATAGCAGCGCGATAGCCGGGGCCGTTATAAGGCTTTTGGGGAATCCGGGTTTGCGAAGGGATATGGGCGAGCGCGGCAGAAGGGTCGTCGCGGAAAAATTCCCGATTGGGCTCATGGCTGATAAAATGATAAAGCTGTATGACAAGATAGCGGAGAAATAGAGTGAATAGAAAAAATAAAATATTAGTATCCTGCGGCATATTGCTGATTGTCCTGTCGGTTGCGTTCAAGCTATTTCTTGATTCTGTATACCGCATTCCTATACTGATGTACCATTCCATAGAGTACACTCCGAATAAAAAGGATAAGATAACCGTTTCGCCTGATGCCTTTACCAGGCAGATGAAATTCCTGCACGACAGAAAATATAACGTGATACCGCTTGAGGAAGCAGTTTCCTATATTCGCGAGAAGAAGAGGCCGCCGGCTAGGACTGTAGCGATAACCTTCGATGACGGCTACGAGAATAATTATAAATACGCCTACCCCGCCTTGAAACGGTATCATATGCCGGCTACGATATTTATAATTACAGACAAGGTCGGCAAGAACGATTTTATGGATTGGGGCCAGATAAACGAGATGTCCGCTTCGGGTATAATAGATATAGAAAGCCATACCATATCCCATGCATGGCTTAAATATATAGACGATAAAAAGCTAAAAGACGAACTTGCAGGTTCTAAAGAGGTCCTGGAGAAGATGACAGGCAAGAAAATAAAATTTATATGCTACCCGATGGGCGGCTATAACGAACATGTCAAGTCGATGGCTAAAGACGCGGGTTATGAAGCTGGTTTTGCGACGAAGCCGACCAGGCTTGCGCCCAGCTACGACGTATACGAAATAAAAAGAGTGCGCATATCTCCGACCGCGGATAATCTATTCGTCTATTGGATCAAATTGTCTGGGTATCATGCATTTTTTAGGGCACTTCACGAAGATTCTAAAAAAACTGATATTGTAAAATGAAAAAAAAGATCCTGATAGTCAATGTCAACTGGATAGGGGACGTGCTTTTCTCGACGCCGTTCGTAAAAGCGGTAAGGCAGGCGTATCCCGATAGCTATATCGCCTGTCTCCTGCATCCCAGATGCAAAGAGATACTGGATGGAAACCCGCGATTGGATGAGATAATAATTTATGATGAAGAAGGCCGCCACAGAAACCTCTTCGGGAAATTCGGGTTGATAATGGAATTAAGAAAGAAGAAATTCGATACCGCCTTTATCCTTCACAGATCGTTTACCAAGGCTTTGATAACGCTCTTGGCCGGCATAAAAGAAAGAATAGGGTATTCTACTAAAAACAGGGCAGGACTGCTTACAGAAATAGTGGAAGCCCCTGCCGAAGATATCCACAAGGTCGAATATTTCCTGAATATTGCAAGGTTCGCGGGGATTGAAACGCCGGATACGTCTTATGAATTTTTCATAAAGGATATCGACAGGGGTATCGCAAAAGAGATGCTGGTTAAAAAGGGCGTGAAAAGCGGGGATGTTATCATTTCGATCTGCCCGGGCGGGAATTGGGACCCCAAGAGATGGCCGAAAGAGAATTTTGCGGCGCTTTCCGACTCTCTGGCCGAAAAATTCGGCGCGCGAATAGTCATTACAGGAGCTAAGAAAGACGCTATCCTTGCCGGCGATATCGAAAGGCTGATGAAGAATAAGCCGGTAAATATTGCCGGTGAGACGAACCTGAAACAACTCGGCGCCATATTCGAGAACTCAGCTTTGGTCGTGGCAAACGACACTGGTTCGATGCACCTTGCCGTTGCCGTGGGCGCCAAAGTAATAGCGCTGTTCGGCCCAACCGCGCCCCGTCTTACAGGGCCCTACGGTAAAGGTAATTACATAGTCGTGTCGAACAATGATCGATGCGAGGTCCCGTGTTACGACGTGACATGCGTTGATAATAGTTGTATGAAGGCGATAAGCGTTGAAAGTATGCTTAAGGCCGCCGAGGCAATGTTAACCGGGAGGAGAACGTGATAGTTGATAAAATGGAAGTAAAGCGTATCCTGGTGATCACCCTCAGTAACGTCGGAGACATCATCCTTACGACGCCTGTTATTAAAACCCTTAAGAAGGAATTCCCCGGAGCCAGGCTCGACGTCATGGTGGGTCCGCAGGGCAAAGAGATATTCGAGAAGGATCCTGCCGTATTCAAATTGATAATTTATGATAAGCATCTGCCGATCGCCGAAAAACGCAGGCTGCAGCTCAAGCTGAAGAAATTAAAATACGATCTTGTTGCGGATATCCGCAATACGGTCTTTGGGCTCCTGATAGGCCCCAAATTCAGGACGGCGACCATACAGAAATTCCCCGGCTCAGTTGTTCACAGTAAGAAGCGGCACCTGTACAGGCTGAAGTCTTTGGGCATAGCCAACCTTGAAGATGAGTCGTATATCTATATCCCGAAGGAAGACGAGGAACACGTCGCTAAGCTTTTAAAAGAAGAGAACGTAGGCGAGCCAATAGCCGTAATAAGCCCCGGCTCCAAGAGCCATATAAAAAAATGGACCGTTGAAGGGTTTGCCGAAATTGCCGACAGGCTCATCCGTGAATGCGGCGCTCATGTCATCTTCGCAGGCACGCCGGAAGACAGGGAAGTAGTGGATAATATAATTACAAAGATGAAACATAAGCCCCATGACCTGGTAGGAAAGACCAACATACGGCAGCTGGCCGCCCTTTTAAAACGCTCTAATATCCTCATAACGAATGACAGCGCGCCGCTTCATCTGGGGTGCGCGGTGGGAACAAAGGTACTGGCGCTCTTCGGGCCTACGGATCCTAAAAAATACGGGCCGACAGGCGAATTCGACGTTGTAATATCCAAAAAACTTTCATGTTCGCCGTGCGAGACGGCTGAATGCGGCCGCAATTACGAGTGCATGAAGCTCATATTGCCGGATGAAGTATTCGACGCGGTGAAGGTTATGCTTGAGGGGTATGAATAATAGTAACGGGTATAAGAAAATCCTGATAGTAAGGCTGGATAGGATCGGGGACGTGCTTTTGTCGACCCCTGCGATAAAAGCCGCCCGCGACACGTATCCCGACAGCCATATTGCCGTTATGGTGCGGCCATACGCTAAAGATATAGTAGAAGGCAACCCTTATTTAAACGAAGTTATACTTTACGATAGATCCGGCAGGGAAAAAAATCTATCGGGCAATTTGAAATTCATAGATCATTTGCGCCGTAAAAATTTTGATATCGCACTGATACTGCATCCGACTAAAAGAACGCATATCATAACATTCCTGGCCGGCATTCCCGTTCGGGTTGGGTACGATAAAAAATGGGGAAACCTACTGACAAAAAAAATTCCCAACGTGAAACAGTTTGGATTAAAGCATGAAATAGATTATACGTTAGATATATTAAAGTATGCCGGAATAGAGACGAATGATAGAGCGCTCTATATGCCGCTGAAAGAGACGTCCGAGAAGGCGATATCTGAAGTTTTCGAAAAAAACGGCATTACAAAAGATAGCCTTATTATAACGCTTAATCCGGGCGCCAGCTGCGCCTCGAAGAGATGGCGGCCGGAAAATTTCGCGAAAGTCGGCGATCTATTGGCGCGAGAACGCGGCGCTAAGATAATTATTATATCTGATTTGAAAGATAAACCCTTTGCGGACAAGACTACGGCTTTAATGAAAGTAGCGCCGCTGAACCTGGCCGGCATGACGAGCGTAGCGGATATAGCAAGCGTGCTGAAACGGTCGCGGCTTTTCATATCTAACGATTCAGGCCCTGTCCATATTGCCTGTGCTGTCGGGACGCCCGTGATCGCGATATTCGGCAGGAGCGACAAGGGTCTTTCTCCGGAGCGCTGGGGGCCGACAGGTAAGCGCGATATTATTTTGCATAAATACGTGGGTTGCGCGGTGTGCCTTGCGCATAACTGCAAGATCGGGTTCAAGTGCCTCGAGGCAATAACGCCGGAGGAAGTGCTTGCAGCGGCGAAAAGGATGCTGGGGTAAAATTTTTCGCATTTCGTGNNAATTAAAATTTTTCGCAAGCGGTAGTCCGGCGTAACTTTGTGGCCGCCTTCCGCTTGTCGCGAATTTACATTAGGCATGTAAATTCGCTGTGGTAAAATTTCGATGGCCGCTCAACCTGGCCATACTTAGATAATTGACCAGTTTTCGCGTCCTGCTAAATCGCCCCAAAGTATCGAAATTTTACAACAGTCGCTCCAGGCGGACCACGAAAGTTACGCCATCTGAGGAAGAGCGAAAAATTTTAATTGATGAAATTTTCACCAGTGAGAATAGAAGGGAATAATTATTATGAAAACCGGAATAATAAATAAACAAATTGCTAATGTATTTATTTTGTGCGCAGCTATATTGGCCTTTCTGTCTGGGGTGGGAGGCACTGTGATATTAGTTAGGGATATTACAAAATATGGATTTTCGCCTACGCATCCAGTAATGTATTTTATTTTTGTCATATGGTTATTAGCATATGGAATATTTTTTAAAAAAAGTATAGTATGCGCTATCGCAATATTAGTTCTTCACATAATAATTGCGATTCTTAGACTAATAAGGGGAAGTGATCTAACATTAATCATTGGGCTAATCCCGCTCTTAATCACCGTGACATATATTTTGGGAATCATAGGAACATTTGCATACCATAATATGTATGAGAAGGAAGCCAAATGGAAAAAATAGCAATCAATAAATTTCCGTTAGGAATAAAGCTCTTAGTGATAATGCTCTTATTGACGGGTATTTACATGCTAATCTCTTTTGTTTTGGCATTGCCAAATAACATTATCGGTATTGAATTGACCCCGTACAGTCTTGGCGGATTGCTTGGATTTATGGCCCATTATTTTGTTTTAATAGTTGCATGTATTGTAGGAGGCATAGGATTATTTCGATTTAAAAAATGGGGAGCTGTGTTTTCTGCAGTAGCTTTTACTATGGGTGGGCTTGATTTTGCGGGAAGTTTTACTAAGAGTTTCATGGAAGGATTCGGAAACGAAAATATTTTTTTGAAGATTACAATTATGGTTATAAGCTTTTTGGCTACAGGATCTATCGTAGCCATGTTAACCAATTACATGAAAAATAAAATAGGATGGGCACTCAAAGGTAAGTTCTTAACTTTAGGGATTTTGATTATTTTTGCCGTTGTTTTAGCATTTAAGATTTACTCTGCAGTCTTTGCAACGTCAAGCTTTGGAAACATTCCGATCAACGAAAAGCCGATGTATGGCAACACTGCTTTTACTCAGAAGCAAAAAGAAGCGAATGATAGGCTTATTAAAGAGGCTGTAGAAACTTTTGGAAGTAAAGAAGCTGCCTGCAAAGAAGCGATGGATACCGCTAGGTATTATGCGCAGAAAGACGATTTAAAAACTGCCATGAGAAGAGCAAATCAAGCTTGGCTGCTTGATCCGAACAACGCGGAAGTATATTATTTACTCGGAAGCCTTACG
This sequence comes from Candidatus Omnitrophota bacterium, assembly GCA_003142795.1. Taxonomy (GTDB): domain Bacteria; phylum Omnitrophota; class Gorgyraeia; order 2-01-FULL-45-10; family 2-01-FULL-45-10; genus FEN-1320. The sequence goes on from PLNN01000053.1 coordinate 34,114, forward strand.
CGTATGCAAGGAAAAACCGACGAAACAATAAGCCTTTATGAAAAGGCTTTGGAGCTTAACCCAAACCATGTAATGGTTATGTGCAATTTAGGTAGGCAATTTTATAATAAAGCACAAGAAATATACCGCAGGCAAGGGAAGAAAACCAGTGCTGCAATAAAATATCTCGACGATGCAATAAGTTTTTATGATAAGGCGAGCCGCTTGCCGGTCCAGAATAATGATGATCTGGGCTACATTTATTACCAGTGGGCATGTGCCTTATTGTTCAAAGAAAACTATGCTGAATCCTGGAAAAAGGTTAAGCTTTCCCGAAAATATAGCGACCACTTTATTGAGCCGGGATTTATTAACGAATTATCAGGGTTTATGGCAGAACCGGAAGAAGAAGCTGCATCACCAGAGAAACCGCCTGAAACAAAGCCGGACGAGTCTAAAACTTATTTCTATGAAGCGGCCGCGCAGTTAAGCAATAAGCAATATGACGAAGCTATTTCTAATTTCACGAAAGCAATAGAGATAAACCCTAACTATGCCGATGCGTATTTTCAGAGAGGGGTTGCGTATGGCATGAAAGGGCTTCACGATCAGGCAATCTCTGACTCAACTAAGGCTATAGAACTTGCTCCGGCAAATGCCTATGCATACTATAACCGCGGATATGGCTATTATAAAAAAGGTATGTATAACGAGGCAATCGCTGATTATGACAAGGCAATAAAGCTAAAGCCATATGAGGCATCTTATTATTTGTCTGAAGCCGCTGCCTGCGATAGCGCGGGTCTTTCCGAGCAAGCAAAAGAAGCCTATAAGAAATTTCTTAAAATATCGCCATATGGCAGCGAAGCAGATATTAGTCATGCAAAAGAAAGAATCAAGCAGCTTACAGAAAATAAGTAAAGGTAGCAAAATATTCGTGTAGTTGTTAAATGGCCGACTGGCCATGGGGGTTGAGGGAGGAAATTTTTCGCTTCGTCA
>PLNN01000005.1 GCA_003142795.1 Candidatus Omnitrophota bacterium
TAAAATGGGAATGGGAAAAATGAGATGGATTATTTCGAGGATACAGAAGGTCTACGCCACGACATCATAGAGCGAGATCCGAAACTAAAGAAAATATTCAAAGAAGCGGAGCAAGAAGCCATTCAAGAATTAAGTAAAAGGTTGAATATGAGGAGCAGTAAAAAAGCCTATTGCCATGCATTCTGGAACGAGAAGAAGCGGATTCTTAAAGAAAAATACAATATTGAATGGAAGACGCTTGCTGATATGAATCCGGAGATAGTGAGATCTTTGCAATAGATTGGCAACAAGGCAAGGTGAAGAGGCGGCAGTAAGCACGTTAAAGGAGAAATGATATGAGGCTTTTACGATATACAATCGTATCGTTTTTACTTATTATATGTCTGCCATTATGGGCTGAGGAATACGACGCAGATGTTACTACGTCTAGTGGGACATACTCTGTGCCCGTTGAAGTAGAGGATGGCGAAGTTACTACTGTAAATTGGCCTAATGGTGGTAACATGAATGTAGATGGGGCGACTATTAGTGGAACGTCTGCATCCGGCACTAATTCACGAGGTGATAGTATTGATATAGAAATACCGGATTACCACGATAGCGACAATGGGGAGGATGAATAATATGAGAAGGACGCTATGCTTAGTCATGCTTTTCGTGTTCTTATTATCATCATCATTATGTTATGCCAGAGCTGTAAGGGTTAGGGGAGGATTTACGAAATCAGGAACATATAGACAATCCCATTATAGAACGTCGCCTAATAAAACCAAGCGAGATAACTGGTCGACAAAGGGTAATGTAAATCCATATACAGGTAAAAAAGGAACAAAGAATCCATATTAAATAATGAAAAAAGAGCTCCGCATATTCTTAGGATTCTTCCTGACAGGTTTAGCTATAATTGGTGGCTCATTCGCCTGTTATCATTTAATCCAATCAGCAACCCTGACTACCAATGAAGCACTTAACCCGAAGTCTTTTTATCATCTGTCGAGTAACCTGTTTCAGATCGCGTTCTGTTTGGGATTCGGGGTGTGGCTTCTATATCCTGTGTATCTTGTAATAAGACTAATTAAGAAATAACGGAGGTGTCAAATGGGTGATAAAGGACAGAAGAGTAAAGATAAACACAACAAACAAGTAAACATAGCAAAAAATGAAGCAGACAAGAAAAGACAAGAAGTAATCACAAAAGGAACGAAGAATTTCGGGAAATAACGGAGGTGCGATATGAAGAAATTAGGTGGTAAGAAATTTGAGGTATACCTTTATCCAAAATGGGGCTGTATACATTCTACAGACGCAAGAGGTAAACAAATAGGTGGTGGTATAAAATTTAAGACCGCCGGAATTGGGATTAGGGAATTTACAAAAATTATTACAAAACATATGAAGTAGCTCTGACTTTTCGCTTATTCAGCAATATGATATAATATGGCAGTAGTTTTATAGCGGTTCTTTACATGAATCAATAGCTTTACCTTAAAGAGGACTTAGGGCCTCTAACTGCAAAGTAAGGTAAGTGCTGCATATCGCTCGAAAGAGCGAGGGAGAAATGCAGCCTTGCCGGATTTACTTTGCAGTTGCCGGTGGGGATATGCGCTCCCTCTTTTTTATTGGAAACAGTCTAAAGTAACTGGAGAAAAAATGAAAAAACTAATATCTTTGCTTTTAATAGCAATGTTGATTACTGAATGTCCAATGGTTAAAAAGTGTTGGGCAAATTCCGATAATGCTCATGATTATTTCATGCGAGGCACGGATTATGAAAATAAAAATGAAATCGACAAAGCTATTATTGAATACAAAAAAGCTTTGGAATTAAACCCAAAATATGGCTTTGTCCATGCAAAGTTGGGCGGCATATTCATGGTGTATAAGAACGATTATGATCAAGCTATTTTTGAGCTTAATAAGGCGATAGAATTTGAACCTGATTATGCTATCTATCATCAACAACTTGGGCTTGCCTATTTTCAAAAGGGAGATACAAAAAAAGCAATTTCAGCTTTTAGCAAAGCGATAAACCTTGATCCGAATTTAGTCCCGGCCCACGCCTCCTTAGCATTTATGTATGGTATGCAATATAATTATGCTTTCGCACTTACTGAATGCAACAAGGCAATAGCCATCAATCCTAATAGTCCTGAAGGTTATGCTGCGAGATCTGCTATTTATTTAAGTTTATCAAAATATAATAAAGCTCTTGAAGATGCCACTAAAGCAAAACAATTGGGAGACAAAAATGCAGATGAAGATATTTCTGATATAAAAAATGAAATGGCAAAAAATAATAAGAACGGCCCGCTTGAAAAACAAGATAAACCAATTAAAGCGTATTATCCAAGTGGACGGTTAAAAAGTGAAGTGATATACAAGAATGGCGCTGAGACTGATGTTGGGCCAACTGGATCAACGAAGACATATTACGAGAATGGAAACTTGGAAGCTGAAATAACATTAAAAAATGGCAAAAAGGATGGGCCTTGTAAACAATATTACGAAAACGGGCAGCTACAATACGATGGAGTTTACAAAAATGACGAGTCAGAGGGGTTGCTCAAAGGCTATTACGAAACAGGAGAATTGAAAAAAGAAATACCGACCCAGAATGGCAAAGAAAAGGGTATATCGAAGAACTATTACAAAAGTGGAAAGCTGGAAGCCGAAGGAGTCATCAAAGACGGTAAGCGGGATGGATTTGACAGAACATATTACGAAAACGGGCAGTTGGAATATGAGGGATCATATAAAGATGATAAACAAGAAGGGGTATCAAAGACGTATTATGAGAATGGCCAATTAAGATCCGAGGCGACTTATAAGGATGGCGAGTTAGAAGGTCCATATAAGAATTATTATGCGAATGGGAAGGTATCAGAAGAAGGGTTTTACAAGGAGGGTAAGCTGACTGGTTCAGTTAAGATGTATAATGAAAATGGTGAGCTGAAGTGAGCAGTTTTACAAGGATTACAAGATAGGATTACAAAAAGGAAAAGTTATAACAGTTTAACAAAGGAACCATATGAAAAAGTTAATAGCTTTACTATTATGCTTAGGGTTATTATGTGGGTGTGCAACTTACCCATCTCCCGCCATTACTTCAATGAATAATCAATTGAATCGTTTATCAGAACAAGCTTCTCGCAAAAAAGCCGACATAGATTTTCGCCGATCCGAAATCGAAGAAGCCCATAAAAACGGAAAATTAAGCGAGGCTGAATACCTATCTTTAAAAAATCAATTAAAACAAGAGTTAGATAATTATGCTGCTTCCTTAAATCAAGAAGCCAACGAAATAGGCCGTGAAACACACGAACGATTACGTGATGAATATGGGTATAGATAAAAATACTATTGAAAGAAGCGGGAAACATTTAACCGCCTATGTCCTATAAGAGGCATAGGGCAGATTAAGCATAACTCCAACAGAGAAGAAATGACGGAGGTGTGGGATGAAGAAAGTCTTGATAATA
>PLNN01000021.1 GCA_003142795.1 Candidatus Omnitrophota bacterium
GAAACGACCAATAAAGGCGTTGAGTACGTAAAGAGCGGGAAGTATGACGAGGCGATAGCTGAATTTACCAAAGATGTTGCGCTCGATCCGCAAGATGCCGACGCCTACAATAACCGCGGCATAGCGTATCTGGCGAGATTGTCTTCGGAGAGAGTGGGGCAGAAAGATCTTAAAAAGATAGTTGCCGATTTCGACAGCGCAAATGCCGATTTCAACAAGGCGATAAAACTGAAGCCCGATTTCGCGGCCGCGTATTATAACCGCGGGCTCACGAATATAGCGCAGTATGAAAAAGCGATAGTGGACTTCAGCAGGACTATCGCATTAAAACCGGACAACGCAAGAGCTTATTATTACAGGGCAGTCGAATATTTCAATATAAAGGAATATTCGCAAAGCTGGGCGGACGTGCGCAAGGCGCAAAAAATGGGTTACGAAGTAGACCCCAATTTTTTAAAAAAGCTTGAATCTAAGGCCGCGGGCGTTACAAAGAAATGAACGACGCAAAAGAGAAGCATATATATTCTGTATCGGAGCTGACGAAATATATACGCGTCATCCTTGAAGACTCCTTTCCTTCCATATGGGTCGAGGGCGAAATATCGAACTTCGTTTTGCACTCATCCGGCCACATGTATTTCTCGCTTCGCGACGCGGGAGCGAGCTTGAAATGTGCGATGTTCGCCCGCTCGAATGCGAAACTCAAATTTAAACCGAAAGACGGGATGAAGGTCATATGTTTCGGATCGGTAAGCGTATATGAGGCGCGCGGCGATTACCAGATCATCGTCGAAGAGATCGAGCCGAAAGGGATAGGCGCGCTCCAGCTTCAGTTCCAGCAGCTAAAAGAGAAGTTGCAGAAAGAAGGGCTCTTCGACGAGCGGCATAAGGTGACCATACCGTTCCTTCCGACGAGAATAGGCATCGTAACGAGCCCGACGGGCGCGGCGATACGCGACATACTGAATATCGCCCGGCGCAGGTTCTCGAACGTGGAGATAATTTTAAACCCGGTCAAGGTCCAGGGCGAGAGCGCCAAAAAAGAGATAGCCGCGGCCATAAGGCAGTTCAACGAATTGAAAAACATAGACGTAATGATAGTGACGCGCGGAGGCGGTTCGCTCGAAGACCTCTGGCCGTTCAACGAAGAGGTTGTCGCACGCGCGATATATGATTCCGAGATCCCGGTAATAAGCGCCGTCGGCCATGAGATAGATTATACCATTTCGGATTTCGTCGCTGACTTTCGTGCGCCAACGCCGTCCGCTGCGGCCGAGCTCGTGATCCCGCGAAAAGAAGACCTTGTAAACCTGATAAATACGGCTACGACAAGGCTCGAGAACGCGTTGACAGTGAAATTTAACGTCCTTACGGAAAAGCTTGCGGCGCTGAGAGACAGCTACATACTCAGACAGCCGCTCAATATTATTATTCAGTATGAGCAGAAGATCGACGACCTGCGAAAGGGGCTGGCTATCAGGATAGACCATCTTGTCAAGATGCGCCAGGAGAGTTTCAAATTTTTAACGGGCAAACTTGAAAGCTTGAGCCCTCTCGCGATACTGAACAGAGGTTACAGCATTACAGCGAAACTGCCCGAAGGCATTATTATTAAAGACGCAAGCCTTTTAAAGAAAGATGATATCGTAGAGACGAAATTGGGTAATGGAAGATTCAGATCGAAGGTGGAAGAGATCGGGTAAATGGGAGGCATTATGGCTGAGATGAAATTCGAAGAGGCATTAAAAAAACTTGAGAAGATAGTAGAAGATCTTGAGGACGGCAACCTGTCGCTTGATGATTCGCTTGATAAATACGAGGAAGGCATAAGGCTTTCGAAGATGTGCGCCAAAAAACTCGAGGTCGCCAAAAAAAAGGTCGAGATACTGTTGAAATCCGAAGACGGCTCGGTCGAACTCAAGCCTTTTGACGAAAAGACGGCCGAGGAGGAGACCAAACCCTCCGACGCGCGGAAGAAAAAGCCTAAGCAGGAAGAAGGATTGTTTTGAATTTAAGGCGTTTGATCGACAGCTACCTGGATAGGAACCTGCCTTCGGAAAAAGAAGAGCCGAAGTCCCTCCATAAGGCCATGCGCTACAGCGTATTTTCAGGCGGCAAACGCCTGAGACCGATAATTACACTCGAATCCGCGCAGGCCTGCGGCGGCAGTCAAAGCACCGCAATACCGGCCGCATGCGCGGTCGAACTTATCCATACATATTCTTTGATACACGACGACCTTCCTTCGATGGACGACGACGATTACAGGCGCGGGATGTTATCCTGCCATAAGAAATTCGGGGAGGCAACGGCGATACTTGCCGGAGACGCGCTCCTGACGCTTGCGTTCAATATTATAGCTGCCGATCTCGAGCCGAAGAAGGGCTCGGCGATAATCAGAGAATTGTCGAAAGGGGCAGGGACATGCGGCATGGTAGGCGGGCAGGCTTTTGACCTTGAATATAAATCAAAGAAAAAAAACATAAAAACCTTAAATTATATAAACCGGCTCAAGACGGCGAAACTTTTCGAAGTATCCGCGAAGGCGGGCGCGATAGCATCCGGCGCAAATAAAAAAAAGATAGCGGCCATGGCCGGCTACGGCATTAATTTAGGAATGGCCTTCCAGATAGCGGACGATATCGCGGACGAGGAAGGTTACGCTAAAATTTTTGGTATGGAGCGCGCCCGCTGCGACGCGCAAAATTTTATTAAAAAAGCAAAGTATCATTTAAAGACTTTTGGGAAAAGGGCAAAGGGCCTTGAAGCGATAGCGGATAACTTATGGCGCGAATAATAGACAATATAAACACACCTGACGATCTGCGTAAGCTCATGATCTCCGAACTTCCTCTGGCAGCATCCGAGATAAGAAAAGAGATGATCGATACGGTGTCGAAGACCGGAGGCCATCTTGCCTCAAGCCTGGGCGCTATCGAGCTTACAATAGCGCTCCATTATGTCTTCAATACGCCCAAAGACAGTATAGTATGGGACGTGGGGCATCAGACTTACGCGCATAAAATGCTTACAGGCAGGCTGAATAAGTTCTCCACCCTGAGGCAGTTAGGGGGTTTAAGCGGCTTCCCGAATAAAGATGAAAGCCCGCTATACGACATATTCACTTCAGGGCACAGTTCGACGTCTATCTCTACGGCATTGGGCCTTGTGGTTGGCCGCGACCTGAAAGGCGCGGATAATAAAGTAATAGTTGTTATCGGCGACGCGGCGCTCGCAGGAGGCATGGCGTTCGAGGCTTTGAACCACGCCGGCCACGCTAAAAAAGATATAATCGTTGTCCTTAACGATAATGAGCTTTCAATATCGCACAGTGTCGGAGCGCTCTCCAGATATTTGAACAGGATCCTCACCACCCCATCATATAACAAGATAAGGCTCGACGTCGAGCGCGTCTTGAAACGCATCCCGCGTTTCGGATTCCGCGCGTACAGGGCAGCGCGAAAACTCGAAGAGGGGTTAAAGAACCTGCTGATACCGGGGATGCTCTTTGAAGAGATGGGCTTCAGGTACTTTGGCCCGATCGACGGACATAATATCGCGCTTCTTGTCTCAACATTCAGGAACCTGAAGAATTTGAAAGAGCCGATACTTATACATGTCGTGACAAAAAAGGGGAAGGGCTACATTCACGCGGAGGCGCGCCCCGGTGATTTTCACGGGACAGCGCCGTTCGACATCGAAACGGGAGAAAAGCTCGAGAAAGCATCTGCGCCTACATTTACCGAAGCATTCGGCGAAAAGATGACAGAGCTTGGCGCGAACGACCCGAAGATAGTAGGCGTAACGGCTGCAATGCTGGACGGGACAGGCCTGAATGGATTCGCCAAGGCGTTCCCGGGCCGCTTCTTCGACGTAGGCATAGCGGAGGAACACGCGGTCGGTTTCAGCGCAGGCCTTGCCCGCAGCGGCGCGAAACCTGTCACAGCCATATACTCGACGTTCTTACAGAGAGGATACGACCAGATAATACACGATGTCTGCCTACAGGACCTGCCGGTCGTATTCTGCCTGGACAGGGCGGGACTTGTCGGAGAAGACGGGCCTACCCACCATGGTGTTTTTGACATACCGTTCTTGCGCCACCTGCCGAACCTCACCTTTATGGCGCCTGCGTCACCGGAAGAATTGAAATCGATGCTCGAGTTCGCACTTAGTTGCCCCGGCCCTGTAGCGATACGCTACCCGAAAGGCGCAACGGCGTTACTTCATAAACCGAGCTTACCTATCAGGGAAGGCAAGTCGGAGATATTAAAAACAGGTAAGCGTCTTGCCATACTATCGATCGGCAGCATGGCCAAGATAGCGCTCGATACGGCCGTCCTTTTATCAAAAAAAGGGATAGATTGCGCCGTGATCAATGCCAGGTTCATAAAACCGCTTGACGAAGAGATGATATTAAAGCTTTGCGATGATACCAAGGCGATAGTTACGCTGGAAGATGGTGTCCTGGAAGGCGGTTTTGGCTCAGCCGTGCTGGAATTTATAGAAAAAAGCGCCCTCAGGGGCGTAAAAGTCAAAAGAATAGGTCTCCCGGATAAATTCATCGAACACGGCAAGAGGACTGAGTTATTTTTAAAGTATAACTTGACACCCGACGCAATTTGCGATGTAATTATTAAAGAAGTAATAGGAAAAGGGTAATACCGGACTAATGGCTAAAATTAAAATAAATAAGGATAAATGCAAGGGATGCTATCTTTGCATCGTGAACTGCCCGAACGGCCTTATAAAGGTATCGGGCGAGCTCAACATAAGGGGCGTGAAACCGGCGGTATTCTCAGGCGGAAAATGCACGGGATGCGGCATGTGTGCCCTCGTATGTCCTGATTGCGGCATTGTAATATATAAATGAAATTATGATACATAAAATATTGATGTGCGGGAATGAGGCGTGCGGCGAAGGTGCGATACTTGCGGGATGCAGGTTTTACGCCGGATACCCTATCACTCCGCAAAACGAGCTGACGGCCTATATTGCGAAACGCATGAATGAAACTGACGGGGTCTTTATCCAGGCCGAATCGGAGCTGGCGGCGATCAATATGGTATTTGGCGCATCAGCCGCAGGCGTCAGGGCGATGACCTCGTCATCGAGTCCCGGGATAAGCTTAAAGCAGGAAGGCATTTCATACTTGGCGGGATGCGAGCTTCCGTGCGTTATAGTCAATGTGCAGAGGGGTGGGCCTGGCCTGGGTAATATCGGTCCGTCACAAGCCGATTATTTTCAGGCTGTAAAGGGCGGAGGCCACGGAGACTACAAATTGATAGTGCTGGCGCCGGCGACGGCCCAGGAAATGATGGAGCATACGATCCTTGCGTTCGAACTCGCGGATAAATACAGGAACCCGGTCTTTATCTTGTCGGACGGGCTCTTGGGCCAGATGATGGAACCTATACGCATGCCGACCGTTTTACAAAAATCTCACGACAAGCCATGGGCTCTTACGGGATGCAAGGGTAGATCGCCGAATATAATAAGGTCGCTGTATCTGGGAGACGGTGTCCTTGAAGCGCAAAATAAAAAATTGCAGGAAAAATTCAACCGCATGAAAGAAACAGAGGTCCGCGCGCAAACTTTTAATACTAAAGACAGCGACCTGATATTGGTAGCTTATGGCTCTGTTGCCAGGATCGCGAAGGCCGCTATGGACGAGGCAAGGGCCGGGGGACTGAAGGTCGGATTGATACGGCCGGTCACGCTGTGGCCGTTCCCGGAGAAAATCATCGCCGATGCCTGCAGCAGGACGAAAAAGTTTTTAGTCGTCGAGATGAGCGCCGGCCAGATGGTAGAAGATGTGAAGCTTGCCGTAAACGGCAGGGCAAGAGTGGATTTCTACGGCAGGATGGGCGGCGGCGTCCCCTCGGAAGAAGAGATATTGCAGCAGATAGAAACATTGATGAAGATATGAAAAAGAAGAATTCGAAAAGTACAAAGAAAGAGACACCGGCCCTGCGGGTGGACAGCAGCAGCGTTGTCCTTGCGCGGCCAGAAAGCCTGTACGATGTCGAAAATCATTATTGCGCAGGCTGCGGCCATGGGATAATACACAGGCTCATATGCGAAGCTATCGATGACTTTGGTATACGCGAACGGGTTATAGCGGTCGCGCCGGTCGGCTGCGCCGTAATTGCATATGACTATTGGAATTTTGACGTTACTGAAGCTGCTCATGGCAGGACGCCTGCTGTTGCGACCGGCATAAAAAGGGTGAGGCCGGACAATATCGTATTTACGTATCAGGGCGACGGGGACCTCGCCGCAATAGGGACGTCGGAAATAATCCATGCCGCGAATCGCGGCGAGAACATAACCGTCATATTCGTCAATAACGGCGTTTACGGGATGACCGGAGGTCAAATGGCGCCGACAACGCTTGCCGGGCAACGTACCGCCACTACGCTGAACGGCAGGAGCCTTAAAAGAGAAGGTTATCCGATAAAGATACTTGAAATGCTCGCGGTCCTGCCTGGCACGAAATACGCAGAACGCGTATCGGTCCATTCTGCCCAGGAAGTCGTAAGGGCCAAGCGCGCCATAAAAAAGGCGTTCAGGCTGCAGATAGAGGGCAAGGGTTTTTCGATCGTAGAGGTTTTGTCGATGTGCCCGACATATTGGGGGATGACGCCGATCCAATCGGCCGACAGGATAAAGAACGAGGTATCGACGTTCTATCCGCTGGGCGTGATAAAGAGCTGCTGAATATGACGAAAAATAAAAAGGCCGCAAGGCCACAAGCAAAGGCTAAGAAGAAAACCTGCGAAGAGATATTCTGCGCCGGTTTCGGCGGCCAGGGCATAATGTTCATGGGAAAGCTGCTTGCACAGGCCGGGCTAGCGGCAGGAAAATATGTTACATGGATGCCGTCTTATGGGGCCGAGGTAAGAGGCGGGGCCGCCTATTCTATGGTGAAGATATCGGACAAGGAGATCGCTTCGCCTTTAGTGGCCAACCCCACTATTTTGATAGCTATGAACAAACCTTCTCTTGTCAAATACGAAGGGAAGCTGAACGAGGGAGCAATGCTTTTTGCAAATACATCGTTAATAGACGATATCCAGAAAATAAAAGGCATTACTACAATAAAGGTGCCGATGACGGGAATAGCCTCCAGGCTTGGAAACACAAAATTCACCAACATGGTGGCAATAGGCGCCATGCTGAAGAAGTCGAAAGTGATATCGATGAGGAACGTCGTTAACGCATTAAAAGAGGCCTTCGCGAACAATGAAAAATTATTCGCGCTGAACAAAGAGGCGCTTCAGAAAGGGTATAAGGCAGTATAAATATGGTTCGAGTGAGGTTCGCCCCGAGTCCGACGGGGTATTTACATATAGGGAGCGCCCGCACGGCGCTCTTTAACTGGCTTTACGCCAGGCATACCGGCGGTCAATTCATCTTAAGGATCGAGGATACGGATAAGGTTCGCTCGAATCCTGAGTTTTTAGACGAGATACTCGGCTCGCTGAAATGGCTTTTCATGGAGTGGGATGGGGAACTGACGTTCCAGTCTAAGCGTTTTGATCTATATAAAAAATATGCCGAAGCCCTGGTCGAAAAAAAATTGGCCTTCCGCGAAGGGGCGGCAATAATCTTTAAAGTGGAAAAAGAAAGAAGGGTTTTTTTCGACGACATGATCCACGGCAGGATCGATTTTTCCACGGATGAGATAAAAGACCAGGTCCTGATGAAATCGGACGGCACCCCGACATATAATTTCGCATGCGTCGTCGATGACGCCCAGATGAAGATAACCCATGTTATCCGCGGCGACGATCATATATCGAATACGCCGAAACAGATATTATTATATAATGCGTTGGGATTCGAGATCCCGCAATTCGCGCACATTCCTTTGATATTGAGCAAGGACGGCGGCAGGCTTTCGAAGCGCCACGGCGCTACGTCCATATTCGAATATAAGAATATGGGATTCGTGGCGGAGGCCCTGGTGAATTACCTCGCCCTTATGGGTTGGGCGCCCGGGAACGATGTCGAGATACTGCCCATAGCTGAAATGATAAAACTCTTCGACGTGAAAAATGTCAATAAGACCGGTGCCACATTCGATATGGATAAGCTGGGCTGGCTTAACAGCCAGTACATAAAAAACATGGAAATAAATAAACTTATTGCCGAAACAAAAGAATTCTTAAAATGCAAAGGCGTTATCGATGATAAATTTGACGAAAAGAAGTGGGGCGAGATAGTCCTGGCCTATAAAGAGCGGACAAGGACTTTGGAAGATTTCGTAAGCGTTTATAAGATATTCTTCAATAGTGAGCTTGAATACGACGAGAAGGCAGTAGAAAAATATTTGAAAAAACCGAACTCAAAAGATATAATCGTAAAGTGCAGGGCCGTTCTTGAGAAACTGCCTGCATTCGACCATAATTCGATCGAGGGAGCCTACAGGAAGCTTGCCGACGAACTTAAAATGAAGCCGGCTGAGCTGATACACCCGACCAGGGTCGCGATAAGCGGCAAGACGGTGGGCGCGGGGCTTTTTGAGATGATGGCGATCCTCGGCCGCGATGCGGTTTTGAAGCGGATGGAAAAATTTTGTTAGTACAAGCGTTGCCCGGTGGTGTAATGGTAGCACAGCAGATTCTGGATCTGCTTGTCTAGGTTCGAGTCCTAGCTGGGCAGCCAATTTTTTAAATGCTTGTATTTATTCGGATTTCGATTATAATTTAACGTTACCGATTTTGTGTGCGCGGGTGGCGGAATTGGCAGACGCGTATGTTTGAGGGGCATATGGCGCAAGCTGTGTGGGTTCAAGTCCCACCCCGCGCACCAATTATTTAAGGTGGCCTCATCGTCTAGCCCGGCCTAGGACGTTAGGTTCTCAGCCTAAAGACTGGGGTTCAAATCCCCATGGGGCTACCAATTTTCTCCGAAAATTAGTGCTTAATCGAATAGTATGATTATAGTGCTACCATCGCCAGCATTTAACGTTGACTTAAATGTTTTATAGCCTTAGAATATGGGTGTGAAAAGGCCAAAATTTTTTTTAAGCTCGGCAGCATTGATCCTCTCGATTGCGCTTAACGGATGTTCGGCGACGGGTTCTTACAGCTCGTTCAAAACCAACCATAAAATCCTCATAGGCAATGAAACCCTGAAAATTTTCCGGTATGAAGGGCTCGAACGTCATCCGATTATAGTCATCCCGGGCATTTTCGGCTCCCGCCTGGTAGATTCCGGATCCAAAAAAGTAGTCTGGGGATTATTTACAAGCAAAGAGATCATTGAGAGTTTTTCGATAGAACGTTTCCGCGACCTGGATATTCCTGCCGCAAAAGAGATGATCGATGCTATGCAATCGCGCGCCTCAAGCCTGCCATTGGCCAAAGATATGATAGAACTTCTGCAGAGCCGCACATTGGCCCTTCCGATGGCTGAGGGTAAAACCCTCGCTGAGCTCCGGGACAAGGTGGTTCCCTCCGGAGTGCTCGATACCGTCAACGTAAGCATGCTCGGGGTGCCCATCCATATGAATGGATATAAAGACATGATCGATGCTCTGGAATCCGCCGGCTACTACAGTGAAAGCTCAAAAGATAAAGACGGCAGCAGGTATGAAACTCTTTTTACTTTCGGGTATGACTGGCGCCGTGACATCGTTGATACTGCAAAAGAGCTGGATGCTTTTATACAGGAGAAGAAAAAATATCTCCAGAAAAAATACGAAGAGCTGTATGGTGTTAAGGATTACGATGTCAAATTCGATATAGTTGCCCATTCTATGGGAGGCCTCATTGCGCGTTATTATCTGAGGTACGGCGGCGCGGGCCTTCCGGAAGACGGCACGCGGCCTGTAGTTACGTGGAGCGGGGCAGGCAATATCCATAAAGTTATCATCGTCGGGACGCCTAATGGCGGATATCTGGACGCTTTCACGGAGCTTGTGGAGGGGATGGTATTTGCGCCGGGCGTGCCGGAGATGCAGCCGGCTGTTTTAGGGACGTTTGTATCCTTATATGAAATGATGCCGGTTCAGGCCATGGATATGGTGGTGGGCGAGAAAAATAAAACACTGGATCTTTACGATCCCGAGCTTTGGATAAAAATGAAGTGGGGCCTGGCGGACCCGAAGCAGGACAAGGCCCTCAAAAAAATACTGCCTTCAGTGAAAGATTCCGGCGATCGGCGCGAAATCGCGATAGATCACCTAAAGAAATGCCTGAAGCGCGCCAGCCAATTTACCGATGCCATACGGTTCGATGCCGCGTCTCCCAAGGGAGTAACGCTTCATCTTTTCTTAGGTGAATCCATTCTGACGAACGCAGTCGCTTCTGTGGACGGAAAGACAGGACGAATAAGGGTGATTAAACAGCTTCCCGGGGACGGTAAAGTGACGGTGAAGAGCGCTTTCTTCAATGAACACCGTCCGGGTGATCCGTGGCCCTTTATAAGATCGCCGATCCGCTGGAGTTCGGTGACATTCCTGCTCGCAGCCCACATGGGCATTACCAATGACCCGAGCTTTACGATCAATATGATCTACACGCTCCTTCTCGGTAGTTAGCAGTGAAGGACCATGTAAGAAAAGTCGCTGTAATTTTATTGCAGCGACTTTTTTATTGCGTTAGCTATGCCGCTCCATAGTAGAAAAAAGTCAGAAAAATAGGGAATTAGCCAATGGCGCAGTATGGAGATTATGTATAGAATGATTTATATCAAAGAAGAAGACGGTGCGGCAACCGGCACAATGAAAAAGGTATAAGAAACAAACAACCATAAAGGAGTGAGTCATGAGCAATGCTGAGCATCAAACCAAGACAAGCAATAGCAAGATTGCGGAAGCTTTTGAGCTTCTAAATGAAGCGGCCAAGGAGAAGAAAAACGAGATGAAGGAATTAATGACGGATAAATATGAGCATATTAAACAGGCTGTTCTGGAAGGGACAACTCAGGGTAAGCAGATCCTGGATAAGGCCCAGCACGTTTCCCAGGAAGCAATTTCTGAAGTCGAAGAAACAATAAAGAAGACAGCTGCAAAGGTTGATAAGAGTGTCCGTGAGAACCCTTGGCCGTACATAGGCGGTGTTGCGGTCGTTTCGCTTCTTTTAGGGTGTTTTATGGGTTCAAAACGGAAATAGTCAGTTTAAGGAGGATTGGCATGTCAATGCTTCGCGCTCTGCGTAAATTTTTACCGTTTTTGACTTTGTTGGGTATCCTTAAAACATATCAAAGACGCGTATCTTTAATAAAGATCGAGGCTGCTAAAGCCTACGTCTTAGGGGTAAAAACAATACGATTTTTACTTTTGGGAGCGCTGTTTGTATTGTTTTCTTTGGTGCTTTTCGCAAGCGGATTGTTGTTAATTCACACCGCACTTTTTGTCTATTCAGGCTGGTCCGTCCAGATGAAATTTTTGGTTGCACTTTCATTGGGAGGCCTTGAGATTTTTGCTGCCATTGGTATTCTGCTTTATTTGTTCAGCGAAAAAACTTGGGTCAAGTTTTCGGGAATAAAGCACGTGCTCAATTCAGTCGTAAAAAAGTAAAGTTAGATATAACTTCAACCTTTTTTTGTACGTTCGGACATTGAAAATCATCGAGGAAGTCTATCTCTGGACTCTAAAATTTCTTGATATTATAAGGTATTGTAGCTACAGTATACCTATATAAATAAGAGATATCTTGCCGTAGCGATATAGGCAAGGGCTTCCAAAAATCTCTCTCTCGTTTCATGTCTTACTGCGTTTCTTCTTTTAAAACTTCCAATTATGATATAATATAATAATCAAGACAATGATACAGGCGAGGGGGCATATCCATGAGTAAGATCTTTATCCGTATTAAAAAAGAATTTCTAGAGGTCCTTCCGGCGTTTTTATTCTTCCTTATAATGTTCTATGTCCTTGTAGTGACACGGGCGCTGACGCTAAAAGCCTACGGTATAACTGCCCATTTCACAGCTATTGCCGTGATCGGAGCGTTCATGGTCGCTAAGGCGGTCCTGATAGCCGATAAATTGCCCTTCCTTAATCTATACCCGAGGACGCCGCTTGTCTGGAATGCTGTTTTGAAGACGGTTGTCTTCAGTATTATAACATTTTTCTTCCTTTTAATCGAGGAACTGCTTCACCAGTCGCATAAGTACGGCGGCATAGCTGTCGGTTACGGGCATTTAAAGACAGACGTAATATGGCCTGCCTTCTGGTCACGGGAAATATGGATCACAATCTTGCTTCTTTTTTACTGTGTGGCGATTGAGTTTGTCCGCGTCATCGGATCCGATAAAGTTATGCAAATATTTTTTGGCGGACTTAAGAAATAATATCTGTCTATAGTAAAACGAAAGGAGAATATATGTCATCAAAGAAGATTTTGATATTGGCATTCTGCTTGGCAGCCTTGCTCATGGCTGATGTCATCGTATGGGCGCAACAAGCGAATGCGCCCAAGGACACGGCACAGATTGCAGTTAAAGCCGCTCCGCTTGCCGGGGGGCTTATGGATAAACACGCACTGGATACGCTTAAATTAATGAGCGACACTATCGCGAAGGCTACGACAGTCCGTTTCCGTGCCCTCAGCATGGTTCCAGTCAGGACGCCTGGAGGGGCATGGATCAATCTTTACGGGACCTCACAGGTAGTCATGCAGGGACAGGACAAGCTGTTCGCCAGTACGGCGGGCGACTTTGCACCGCACGATTTTTATTTCGACGGGAAGACCATCACCAAGTATTCGCCGGATAAGAACCTATATGCCGTAAAAGAGGCGCCGGGGACTATCGACGATCTGATAGAAAAAGCGTACCGTGAAGAGGGTAAATCGTTTCCCTATGCCGACATACTAGTTTCTGAACCGTATGCAGTTATGACAGAAGGCCTTATAAGCGCACTCTACATAGGCCAGTCGACCCTTGAGCCTTTGTCGGGCCAGGGAGGTGTTAAGACCGACCACCTGGTATTGGTAAATAAAGGGGTCCAGTGGCAGATATGGATCGGAGCCGAGGATCATCTGCCTAGGTTGGTATGCGCGACATACCTCGATGATGCGAGTGAGCCAAGCTACACGGTAGAGTTCGGTGGTTGGAAGATCAGTGAGCCAGTGGCCCCAGAGACTTTCATATTCAAAAACATTTCCCAAGCGGCGAAAGTTGAATATCGCAATCCGACTCAGCAGGGTCGGAAGATATCCGGCGATACTGCGAGTGAAAAAGCAACACGAGGAGGCCGGCCATGAAGCATATAAAATTAATAATGATAGTAATAGCGGCTATATTGATCGCTTTGCCGCGTTTTGATAGTGTATACGCCCGCGTAGGTGGAGGTCATGGTGGTGGAGGTTGGGGCGGAGGAGGCCACGGTGGCGGGCGGGGGGAATATCACAACAATGATAGACGGAATGAACATAACAATAATTTTCATCGAGATAATGACTGGGGATGGGGAGCGGCAGACGGCGCCATAGCAGGTCTGGCAGCAGGCGCTATTATTGCTGACGAAAACCAGCCACCCGCGATTATCGTAGAACAACAGTCGGATAATACTGAGCAGCAATCTGCGTCCGGGTCGACGGCTTATGGTGATCAGGTAACTGTGCTTCCTCCCGGATCTGTGGCAAGAAATGTGAATGGCACCGTGTTGTATGAGTGCGGCTCCGTATGGTATAAGCCATACTTTGGATCAAACGGCGTTTACTATGAAGTCGTGCCGCCGCCCCCTGCCGGCAATCAATAGCTTTGCCTGACGTATGCGGGGGCGTAGGGACGGTGACCCCCTCCCCTGAAACTGTGCCACTTCTAGAGAGAATTGTGATAGGTAAAAGATAAAGAACATGAAAGCCAGATAAGGCAATGTCCGGGTCAAGATTGTTGAGGAATACTATCTCTGAAGTCGAAAATATCTTGATATAGCAGCGTATTGCTACTATAATGCATCTGTTTAGGTAAGAGATATTTTCCCGTAGGCTCACCCACGGCTACCAAATTTTAGCCATAGTCTAACTATGGCTAAAATTTCAATAGCGGAGTTAGCATGTCTATAAGATCAAAGCTTACTATCTTGTTTCTGGTGATCGCATTGATACCCGCGATCCTTGTAGGCATGTTGTCTTTCAGTAACTATAACAAATCCCTGGAGAGCGTCCGCTTTGCGGACTTGCAAGATACAGCCGCTTTAAAGGCAGATAAGATAGAGACTTACTTTTCGAATCTAAAGACAGATATAGAAATAGCCCAAGGCTTTTATAATATCAAGAAAAATCTTCCCACCCTTACACAATATGCCGGCCGGCAGGATAACCCGGAATTTATTTCCGCTAAAAATACGCTTAATGACCAATTGAGGCAGATGCAATCGGCCTTAAAGATGCCCGATATTATGCTGACTAACCCCGAAGGAAAAGTCGTCTATTCAACCAATCCAGCGCATTCAGCGGATATTATGAGCCCGCTTCCCGACCCCGGACAAAAAGGATTTTCAGAAGGAAAAAAGAAAGCCTATTTTACGGATATATTTTTCAATAAAAAAGAAAACAATAAATTAAGAATGCTCGTTACCGCCCCCGCGTTTGATTTTAACGGCAGATTTATCGGGGTGATCGCTTTTGAGATCGATATGGATCCTGTTTATGATCTTCTCGAGGAAGGGCCTGGGTTGGGTAAAACGGGAGAAATTCTCATTGGGAAAAAGTCAGGGGATCGAATAGTATATTTAAATCCACTCAACGATGATCCTCAGGCCCCACTTAAACGAAGCGTACCTATCGGAGGGATGCTTGGAGGGCCCGTTCAGGAAGCGGCTCTGGGTAAAACAGGAGCCGGGCGATTGATCGATTACCGGGGCAAAGATGTTATCGCGGCCTGGCTATATATCCCTTCTATGGATTGGGGCATGGTGGTTAAGATCGATGCCGAAGAAGCATTTGCCGATATAAACAAGCTGCAAAAATTTTTGGGCCTAATCCTCTCTGTCGTCTCTGTCTTGATGGGTATAATGTCAGTTTCTATTGCGCGTTCTATTTCCAGGCCCATAAATAATCTTGCCAAAGGCGTGGAGATAGTCGGTAAGGGGAATTTAGACTATAAAGTCGGGACAGATCTGCAAGATGAAATAGGCCATCTTTCAAGAGCGTTTGACGATATGACCGCGGAACAAAAACGCGCTCAGGAATCTTTGCGTTCAGCGTCCATCTATGCCCGCAGTCTCCTCGAAGCCTCTCTTGACCCAATGATCACCATATCAGCCGACGGTAAGATCACGGACGTTAATGAAGCTACTATAAAATCGACCGGCAGGAGCCGTCAGGAACTCATAGGCACAGACTTCTCCGGCTACTTTACGGAGCCAGAGAAAGCCCGGGCCGGTTACCAGCGGGTATTTGCCAAAAGCTTTGTTACAGACTATCCGCTGACCATATGCCACAAGGATGGACGCCTGATGGAGGTGCTTTACAATGCCGTTGTCTACAGGGACATCCACGGCAACGTCACAGGCGTTTTTGCCGCGGCGCGCGACGTAACTTTGCTGAATAAGGCCGAGGCGGAACTGAGACGCCATCGCGACAGCCTTGAAGTGCTGGTGAAAGAGCGCACAAACGACCTTGAAACCTCGAACAGGAAGCTTGCGCAGTCCAATGAAAATCTCGAGCAGTTCGCTTATGTTGCTTCCCATGACCTCCAGGAGCCGCTTAGGATAATGTCCAGTTATTCACAGCTCCTGGAACGCCGTTACCGTAATAAGCTCGATAAAGACGCGGATGAGTTCATCGATTTTATCGTAGCTGCAGCCTTCAGGATGCAGAGGCTCATTACCGACCTTCTGGCATATTCACGCCTGAGGCATACGGAATTGCCGATGACGGAGGTCGACAGCGAAAGATTATTAAGTAGAGTAGTAGAGACCATGGCTGTGACTATCAGGGAAAAGAAAGCCGAGGTCACCCATGATACGCTTCCTGTAATAATGGGATATGAGATCAACCTTATGCAGTTATTCCAGAATTTGATCGGTAATGCCATCAAATTCTCCGGTAAAGAAGCCCCGCGGGTTCATATAGGCGCGAAAAAACAGGAAGGTGAATGGCTATTTTCGGTGAAAGATAACGGCATAGGCATCGAGGGGCAATATCGCGATAGGATATTCATGATCTTTCAGCGCTTGCATGGAAAAGACGAGTATGCCGGCACTGGCATCGGCCTTGCAATATGTAAAAAAATAGTGGAAAACCACGGAGGAAGGATATGGGTGGAGTCGGAGCTTAATAAAGGCTCGACTTTTTATTTCACAATACCGACAGGAGGGATGAAAAATGACTAATGGAAATTTTGTGAGCCCGGTTGAAATACTCCTTGTAGAGGATAACCCGGCAGATGTGCGCCTGACAAAAGAAGCGTTATTGGAGGAGAAACTGCACAATAATCTGAGCGTGGTAAGTGACGGGGTAGAAGCATTGGCGTTCCTGCGTAAACAGGGTAAGTATTCGGGAGCTGTCAGGCCCGACCTCATACTTCTAGACCTTAATCTTCCTAAAAAGGACGGCCGTGAAGTGTTGAAGGAGATAAAGGAGGATGCCGATCTAAAGCGCATCCCGGTCGTTGTGCTTACGGTTTCTAAAGCGGAAGAAGATGTTTTGAAGACATATGATCTGCACGCGAACTGCTTTATCACTAAGCCGATAGACTTAGATCAATTCTCCCGCGTGGTAAAATCTATAAAAGATTTTTGGCTGACGATCGTCAAGCTTCCGCCGAACGGCAGAGTATAACCGGAAATAAAAATGGCATTAGATCCTATACAAATAATTATCGTAGAAGATAACGACCCGGATTTTCGCCTGATATCCGAATATTTGAACGAATCCGTCAGTTATTCATTCGGGATCGTGCACGCAAGGCGTCTGTCAGAGGCGTTAAAAATAATGGGAGAGCGAAAGTTCGACGTCGTATTGTCGGACCTGGATCTTCCCGATAGCCAGGAACTGTCCACATTGAGCGCTATTGTCAAATGGGCTCCGCAATTGCCGGTAGTGGTCCTGACCGGATTTGATGATGAAAAATTAGGGATAGAAGCGCTCCAGAAAGGGGCCCAGGATTATCTTGTCAAAGGCAAGATACAAAGCAGCCTTTTGGTAAAAAGCATACGATATTCCATCGAGCGCAAGAAGAAAGAATTGTTAAGTAATCAGCTGGAGATGGAGAAGGTAAAACGGCTTTCGGATATCGGCGCTCTCGCCGCGACCGTAGCCCATGAGTTGCGTAATCCGTTAGCCGCGATAAGTATGGCCGCCCACAACATCAAAAGAAAGGCAAAAAATCCGGACCTTGATAAGCATTTGGCCAACATCGAAAAGAAGGTTTCCGAAAGTGACATTATCATAAGCAACCTGCTCTTCTATTCCCGCATCAAACCTCCTCAGTATGAAAACGTCAATATCTCCGCTATAATCGAAGAAGCTGTCGATCATATCAGGGAAAGCTGCAAAAAGGACGAAATGATAGTTGCCGATATGGATCTCCTGAAAACTATTTCTATCGAAGCCGACCCCATACAGATCAAAGAAGTCGTCCATAATATCATGAATAACGCCTGCGATGCGGTTCCTCCCGAAGGAGGGAGGCTCGAGATTACAGGTGCATGCGATGAAGGGGCTATCAAGATCGTTTTTAAGGATAACGGCCAGGGCATAAAGAAAGAGAACCTGGCAAAGGTATTCGACCCGTTCTTTACCACCAAGGCAAAAGGCACCGGCCTGGGGCTTTCGGTTTGCCGTCAGATAGTCGATCTTCACGGCGGGTCTATAGAAATAGAAAGCGAACCGGGTAAAGGAACATCCCTGATAGTGCGACTGCCGCGCGCCGCTCGTCCTGCTGTATAGTTGCCGCTTGCCGATATATGTGATATACTTCTAAAAAGTCATAGGGGAAAATTTGGCAAAGAAGATATCCATAAAGAACGCCAGTCTCTACACGAAGTTCATACTCGCCTCTTTTTTTATGTTCGCGGTGCCTCTTCTTCTGGCGGTATATGTTCTGATAATCCTTCCCGGGAAACAGATAGCCGTCTCGTTAAATTATTCCAGCCTTATAATTTTATGCATCGTAATTTCAGGGGCCTTCGGGTTCCTGCTGGTCAGGAGCACCATTCGGAGGATACTGGGCGTTATAAACAGCGCAAAAAATATATCCGAAGGCAAAACCGGCGAGAGCGTATCGACATTGCACGAAGATGAGCTTAAGGACCTTGCCCGCGCATTCAACAAAATAACTTCGGACCTCGATAAAAAGATCTCGGAATTGGAACATTCCCGCACGCTGACGAAAGAATTATTTCAGAAAATAGGCGATGCTGTTACGTCAAGCGAGCAGCTCGACACCCTGCTTAGTATAATTATCCAGAGCATGGCCAAAGTGCTGAAGGCGGAAGCGAGCTTCATAGCTTTATATGACAGATACAACGGAAAACTATACGTAAAAGATTATTTCGGATCGCACAGCGGCCTCGTAAAAAATATGGAACTGCCGGATGCCGAAGGGGTGATAGGCCTGGCGATAAAGAATGCAAAACCCATGATGCTGGAAAAACGGGGCGGCGATCCTTTATCCGAACGGGAGACGCTGGACTACAATAATATTTCGTGCGTTCCCGTAATAGCTAAAGGCAAGGTCCTTGGCCTGCTGGGCGTGCTCGATCAGGGCGAGTCGGAAAAAGTAAGGGTCGAGAACCTGTCTTTAATCGAAAATATCGCGAGCCAGATAGCCGTATCGATAGGGAATTTTGAGCTTAATAAAGACATCGAAAAGACTTATTATGAGACGCTGGTGACCCTGGCTCGCGTTGTAGAGGCAAAAGACGTTTACACCCGGGGACACCTGGAGAGGGTCGCGGCTTATGTCGAAAAGATGGCGGATAAATTAAATCTTGACGATGAATCGAAGAAAGCATTGAAGGGCGGAGCGATACTTCATGACCTGGGCAAGGTCGGTATAAGCGACAATATATTGAAAAAACAAGGATTGTTTACGCCCGAAGAATATGAAATAATGAAACAGCATACCATAATCGGCGAGAACATACTTAAGCCGCTGCGTTCGATGGAAAAATTGAGCAAACTCGTCAGGCACCATCACGAACTGTGTGATGGGTCAGGTTACCCGGACGGCCTGAAAGATACAGAGATACCCATGCTCGCGAAAATATTGACCATAGCCGATATTTACGATGCCATGACATCGGATAGGCCGCATAGAAAGGCTATGTCCAAAGAATTGGCTTTGAGCACCATCAAGGATTACGCAGGAACGAAGCTTGACCCAAAACTGGTCAATATATTTGTAGAGATAATCGATAAATCATAGAAAATTTACCCACCATAAATTGGCATTCCTGTAAAAAATAAAAAAGGTTGATTTAATCTATTTCAACGACCATATTATAGAGTATACTTATGTTAGGTTAAGTAAGTAAAAATATATATAAACTTAACTGACAAAATATATTTTTGTCAGATATTTTTTCCTTACTTATTAAAATATATTAGAAAGTTTCAGGAGATAATAATGCGAAAAATGATGATAAGAATAATTATCCTCTTTGTCGCGATCAATTTTGTATGGAGCGGCAATCCGTATGGATCTTCAGCCGATCCTGAAATGTCTCAGATGGGTATGGCGAGCTTTTATTCTTATGAATGCGCGAATCAACCGATGGCAAACGGCAAAAATTTTGATCCGGAAAAGAGGACGGCTGCCAGCTGGTTTTATGATCTGGGAACGGTGCTGGCGGTGAAAAGTATTGATACGGGGCTTATAACAGAAGTAGTTGTAACGGACAGAGGGCCCAGTAAGAAACTTGTCAAAAAAGGAAGAGTGATAGACTTATCAAAACGCGCGTTCCAGGATATATGTGCATTGAAAAAAGGCCTTACAAGTGTTACAATAACAGTTGTCAATAAGAAGGAGTAGTCATGAACACAAGAGCCTTCACCATCCTTGAAACAGTCTTAGCCACTATACTGGCGACACTACTCATAATAGGTACAACTGCAGTGTTCCAGAACATGCAGAGCCAGACGACCAAATTCAAGACAAGCGTAGACAAGGACATGCGCTGGGTCGAGGCCAATCGCCACCTTGTCGAGAGCGTCCACGCATCATCCTTCTTAAATATTCTCCCGGACCCATCCAGGCCAAATCAAAGTACGCTGGAATTGCACAACTACGGCGGAGATAAAAAAGGCACATATACCAATGACAACACAGGCTTATCGTATCAGGACGCAACTTCTAACGCAGTAACCGCATTCCCGGGAGTTAACGCCACATTCACCGCCCCATCCACAGGCTCAACTACAGGCAAAGGATGGAAGAACAATAAGCTAATAGAGACCATAATAAACTACTCCGCGCCATTTACTAGCACGCTGAGACTTAGATGCGCGGTGGGTACGAAGGCGGCAGGTGGTACCACGGGGGCGGTAATTATAGGCGGCAGTGAAGCATGTGATGTAAGAGACATAATACAAACAAGTGATGGCGGATATCTTATGCTTGGGACCTACAGCACCACTCCCAGCGCATATGGACCTATGGTACTTAAGTTAACCGATAAACTTGAGCATGAATGGCATATCAAACTCCATAGCGACGGAGGCATAAGGGGTTCCTGGCAAGATTTTGAGGTCAAGGAAGTATTCAATAACGCGCATCAGTCTATAGGGTATATATTTTCGGAGCAGTATTGGAGCCTTACTTCAGGCGGAAATATGAACGAAATATGCATGATAGATACATTAGGCAATGTCAAATTTCTAGTCAGCCCGTCAGCCGCGATCTATTATACCGCGCCTATATATGCTGCTAAAAATAATAATACCGTTACCGGCTATATCCTTGTCGGCGGGGGGCCTAACTACTATGCCGGCGGCGTATATCATTATCCGATATTGGTGGCTAAGATCGATACTTCAGGCAATCTTAGTGGATACTGGCTTTATGAATTCAGCATGCCAAGTTATACCGTGTGGAGCGCCTGTGGACTTTATGCAGATCAAACATATGATGCTAGTGGTAATGCGACCGGATTTGTCATTACCGGCATCTTGCCTTCTACTCCTATGGGGTCTCAGCGCCTGGCATTCTTTACTATTGATGCCAGCGGCAATGTCGGTCAGTCGCGGGCTATTGTAGCCAGCGGTATCTGGAACGCCTTTCACGTAAAACAGGTATATAATTCACTCGGCGTGCCGGATGGTTATGTTATAGGATGTGTTCAAAAACCCACATCCCTTACTTCTCCCACGCCGGCCGCGGTCTATAGGCTGGATAAAAACTGCAATTATAAATGGTCGCGATACGTTTCTCCATATAGCCCGAGAGTATATCAGCCTTACAGGATATGTCCCACCAATGACGGCAATTTCGTGATAAGCGACGGCAACGGTCTGGTAAAAATGAATGATGCGGGAACTACTATATCAGGTTGGCCAAAATCATACGCGGTTCCCGGACGGATCGCAGAAGCAATGACACTATCAGAAACCCCGACTCATACATCCGGAGTTGTGGACGGATATATAGCGGCCGGCAGAACGCTTTCTACCTATCCAGAATATGGGATCACCGGCTTCCCTTCTACATATATTGTAAAGACGGATTTGAATGGTAATTGTAATATACCGGCCGATTCAAGTAAAATTCCAAAAGTTTACCTTGCCCCGAAAGGTCTTCAATCGGCGCCGGCGTCCATCACTATCGGAGGCTATGCGCCACCTGTGAAAACTGTTACACCAACCTTAATAAGCAAGAATCCGGGTGATCCATAAAAAAAGGAATACCCATGAATACAAGATCCTTCACCATCCTTGAAACAGTCT
>PLNN01000019.1 GCA_003142795.1 Candidatus Omnitrophota bacterium
GCAACCTCCGGCGCAATAACCAGATTCCCTGGCGTCAATGCCACATTCACTGCCCCATCCACAGGCTCAACTACAGGCAAAGGATGGAAGAACAATAAGCTAGTAGAGGCCATAATAAATTACTCCGCCCCATTTACCAGCACGCTAAGGCTCAGGTGTGCTGTGAATACGAAAGCGACCGGCTCAGGGGCATTGATGATACCTATAGCACGTTTTTTAGATATGATACAAACTTTAGACAAAGGTTATGCATTGGTGTTTGATACAGGGAATGCCGGCCCTACTATATATTTTTTAAAAATGGACAGATTCCTCAATCCAATAGGATATACCAGCTATACTTTGCCGCCAGGGAAAATATGGAGCGGCGTACCTAGCAATGGGCCGGCCTGCTACGTCAATATTAAAGAAACATTCGATGGCCAGGGAAGCAGCACCGGTTATATATTATGCAGTACCGTGTATTACACAAGTGGCGGTCAAGCTTATTGGGACGGCGTGTTGGTAAAATTGAGCACATCCGGAGCCGTTGAATGGGCTAACCAGTATAATCGTATCGACGGCTCTAATCACGGTTCTATTTATGGTTATTGCGCAAATCAAGTTTTCAGCCAAGCAGGCGGTTCGCCATCCAGGTTTATAGTTGCAGGACAAGGTTATGGGCAGACCGATTCTACCAGAGACACGACCGGTGCATTGCTGTGGCTTTGTGACAAGGACACGGTCATGTGGGCGCATGCGTATTCTGCTTATTATCCGGGAGTGAATATAAACGGCTCGCCGGATTATTTCAGGTCAGCACAACAGGTATTTACCGCTTCCGGAGCGCCGAACGGCTTCATCGTGGGGGGGC
This sequence comes from Candidatus Omnitrophota bacterium, assembly GCA_003142795.1. Classification (GTDB taxonomy): domain Bacteria; phylum Omnitrophota; class Gorgyraeia; order 2-01-FULL-45-10; family 2-01-FULL-45-10; genus FEN-1320. The sequence goes on from PLNN01000019.1 coordinate 854, forward strand.
TGGGAGCCGGCGGTGACGCGTATAGCAATACTTTTGCATACATAGTGAAGACTGATACTACGGGAGCTCACGTGTGGTCTAAGCTTTACGGCAGAGATCCCAATATCGTATCTTGGGATACCGATGTAGTGTATGATGTGTTGCCTGTCTATCCGGGAGGAATGGCTCCCGATTTCTTAGCGGTGGGCACTATTCACGAAAATGATGCAAATAATAAAGACAGCTCACATTTTGTTATGAGACTGGCGGGCAACGGACTGCACAGTTGGCATTACCCCAGAAGCCATAATGGCACTTTTGGCGAAAGAAAACAGGTTTGGTTAGGCAGTGACGGCAACTTCAGGACCCTCTTCACTTATTTGACCACTGGAAAGAGCATAGCTTATGTCGATACGATCTCCTCTGTAGGGTCCGCCTTATCGTCGCTGGCCATAAACAAGCCCTCCGGAAGCGGTTTTTACAAAGCGTTTGATTCATTCGATAAAAATGGTTCTTTCGACGGGTTTATGTTGGGCGGGCAGATTGCGATGAGCACCGGAAACCAGGCGGTTTATCTCATGAAATGTGACCAAAGCGGTAACTGCGCTTCCGCGCAGAATCCCGACGTATTTAATAAAACCCCCTCTCCTGAGCAGATAGCATTTAACAACTCTTTCACGCTGCCGGTTGTAGGTAATAAAACGTTTACCGATCCGAACACGCTCGGTTCTCTGACAAAATCGGAAGATGCCGGCATAGACCCAGGGTCTCCATAACCTGAAAAGACGTTAAAAATTTCCAATGCTATTTTTTCTTTTGACATCCTGCCTCGAATGCGGTAAAATTTCACTATATAATATCGTATTATTCTATTCTTTATACCCTAAAAGTAGAGTCAAAAATTCTTTTCTACAAGGTGCGTAAGGCGTAATCTATCCGGAGGTTCAATATGTCACTATTCAGGGTCTCAGACGTGATCACATTCTTCATGGTCATAGGCATCGCGCTTATTTTCGTGGCGGCATGGATGATCTCAGCGGAACACAGAAGGAATATCCTGAAGGGCGAACTCAGGAAGCTGAGGACGCAGGTCGAGTCGAACGCGCGTGAAAAATTCATGCTGCTTGAAAAAATAAACATGCTTGAAAATGCGCAGATCTCTCCTAACCAGAATGATTGGGCGGGGAATTTGGCCGAGCTGGAACGCCAGCTGCAGGAATCGCGCTCATCTTCGAGTGCCCTGCAGGATGAGAACCTCAGATTGAAGAAAGAACTGGCTGAAGCAAAAGGCTCGCTGGAAGAAGTCTATAAGGCGCTTAGTTAAATTATAGAGGCGGGTGAAAATATGAGCCGAATATACAAATTATTGAGAAAAGCAGACGAAGAAAAGATAGCCAGGGACCTTACGGCCGATAAAGAGGGCCGCGAAAATATGGACATAAGCGAAATAAAGAGAAGGATACTGGAAAAGATCGAGAAAGAAAAGGCGGGCTCTTCCGAAAAGGGAAAGACCGCCTTATCCATATTATCCGAAAAACTAGGCGTCGAAACGGCAAATTCACAGGCTGCCGGCGTTACGGTTTCCGAGGAAAGTCCGGACTTACCGTCCCGTAAGGACGATATCGTCCCGGATAGCGAAAGGGTAATAAAGGAATATTCAGAAAAGCTCGCGCTTATAGGGTCAGAGAACGAAACCCTCAAAAAACTGCATGAAGAGGCGTTGAAACAAAATGAAGAGATGGCGCTTCAGCTGAAAGAAAAAGAGAAAGCCGTCAGCAATGTAGACACTTTGATATCGAGGGTATATTCGACCGGTAAAGAAGCCAAGGAGCGGGCAAGCCGCATAAGCCAGCTGGAAGAGACTCTCAGGGCGAAAGAAAAAAAATTGGCGGATATAGACAGGCTTTACAAGCAACGCGAAAACATACAAAATGAGAATGATGCCAGGATCAAATCATATGAAAGCCAGATCAAAGAACTGGATGACAGGGTTAATCAGCTGACCGAAGAGATAGGATCGAAATCCAGGAAGATCGACGATGCGAATACGCAATACATAGAACTGGACCGGATGCTGAAGGATTCGGCGCTTAAGTTAAGTGTTGCGGAAGAGGAGAAGAAAGACGCCGGTCAAAGACTGTCGCGCCTTACAACTGAGGTATCGGACTTGAGGCGCAGGCTTGCCGAAAAAGAGGATGCGTATGCGGCGATCGAGATCGCAAAAGAGGAAGCTGAGCTGAGGATCGGGCCGCTTACGCGGGAAAACAAAGGCCTGGAAGAGAAATTGTCGCAATTGACAGATGAATTTGACGCCCTGACGAATAAGCTCATCGAAACTGAAAAGCTCAATAGGGAGATAGATGATATCGCCAAAGAGGCGTCTTTCAAACTGCATGCTTTCGAGAGGGAAAAGAGAGACCTAGAAGAGAAGGCCTCATCGCTGGTCCTAGAGCTTGACGCAACGGCCAAAAGACATGTTAGCGAAAGGACCAGTGCGCAGGAAAATATCAGTAAACTGCGCGCTGAGCTCGACATAGCCAAGCATATAATCAAAGAAAAAGAGAAAGACGAGATCGACATGCGGGAAGCGCTGTCGCAGGCCGTGTCCGGCCAGGACTTGCGCGATAAAAAGATAGAGGCCGACATGAAGTATTACGAAAAACTGGTCAAAGAGATGAAGGAGCTGAAACAGCAGGTAAGAATGCTCAGTTCAAAACGCGATAATCCGGGAATATAATGGCGAAAAAACAACTTTTTTTGAATTATAAAGGCGGCACAGGAAAGACGAGCATTGCTGCCGCGTACGGTTATTATCTTGCCAAGATGGGGAAGAAGGTCCTGATGGTGGACCTCGACGCGCAGGCACATTTGACGGCGTGCCTGAACCAGGAGTCGGTACACCACGAAAAAAGTCTTTACAGCGTTATCGTGAATGGCGATCCGCTGTCCGAAATAATAATACCAACGCAGCTTCCCGGCCTGAAACTTGTCCCTTCGACGATCTCGCTGTCGGCGTTGGAACAGCCGCTTTTTAACATGCCCTTAAGAGAATTCCAGCTAAGAAGGGCTCTTAAAAATGTCGAGCGCGATTATGACTTTATAGTCATCGACTCGTCGCCCAGCATAAACCTTCTCAGTTTGAACGCGATCATTGCCTCCGACGAAATGCTGATCCCGCTTTTAGCCGACTTCCTTTCATTCCACGGATTGAAACTGCTCCTCGAGACACTTGCGTCGATCGAAAGGGATTTCCAGTTCTATCTCGGTAAGATCTATGTGTTCCTGAACCGGTACAATCCCGATTATCCGATATGTTTGGAATCCAAAGAGGCAATACACAAATTCTATCCGCAATATGCCCTCAAGACCGTTATAAACGAATCACAGGATATAATAAACGCTTCCAGCGTGGGCATGTCGATCTTTGAGATGAACCCGAATTCAAAGGTATCTTGCGACATCAGGGAACTTGTCAAAGAAGTCAACGGAATATATGAAGATGCCCGCGAATACGCGGTCGTCTAAAAAAGGAGTTTTATCATGAAAACAAAATTCGAAACCAATGTCGCTGCAGAACTGCCTAAGACAAGAATGTCGCAGGAGCCGGGGCTGCCGTGGAAACTGGATCCGGAAGACCTGGAAAAAGTCTCTGCCGGCAAGGATGAATATAAGGCCGCGATATCCGGCGCTTTTCCGCTGAAGACCAGGCCCGTATTTCTGATCGTGCTGCTCGCGGCAATATTTGCCGCAATAACGTATTTCGTTTCGCTCGTCTTGACGGATAGCGCAAATACTCATACCGTTGCCGACAATAAAGAGGTTACGATGCTGTCCATGCAGACGACGCTTGGGAAGATAAATAATGAAAAGAACACTTTAAGCGAGAACATAGGGCAGCTGGAAAAACGTGTCAGCGAACTCAATGCCCAGAAAGAACTTTTCGCGACAGTCATAGAAAGCCTCACCAAAAAAACCGACGACGCGGTAGGCCAGAGTGAAACCGAAAAGGCTCAAAGCGCACCGCAGGCAATAAAGAGCGGGACAGTAAACTAAAAAAATGAGATCATATTTAAAACGTATATTCTGTATCTGTATAGGAATATGCTTTTCTTTTTGCTTTTCCGGCACCCTTTCGGCGCAGCAGGTAGGGGCGTCGACATACCAGGAAATGGTCTCCGCGGCCAAGAACGAACTGGAAAGCGCTAAAAGATCCTACGGCTCATATAGTTCCAGCCTCATCCAACCCATAGACAATCTCATTAACTTATACGAGAAATACGGAAGATATGCGAAGGCCGAGCCTCTTTTGAAAAAAGCGCTGGCTATAAGGACGCTTTCCGTAGGGACCCAGATCGCGTCAAAGGACTATGAAGAGATCGCTCTCATACTACGGCGCCTCGCCGAGCTTTACAGGCTGCAGAAAAAATACGCGAAAGCCGAAGTGATATTAAAACGGGCGCTTGTAATGGATGAAAAGGCCTTTGGCACGGAAGCGCCCGGGCTTTTGCCGGGCCTGAATAGTATTATCGCCCTCTATGAATCGCAGGGCAAGTACGGCCAGGCAGAGCCTTTTTATCTAAAGGTATTGGATATAAACGAAAAAACGCTGGGGCCGGATCAGCCTGAGATCGCCAATGTCCTCAATGGACTGGCCAGGATATACAAAGCGCAAGCCAAATACGCCGAAGCGGAGCCGGTGCTGAAACGCGTTATGAAAATAAATGAAAAAACGTTCGGGCCCGGGCATCGTAACGTGGCCGCGTGCTTAAATAATCTTGCGACGATCTATTTTTACGAAAAAAAATACGCCGGCGCGGAACCGTTATTGAAAAGAGCGCTCGCGATAGACGAAAAGGCGCTTGGCATCGGCCACCCGGATGTTGTGACGGACCTGAATAATCTTGCGACCCTTTACTATTACCAGAACAAGCTCGCAGAATCCGAAAAGTTCTATATGAAGGCTTTAGCGGCCAACGAAAAGATGCTGGGCCCCAATCATACCGGCACCGTAGAAAGCCTTAATAATTTTGCAGCTATTTATTCTTCGCAGAATAAATACGCCGAAGCGGAGCCTCTCTTAAAACGCGCGCTCAAGATAAATGAGAATATATTCGGCCCGAATCATCCCAGCGTGGCGACCTCTCTTAACAACCTGGGGCAGTTATATGAGTCGCAAAAAGAATACGGCAAAGCAGAAAGTTTTTATAAGAGGGCTATCGAAATAGGGGAAAAGGATATAGGAAAAAATTATTCCAATCTGACCACCTCTCTCAACGATCTGGCGCGGATATACCGGACCCAGGGCAAATATAAAGAGGCGGAGGCTCTTTTGCAGTGGGCTCTTGCCATAGACGAGAAGACGCTCGGCAAAGAGAACGCCGATGTAGTAAATATCCTGAACGGTTTAGCGAAGATACTAAGGGTCCAGAAACGATACGCCGAGGCCGAACCGCTCTTAAGGCGCGCCCTGGCGGCAGGCGAAAAGACACTGGGCCCGGACCATCCGGATATTGCGAACGTGCTGAACGGGCTGGCGGGGATCTATATAGCGCAGAAAAAATACGCCGAGGCCGAGCCGTTCCTTAAACGCGCTCTCGCGATAGATGAGAAAGCGCTCGGAAGCGATCATCCCGATGTTGTTACAGACCTGAACAATCTTGCGACCGCCTATTATTACCAGGACAGATATGTTGAGGCGGAGGCGCTTTGCAAAAGATCCCTTGCAATAAATGAAAAGATATCCGGCCCGGACAGCGCCGAAACCGTGAAAAGCCTGACTAATTTAGCTACAGTATATTCATACCAGAATAAATACGCCGAGGCAGAGCCTCTCCTAAGGCGCGCGCTCGCTATAAACCAAAATTTATTCGGCGCCGACGACAGCAATACCATGTCAGCGCTTAATAATCTGGCTCTTTTGTATGAATCTCAGGGCGAATCCGATAAAGCCCAGATGACCTACAGGAAAGCGCTCGATGTAGAAGAAAAAGAGATAGGCAAGAATTATCCCGGCATAACCGTTTCATTGAACGGCCTTGCCCGTGTTTATAAGAATAAAGAAAAATATCAGGACGCCGAAACAGCGTTACAATGGGCGCTTGCCATCGACGAGAAGGCCCTCGGTAAAGAGAACCCGGACATCGTTCCTGCGATAAATAACATCATAAAATTTTACGAATCCCAGGGCAGGCTCACAGACGCGGAGATACTTTCTCTCAGGGTTTTGGCCATTGACGAGAAGGCGTTCGGAAGTAGCCCTAATGTTGAAGCCGACCTCAACAGCCTGGCGGGGTACTATATAACCGAAAAGAAATTTGCCGAGGCCGAACCTTTGTTAAAACGTGCGCTCGAGATCAGTGAACGTACTGTCGGCCCGGACAATAAGAATACGGCGTCTTATCTTAACAATCTCGCCACGGTCTATTTTAACCAGGATAAATACGCCGAGGCCGAGCCTTTGTTAAAACGCGCGCTCGAAATAGACGAGAAAGTGTTCGGTCCCGACCACCAGAGCGCTTCCACATATCTTAACAATTTGTCTACCGTATATTTTAATCAGAAGCGATACGCCGAGGCTGAGCCTCTCTTAAAGCACGCGCTAGAGATAGACGAAAAAACGCTCGGAAGCGATCATCCCGATACCATAACCGATATCAATAATCTCGCCACTCTCTATTATTACGAGGAAAAATACCCCGACGCGGAAGCCGCATATAAACGCGCGCTGGAAACGACCGAAAAAACTTTCGGCGAGCGCCATCCCGCCATAGCCAGCATCCTTGATAACATGGCTGATCTTTATGACAAGATGGGCAATAAAGACGCCGCAAAAAATGCAAGAGAGCGGTCTGCAAAGTTAAAAGGGATCTAAGAAGCATATCGGTTTATACCTGGTATTATCTGTCCCGCCCTTGACTTTCCTATATACATCGTGTATACTTGTCAAAAGTTAGTTTCTAACTATTTTTTTTGCTTAGAAAGTTAAGAAAATGAATTCTAACCTATGAAGACAGAGCGCGGGAATATATTCACGCTTAATAAATTATCTGAGAAAGAGATAAAAAATCTAGAGATCCTGGAGTTAATAAGAAAAAAAGGCGATATCTCACGGGCGGATATTTCAAAAATAACCGGTGTTAACATTGTTTCAACCTGCAGCTATATTAAGAACTATATAGATAGTAAGCTGATATTCGAAAAAGGTTTTGATGTCTCTACTGGCGGCAGAAAACCGGAACTTGTAGAGCTGAATGCCAGGGAAAATCTTATAATCGGCCTGCGCGCCGGTCCGGCATTAGTAAAGGGCGTATTGGTAGACCTGGCGCTTAAGCCGATTAAAAAGACAGAAGTGGCCGTAAGGATGCCGGGCCCGAAAGGCGTAGAGGATGCATGCAGCGCTTTAATAAGCGAGCTTTTGAAAACTTCCGGCGCAGCCCTTGACAACGTGAGGACTATAGGCGCAGGCGCCGCTGATCCGGATCCATTTTTGTTAAAAGGCCTTACGGAAAAATTCGGGCCGCGCGTTTTTATCGGAAGTCCCGCAGCTTGCGCAGCCGCCGGCGAAAAATATTTGAATCCGGCCGTCTCGGAATGTAATTTTCTATATATCTTTTCAAGTTTAGGCACAGGGACGTTCGCCCAGAAAGAAGAATTTTTTGAGGATTCGTATTCGGAAGATGCCAAATATTTGAGGCCATGGCACGAATCCCTTGGGATAGTTGCAGAGACGAAACGGGAAGTGGCCAAAGGCGTAGGAACGGCGATAGTCGATCTCGTCAAAGCGGATCTCGGCAGCATTACGGAAGAGACGGTCATGGAAGCGGCGAAACAAAATGACGAGATAGCATTAGGGGTACTGCATAGCGTCGCGGCCAATCTCGGCGTTCGCATAGCGTATCTTGTCAATTTATTCGCACCCCAAGCGGTCGTTATAGGCGGAGGCCTTGAAAAAGGCGGCGAGCTTATGCTGGAAAATATAAGACATACCGTTAAGAGATTGGCGTCGAAAAAGCTGGCGGAGAGGGTAAATATCATGCCTTCCGTGGTCGGCGAAGAAGCTGTAAGTATGGGGGCGGCATCGCTTGCCGTCCGTGAAATATTTTTAAGGGCATAGATAGATAAATTTAACAAAGCGAGGTCAAGACTATGACGGAAGAAAAATTTTGTAAGATTTGCGGTAAGTCGTTCGTCCCGAATAAATACAGGACAAATCAGACCGTATGCTCTTCGCTAGAATGCCAGTATCAGCGCCAATTGGACAACATGAAGATATGGCGCGGACATAATCCAAACTATTTTAAGTACAAAGAGAGCCAGGATTCTTCATGGAAAGAGACGTGCAGGCATCGTTCTCTGGAATGGCGTAAGAAACATCAGGAGTATTTAAAGCTCTATAGAGAAGAACACAGGGAGCGGCACAGGAATTACATGAAAGAGTATATGAGAGAATACCGGAAAAAACACAAGATAGGGCAGGGCGCGGGAGATATCTTTCAAAGCCCCGCCTAAAGCAGTAAAGATAGGAAGCAATTATAATATATATGATATTTTCTTTGCGTAACCATAGTCTGGTGCTGGTCGTATTGGCCTGCATAATGGCCCCGGGCATATCTTTCGCACAAAATCCTCCAGGCGATAGGGTCGGTCTCTCCAGAGAAGAACTTAAGCTGGAAATGAAACCCGTGTTAAAAACAGATGATAGGCTCGCAGGCGGAAGGCAGGAGCTTAAGCTTTTGCCGAAAGCCGTATTGCCGCAGAGGACTTCTATAACATCCGACAAAACGGACACCAAAAAAGTATTCACCACCGAAACCGGTCTTGTAGATGTCGCCTCTATGCCTTCGGGCGTTAGCACTAAGCTGACGCTGGACGATTGTGTAAAAATAGCGATTAAAAATCACATTCCCCTGCAGATCGCCCAAAAGAGCGTAACGCTTGCCAGGTGGCGGTTGTGGGAAAACAGGAGAAATATGCTTCCCACCGCTACGATAGTTTTCGAAGAATACGGCGGCGAGGTCCAGGCAAGACGATATGTCGGCAGGAAGCAGTATATAGAAGGGCAGCAGCCGGTATTTCACGGCGGCGAATTATACTATACCATGAAGCAGGCAGAGACAAACATGGAAGTGGTCAGGAACGATTACGACAGGATAAAGAACGATCTCGTCCTTCAGGTGAAGAAGGCCTACTATTCTTTTGAAAGGGCAGCAGCAAACCTCAGCATACAGCAGGCCCTTGCCGTGGATTCCGCAAGAATACTAGACATGATCAATAGGCAATTAGAAGCCAATGTAACTACAAAAATAGAGTTTTTAAACGTCAGCTCTCAGGCAGGCCAGGTAAAATATCAGCTCACTTCAGCCGAAGGCGACGTATCTATGGCCGAGCTTATATTAAAGCAGGCGATGAATTTAGACTCAGGCGACAGGATAGAGATCGAGCCGAGTCCGGAGTTTAAAAAGGCCGATGTCGATTATAGTAGATTATTGCGCATAGCGCTTCTCAACAGGCCGGAGATGAAGATAAACTCTCTCCTGATAGATTATTATAATTACGGGAAAAAGATAGCCGAGGCAAAGGGCTGGATTAAGGTCGACCTTGTAGGCCAATGGGGGCTGGCGGACGAACATTTCAGGCCCCAGGACCTGAACCCGTTGAATAATGACGCCCTTACAAAGCTGTCACAGCAATGGTACGGAGGAGTAAAGGCAAGCATGCCTTTCTGGGGGTCAACGGCCGAATATCAGTGGACAAAGGAACAATGGACGCAGGTCGTCAGCGCTTTCCAGGGCACGGAAGCGACAACGAATTCCTATAAGTTCAAGATCCTGGATAAGCTCGATTATTTTTCGGATAAAGAGACGGCAGGCATAGAATTCGATAAACAGCGGCAGGAGATGAATAAGATAAAACAGGATGTGACAATGGAAGTCAAAGAGGGCTGTTTTAATTACGCGAAAGCGATAATACAGCTCGACACGGCATCCAATAAGGTCCAATACCAGGAAAAAGACCTTGAGTTTGTAAAATTGAAGAGAGGCATGGACGAGGCTCAGGATTCGAACGTTGTGGAAAGCATGATAAAGCTTGCGCAGGAAAAGTTCGGATATCTGCAGGCGTTGGCCGATTGCCGCATATCGCTGGCATCCATAGACAAGGCTATCGGCATAGAGGATTATTTTAATCCTGTTAAAAAAGGTAGAAACGAGATCTCCGTGCCCGCTAAAGACCTGGCGCCAAAACCGATAAAGAAGAAGGCCTCATTTCTTTGGTTTACGACGGAGAAAAAGGTAAAAAATGAAAAAATAGAAAAACCAAAAAATGCAAAGGCTATAGACAAAAAAATAATCTAAGGAGAGATAGCATATGGAAGATCTGAAGACCCCCAGTCCCCTGACGCCGGAGAGAAAACCGAAAAAACGGTTATTATTTATCATACTCATAGCAGTGATCGCCGCGGTGATCCTGGTAAAGACAACCGGCAATATACAGAAGGTCTTGTTCAAGAAAAAACCGGAGATCGCCAAAAAGGCGGCGGGCATAACGTTCGAAGAAGAGACGCTTCCCGTTAAGGTCTTCAAGGTGAAGAAGACGGACTTCAAGGATACTCTCCCGTCCATAGGCAACATTAAAGGGTTCAAGGAGATAGACCTGAAGTTCCAGGTGCCGGGCATCATAGAGAGCATAAATTTTGAAGAAGGCGAGAAGATCCAGGAGGGTGACATAATCGCGAGCCTTGTGCAGAAAGACGCCCTCTTGAAATTGAAATATAGCGAAATAGAGATGAGTAAAAATCAAAAGCTTTTGGATATAGGCGCCTTAAGCCCGGTCAAGATGGAGCAATCGAAGATAGAATACGAGTCGGCTAAATCCGAACTTGATAAAACCAATATTTATGCCATGTCAAGCGGCCTTTTAGGCTCCAGGCTCGTGGATGTCGGCGGTTTTGTTACGCCGTATGACAAGGTCGGTGTATTCGTGGATGCGGACAAGGTATACGCAGAGTTCAATATCATCGAAAAGGACGTGCCAAAAGTCGCGTTGGGCCAGAAGGCAGAGGTCTTCGCGGACGCGTACCCCAATAAAACTTTTAACGGCGTGATAGACAGGATCGCGCCGATAATAGAAGGCCGGTCAAGGACCGAGAACATTAAAGTCGAGCTTGATAATAAGGAAGGCCTTCTTAAGCCCGGGATGTTTGTCCGGACGCTGATCGCTACGTACGAGAAGAAAGACGATATAGTCATTCCTTCATCTGCGCTTAAGAAAAAAGAGAACGAGTATCTGATATACGTGGTTCATAAAGAAGAGCCCAGGACGGAACCCGTTGTTAAGGAAAAGCCGCAACAAAAAGGCTCCATGAAAAATATGTTCGATTTTGGCGCCGCAAAGAAGAAAGAAGAAACTAAGCCGGAGGTCAAGGAAAAACCGGCGGAGTTCGGACAGGTGGAAACGAGAAAAGTAAAGCTTGGATATATGACACAGGATCTCGTTGAGGTTGAAGACGGTTTGAAGGAAGACGAACTGATCATAGTGGAAATCCAGGAAGAACTTAAAGATAAATCGCGCGTAGAAATCGGTGAAGTCCAGGAAGGGCTTATTTAAGGCAAAAAATGAATTTACCAAAATTTTCGGTAGAACGGCCCGTCACGATCATGATGATCGTGTGGGGCATTGTAATATTCAGTATAGTCTCTTATCTGAACCTTCCCCAGGAATTATTTCCTCAGATAACATATCCGCAGCTTACGGTAGTCACCCCGTATGAAAATGCCGCGCCGGAAGAGATAGAGACGCTGATAACAAAAACGATAGAAGAAGCCGTGGGCACTGTTGCCGGGGTGAAGAGGATCACCTCTATATCCAAAGAAGGCCTGTCGCTTGTAATAGCCGAATTTGGATGGAATCAGAACATAAACTTCGCCGCTCTCGGCATCAGAGAGAAGATAGACCTGATAAAAGAGAAGCTGCCGCGCGAAGCCGAAGAGCCTACGGTCCTGTCTTACAACCCTTTTGAAAAACCTATTCTCATCTTGAGTATCACTACCTCAAGGGAAGACCGGACGCCCGTGTCATTGCGCGACCTGACAAAGCGCATGATAAGCGATGAAATAGAAAAAGTGGAAGGCGTAGCGTCGGCCACCATATCGGGCGGGCTTGAGCGCGAGATCCAGGTCGAGGTTAACCGGGACAAACTTGAATCAAGGCACATACCGTTATTAGATGTTTCCAAGGCCATATCGAGCTCCAATTTAAATTATCCTGCCGGAACAATAAAGGAAAGCTTCTATGAATATCTTATCAGGACTCTCGGCGAATTCGATAAAGTCCGCGATATAAACGACGTGTCCGTCGGCGGGGAGACCCCGGAAGAGGCCTCCGCAAGACAGCCCGAAGATGAAAAAACAAAAAGGGTGGTTTCCCACGATAAGCATCTCATATATTTGAACGATATAGCAACCGTTGTAGACGGTGTAAAGGAGAGGACGAGCTACTCCCGTTATAATGGTAAAGAAAACATATCCATCGCCGTCCAGAAGCAGGCGCTCGGCAATACCGTGAGAACGATCGCCAAAGTAAAACAAAAATTGCAGCAATTAAAAAGCGATATACCGGCTGATATCAACGTAACCGTAGTAGACGACCAGTCAAAATTTATAAAAAGCTCCATCGGCGGTGTGTGGGAAGCCGCGTGGCAGGGCGGGCTCCTCGTCTTCATCGTCCTTTTTTATTTCCTGAGAAATATATGGAGTGCGCTCATAGTGACGATCATGATACCGATATCGGTCATGGCAACATTTGTCCTTATGTTCTTTACGGGCATATCGCTAAACATGATGTCTTTGAGCGGCCTCGCGTTCGGCGTAGGGCACCTTGTCGATACCGCTATAGTTGTTGTGGAAAATATTTTCAGGCATTCCCAGGCCGGTGAAGATAGGAAAACGGCGGCCATAACCGGGACGAACGAAGTGTTTATCGCCGTAACAGGCTCCATACTTACGAACGTAGTTATCTTCCTGCCTCTTATCTTCGTTATAGGTGTATTCGGCCAGATAATCAGGGATTTTGCCCTGACGCTGACGTTCGCGCTTCTTGCATCACTAATTGCGTCTATGACGCTTGTGCCGCTCCTTGCCTCCAAAGGACTGAAGGCAGGTAAGACCCTGGCCCTGGCGCAATCGAAGGTGGGCGTATTTTATGACGGAATGCTGGGAAAATTTCTAAAGGCAAAAGGCAGATATCTTACACTCACGTTCATTGTATTCGTAATTTCGCTCAGCGTTTTTGCGTTCCTGGATAAAGAACTTATGCCGAAAGTCGATCAGGGACAGTTTACGATAAGGATAAATATGCCCGCCGGCACAAGGCTTGAGATAACGAATTCGGTCTCGGAACGGCTGGAAAAATTTCTTTTGACGGTGCCGGAGATAGATACTATCAACGTCACGGTAGGCTCGACCAAAGAGTCTACTACGAAAAACGTCATAGAGCGTCTCAATTATAACCAGGCCGAAATAGTCGTGAATTTGAAACAGAAGCGAAGACTAAAATCTTCCGACGTTGTACAGATCACGAAAAATAATATTGCAGGCATGAACCTCGAAAGAGCAAGGATAGAGTATATACTTCAGGAGAATGTCTTTGCATCAGGCATGGCTACGCAGGCCCCTGTTACCATACAGCTTAAAGGCAATGATCTTAAAGTCCTCGAAGATATGACGCGCGAGGTCGAAAGAAAGCTTAAAGAAATAGAGGGCATATATGGCGTCAAAGACGATCTTTCCGAACCGTCGCCCGAAGTGAAGGTGTTCGTAGATAAGGACAAGACTGCGTTATACGGATTGTCCGTCACAGACGTGGCGCAGACTTCATTGATAGGCCTGAAAGGCTATGTCGCGAGTAAATTTAAAGAGAAGGGTGAGGAATATGACATAAGGGTGCGGCTGCGCCCTCAGGACAGGAGCAGCTTTAAAAAGCTGGGCGAGATCCAGCTGCAATCGCCCTACGGCGCAAAAGTCCAGTTAAACAGTATCGCGACTTTCGGAAAGTCGAAAGGGCCGAGCGAGATCAGAAGGCTGAACCAGGAAAGGGTGGTCTCCGTCTACGCCAATATTTATGACAGGCCTCTTAAAGATATAACCAGCGACGTAGACGCCATGATAGCCAGACTTAACATCCCGAAGAATTATTTTGTGAAACTAGCCGGCGAATCGGAAGACATGAAGGCATCATTCGACAGTATCAGGAATGCCATAATCTCGGCATTCCTGCTCGTTTACATGATAATGGCCGCGCTCTTCGAATCTCTCTGGCAGCCGTTTGTAATAATGTTCACCATACCGTTATCCGTAATAGGAGTGGCATGGGCCTTATTATTCACCCATACCAGCATAAATGCTTACGTCCTGATGGGATTTGCCATGCTAGGCGGTATAGTGACCAATAACGCCATAGTTTTGATAGACTGTATCAATCTGTTCTTATCGAAAGGGATGAAACTTACGGAAGCGGTGGTAAACGCCAGTAAGGTACGTTTAAGGCCGATCCTCATGACAGCCCTCACGACGATATTGGGCCTTGTGCCGATGGCGTTCCTGGGCGGAGAGGGCGCGGAGCTCCGTTCTCCCATGGCAATAACCGTAATGGGCGGATTGACCGTTGCTACATTTCTCACACTTATAGTTATACCTGCCTTATATCTGTCGACTGTCGAGATATCGAAGAAAATTTTCAAAAACAAACCAAAAAAGGCATAACGGCATGAGCCTGGCCACCTTTTCCATAAGAAGACCTATCACAATGCTGGTCATCTACGCAATTGCGTTCATGGCTGGCCTCGCTTCCCTTGTCCAGCTTCCGGTCGAACTATATCGTAATATAAGTTTCGGACAGATAAGCATCATAATAGAAGTCCGCGGCGGCATTCCTCCGACGGAAGTCGAGACGCTCGTCACTAAACCGGTCGAAGAAGCCGTCGGAAGCGTCAGCCATCTCGAGGAGATGCTTTCGATATCGAAAGAAGGCGAATCCACCGTTATATTAAGTTTTGAGCAGGGCATAGACATGGATTTCGCCGCGCTGGAAGTACGGGAAAAATTTGCGCGCGTTAAGAATAAGCTCCCCAAAGAGATAGAGAAACCCATAATAGCGCAATTTAAGCGCTCCGACGTTCCCATAGTCATCATAGCGGTCACGAGCCTGAAGAGGACTACGGAAGAGATAAGAAGGATCGTCGATGAAAATATACGGGAAGCTATAAAGCGCATAAGCGGAGTAGCCGATGCCGAAGTTGCGGGAGGCCGCGAGAGGAAGATATTGATAGAGGCAGACCAGAGGAAGATGGCTGCCTACGGGTTATCTCTTGAGAAGATAATTTACATGGTCAGCTCCAACAATCTCAATTTGCTGTCGGGCGACATAGAGCATGGTAAAGAGAAATATTTAATACGCGCCATGGGGCTGTATAAAAACGTAGATGAGATAAAAAATATTCCAGTTTCCGCGCTGCCTGACGGAACGATGATAAGATTGAAAGACGTTGCGAACGTTCTCGATTCGTATCTTGAACCTACCGGTTACGCGCGCGTCAACGTCAGGCCCGTCGTTTCTATATATATCCAGAAGGAATCTACGGCAAACACGATAAAAGTCGCCAAAGCGATAGAGACAGAAGTCGAGCGCCTCAAAAGCACGGTTCCAAAAGACGTGCAGCTTTTTATAACAAGCAACCAGGCCGACTTTATCAAAAAAGCCATAAATAACCTTAAGGATTCTCTTCTCGAAGGCGCGGCCCTTATAATATTGGTCCTTGCCTATTTTCTTATAAGGATGAACGCTAATCGGATGATATTTACCACATCTCTTGTCCTTGCCGCCCTGTCCCTGCCGAAGATAGTGCTGCTGCCTTTGATAGCGGCATTGATAATATCTGCCATGTTCCTGCCTAAGCTAAGGAATGTTTTGGCTATGTGCAGCGTCATCCTGGGGCTATCAGCGGCTTTGGGAGTGAATTTCCTATACGTCCTGTTAGTGGGCCTGATAATAATATCCATTGTAATGTACAAGGTCCGGCCGGTTTTGATAGTTACTTCCGCGATCCCGCTATCTGTTGTCATAACCTTCTTTTTTATGTTGACGATAAAACTATCCCTGAACGTAACTACGCTTTTCGGCCTTGCCCTGGGAGTAGGAATGCTCGTCGACAATTCGGTCGTAGTATTCGAGAACATACTGAAGAAGAATGAAGAGGGCGAACATGGCGTTGTCGCCGCCACGGAAGGGGCCGAAGAGGTCCGGACGGCCATACTGGCCGGGACGCTCACGCATATATCTGTTTTTCTTCCCATGGTATTTGTCGGTGAGGAGATAAAGCTGCTATACGGGGACGTTGCGTGGACCGTGACCTTTTCGCTTCTCGTCTCGCTATTCATAGCCGTTACGGTCGTGCCGCTCCTTTCTTCAAGGATGAAATTTCACCTGGAGGATATCCCGAAAGGCTACGGGAAGACGAACGTCGTCGGCTTCATGAGCAAGCTCTATAAGGCTCAGAGGACAGGGGTCCTCTTCGTCATGAGGCGCCGTTACATGGTGCTTACGGCGGCGTTCATCATGTTCGCTGTGTCGGTCTTCCTGTTCAAGAGGCTCGGTACGGAATATCTGGGAACGACGGAACAGAATAAGTTCACGGTCTTTATAGAGTTACCGACGGGCACCAAACTTGACGTTACGGACGCCATAGTGAAAAAAATGGAAGCCCTCATAAAAGAGGTCCCTGAGGTGAAAACATTTTCGGCGAGAGTAGAGCCATGGTCGAGCAAGATATATGTTGAACTCGTGAGCCTGACGAAGAGGAAGAGATCGGTTGCCGAAGTCATAGAAAGCCTCAGGCCCAAGGTCCAGAGGATAAGGCCGGCCTTCATATATTTCGAAGAGGAGCAGGAGGTCGGCACAAAGGAGATCATCATAGAACTTTTCGGTTACGATTACAATACGTTAAGGGAAGTCGCCATATCGATGGCGACGCGCCTTGGCACGATCAAGGGTTTTACGGATACAAAGATAAGGATGAGGGAGGGGCGCCCGGAGCTCGGCCTTAAAGTCGATAGAAAACGGACGGCGCTCTTCGACATGTCGGTGACCGATGTTGCCGATATGATCCACGCGCAGATGAGGGGACTACGTGCTACGCTATTCCATACCTCTTCCAGTGAGGTCGAAACCATAGCCCGGCTCGACGAAAAATACAGGAAGACGTTCAAGGACATCCATAAGCTTGTCCTGACGAATAAAGCGGAAGAGAATTACTATCTCGACCAGGTGGCGGACTTTAAATACGGGCTTGGCCCGAGCGAAGTATGGCGCAAGAACAAGACCCGTATGATACAGGTAAGCTCCAATGTAGGAAGGTATCCTTTAAGCAAGGCGGCAGATATGGTTAAGAAATCTATGAGCGATCTAAAGTTGCCCGAAGGCTACTATTTCAGGATAGGCGGAGATTATCCTACGATGTTAGCCACCCAGAGACAGGCTATGATGCTGCTCGTGCTGGTAACTATATTAATATATCTTATCCTCGCGTCACTATTCGAGTCATATTATCAGCCTTTTATTATCATGACGGCAGTCCCGCTCGCCATGGTAGGCGTGGTGATCGCGCTATATGCCACCGGGAAATCCGTAGGCATGGGCGTCTTTATGGGGCTTTTGATGCTGGGCGGTATCGTTGTGAATAATTCCATTCTTCTGATAGACCATACAAATAATCTGCGCAAGAAGGGAACAAATTACATAAAGGCGGTAATTTTGGGCTCGAGGGACAGATTGCGGCCGATACTGATGACTACATTGACCACACTTCTCGGCCTTATGCCGATGGCTATAAGCAGTCAGGAAGGATCAAATCTATGGAGCCCGCTGGCCATAACTGTCATCGGCGGCTTTACAAGTTCCACTATACTTACTTTACTGATAGTGCCAAGCTGTTATGTTATGTTCGAAAATTTAAGAGAGTGGCTGGCAAAATTTTTTAGCAAGTGGTTTGGAAAGTCCCGTACTGATATTTTACCGCTTTAAAAAGTATCCTCATTGTTCAATTCTTTCCTATCACCAAACCCCAATAATAATGTAAGAAAAACAAAAAGTTGTAACTAATTGACAAATAAAAAGTTATATTTAAATTAAACTACAAAAAAGCCAGATTTTACCTATTGACATTATGTTATAATATGATATACTATCATTGTAAGACGTTAAAAAAGGCAGATTTAAAAACGAGGGTTGACCTCTAAAATGAATGCTTGGCGAAGCAAAAAAGGGAGTGCTATCGAAAATAGGGACACATTCCATTTTCCAAGAGAAAAGCTCGGGGAAAATGGGATGTGTCCCTATTTTTTATCTGCGCGGGAAGAGCTGGGATCCGGTTCGCTTATAATGGATTGGCGAAGTAAGCGGAACAGGTGGTGGATCCGAACAATAGCTCTTCTTGTTATTATATGCTTTATTTATCAGGATATCGTCTACGCCCAGGGCGGCACACCGGTCTGGCAGCAGGCAAAAGTCGACACGAGACAAAATGAGAAGGTCCTTCCGAACGGTCTCAGGATACCGTTTGATTCCGGCCAGGTCCAGACCGTTGTTTCCAATAATAATATAAATGGCAATAATGAAGTTATCATAAATATCCAGGATGCCCACGCTTCGCTAGAAGCCCAGAATTCAATAGTCAGCCTGCTCGACACGCTTACCCAGAATTACGACCTTAACGTCATAGCCCTTGAAGGCGGCGAAGGCGCTGTAGATACATCGCTCTTGAGGACGTTCCCGGATAAAGAGATCCGTAAGAAGACCGCCGAATATCTGATGCAGCAGGGTAAGATGTCCGCAGGCGAATTTTTTGCCATTACGAGCGATAAGCCAATAAAACTTTACGGTGTTGAAGATAATGCGCTATACCAGCAAAACGTAGAGGCCTTCAAGCAGATGATGGAGAAGAAGGCGCTCTGCGCGGGCGAGACCGATAAGCTGATAGCCGCGCTAGAAGCGCTGGAACCGGCCATATATTCCGCAGACCTGAGACAGCTGAATAAAAATTCCATACTTCACCGCGATGGTAAACTCTCGTTCACCGCGCATTGGGATTTCGTATCGAAACTTGCAAAGCGTAACAATATCGAGATCAAGATATTCGACAATCTATCAAAACTTTTAAAGACCATAGAGCTCGAGAAAGAGATAGATTTCAACAAGGCCAACGTCGAGCGAAAAGCCCTGATAGATGAGCTTTCCAGGGTCCTCCCGAAACGCGAGATCGAGAAGCTGGTCCTCGAGAGCCTCTCTTTCAAGATGGGAAAGATATCTCAGGGTGAGTTCCACCAGTATATTGTGAGACTTGCCGAAAGCGCCAATGTAGGACCGCAAAATTATCCAAACCTCATCAAATTCAGCCAGTACATAACGATATACGAAGATATCGATCTTGCCAGCCTATATCGCGAAGTCGATGAATTTGAAGCTTATATCCGCGAGAAGATATTCCGTAACGACGAGGAGAGAAAGCTTTACGATCTTACCAGGACGGCAAGGGTGATAAAGAAATTATTCGAAGCGTCTTTGGACAACGCCGATTATGCATTCATCGCAAATAAGATAAAGTCAGTGGATAGGGGATCTTTCAGCGACTTCATTAAGAACGGTTACGCGAAATACGGCATAAGTTTCGACAATCCCTACGACCTCGAT
This sequence comes from Candidatus Omnitrophota bacterium, assembly GCA_003142795.1. GTDB lineage: Bacteria > Omnitrophota > Gorgyraeia > 2-01-FULL-45-10 > 2-01-FULL-45-10 > FEN-1320. The sequence continues at coordinate 20,570 of PLNN01000019.1, forward strand.
ACGATATTCGGCAATCTCGACGAGGCGATGAATTTCTACCAGATAGCCCAGAAACGTAACAACGTGATGCTTTCCAACACCATCAGCGCGATGAGAAAGAACAATGAGCAGGTCGCGGCCCTTATAACAGGAGGTTTCCATTCTCAGGGCATTGCCGATCTCGTGAAGAATGAAGGCCTTTCCTATCTAGTCATAATGCCCAAATTCAAAGCGGGCGTTGAGAGGCCGTATATAACGGTCCTCACCAATAAGAAGCAGCCATACGAAGAGTTGATAGCCAGTGGTAAATATCTCCTGGCGGTTCACCTCTATTGCCAATCCGGTGACGAACACCAATTCGTAGATTTTTTGTCCATAACCGGTGCGAAAGAATTCGCGAAATCCGAAAGGGGAAACTTAGAAGACACTATAAGATATTGGTACGGCGAATGCGAGAAGGTGCAAGCAACGGCCGCGCTGGAAACTTTACGGAAATGGTATGGAATTAAGGAAGAAACAGACGCCGAAGGCAATCGCGTATTAAAATTCGATAAGGGACAAGGCGTGGAATATAAAAAACTAAAGATAGGGAATAATGAATACACAATAATAAATAAATATAAGGATGGAAAGATCGAACTTTCTTTGGCACTTACCGATAAGGATGGAAAGCTTAGCCTTGATACTGTGCCCGCAGAAGCGAGAAGAGAGCTTGGAAAGAAAAAAGCAGGAATCAAAGAGACGATTCAGCAAGTCCGCACACAGGCCGACAATGATCTCATTGCCTTATTAACAACAGACGATAAAAACCTGACTGTACCAAAGGACAGGGATGACAAAAAGTATATTAAAGAAGGTTTAGGCTCCGACAATAATATTGATAAGCTTATAGCGCGCGCTCGTCAGAGAGGTTATCCAGTAAGCCTTACCGCTACATTTAAAGATAGCATTAAGGGAATCGTGTTGCCAACTACTATGCTCACGCCGCCAAGCATACCGAGTTCGCCAGCCGTACCCGTTTCACAGAACGTAACGAATAATCAGGCTGCTGTCCCGGAGTTACCAAAACCTGCTTCGCCAGTTACGCAGATGAAGGTGCCTTCTGTGCCACCGGAAGTAAAGGTATTGCTATCCGAAGAAACTCCTGCAGGAGAGGTTACCGCTGAGCATAAGGAAAATCTCTTTATCAGGATATTGAGCGGGATATGGGGCAAAATATGGCATCATTCAATATTATTGCCGTTCGTAGGAATGATCATAGGATTGGGCGCGCAGCAGGCAAAAGGCTCACCGCTGGGCCAGATCATAGACAAATTACCGCAAAAAACATCGGCTTTATTCGCCACATGGGACCTTACGACGATCGGGATATGGGCGATAGGTGCTGTGGTGGTAGGGTGCGCCGCTGCAACGGGACTGGTATTACTTTATAAAAAATGGCAGGAATATAATGCAAATAGAGCCCAATCACCAGGCGTTACACAATTTCAACGTGATTTGGCCGTATTCAAAGTTAGACAACAGAGAGAAGCAGTAGAGACAAATGGTAAAGGCGAAAAAACATCTGCCAGGGTTCTCGATACAAATCAGTCAAAAGCGGAAGTAATTCGTGATATTACCGAGCAGGCTAATAAGACCAACGCCGAACAGGTAAGGCGTCAGCTAGATAAAAACCCCGCCAAACCGGCAGAAGGTACAACACCGCTAGAGACATCGTTGCCTGCGGAGAATACAGTTAAACCGGCTGAAGAGCCGGTATACGACTTAACGAAAGAAAACACGTTAGAGAAAGAAACGCCTTCGACGCCGGTCGCAAAAGTTTTAGAAAAACCAGTAGTACAGCAAGCAAAACCGGCGAAAACCAAGGAGGAAATGAAGGAAGGGCTTGTAAGTGAAATGCAAGAGGCGCTGAAGAGCATAAACGGAATCTTGCATCTCCTAGAAGTTATGCCAAAAGAAGAGCTTATGCTTCGCTTTCTTGGTGACGAGAGGAGGGTGAAAGGACTCGAGAAGGATATATTAAATAATCTGGACAAACTGGGAGAATTGGGAGTAAACGTAACTAAAACGAGAAGTGATGTACACCAACGCTTTTTAGGTTTTGGTGCAAGGCTGGAAAATGTGAAGAAAAAAGTTCCGCAATGGCTGCCGGATAGTGGCATTACGCCGAAGCCAATCAAAAAGAAAGCGTCGCAAGAGATAATTAAAACACGAAAGTCGGAGCCCGGAGAAGAACGGATCAAATTAGAAGATCTTCTCCCGATCCAGAGAAAGACATTGGCAGAAGGGCTGGCGCGATACAGAAAAGACTTAGCGGCAATAGATCCAGAAGGCGCAGAAGATCTCAATCCGGAAAACATGAGGTTCTGGCTTAGGGTATGGCGCAATCTTGATGCCGCTGCTCGCATGGAAGACGGATTTGTTGATCTGAGCCAGGGACTTCTTTCGAACGAGCTTGCAGTGACGCTTTCAGTATTCCATGAAAGGCTGCATATTATTCTGGGTAAGATCGTCTGGCCGGTGGGAACGACCGAAAAAGAGAAGAGGCTCTACGAAGAAATATTCATTACCTCACAGGTTTTAAAATATCTTTTCAGTAAAAAGGTTTCTGCAAAAGAGCGACAGGATTATTTTAAATTTCTTAAAGACAGTTACAACATCAGGCATGCTTTATTTATAAAGCTTGCAGATGAATATCAAAAACTCAGCGGACAGAATATGAGTGACGCTGGGAGGGCTACCAAAACGGCCCTTATGATAGCAAAACACGTTAAGAGGGCCAATGGCGGCGAGTGGAGCGGCAAAGATTATGATTTAAGAAAAGCCGATGTCAGGGTGAAGATAACGGCAGCTATCGATACTTTATCAAAAGCCCAGCCGCAGGCGCCCCCGGCCGAGCTTGTAATGTCATTACCACAACTGCTCGAGCCTATATCCCTTGAGCCGTTACATCAAGAACGCTATATGGCAGAAAAATTACCTAGTACCCGGGGAAAATTACCCGCGCTGGTCCCCGGACAAGTTTCACAACAGACCGTTGTAACAATAGTTACGATACCCGTTTCTTCAAGACAGGGCGACTTCCTCTCCGACGTAAATTCGCAATATGAAGAATGGTTGAAAGAAAATCAGAAAGCCGATGTCAGCGATAGGGTCAAATTCCTGTTCGGCCTTGTTACGAAAGGCCTTGCCTTGTATATAGGGCAAGACATCGGTATGCCGGGGCTTGAGAAGACGATAAAATTTATACAGGAGAAAGCCTTGGAGAGCGAGGATATATCCAAATTGTCTGCGCAAGAACTCGCCAAGAAACTAAAAGCGATAGACGAGGCAATAGATTCATGCTTTAAAGATGACGGCATTATGATCGGCGGCATGGCGCTGACGTATCTATATACACCGCAAGGCCCGGCATTAAGAAAGATCCTTGCGGATACTATATTAAAGGAAGACGGCGGCGCAAAACTTTGGGATCATTGGAAAGACAGCTCAAATGACAGGATGAGAGAGTTGAATATAGCGGTCATGGACGCCGCCTTTAGTGCGCTTAAAGCGGAATGGGTCAGGCTGAGAGCCGCCTTGCCGGGCGAAGCCTATGTCATGCCGGCGCTATTTGCCACAAAGCTAAGACAAATCGACGATGCTGATACCGAGGCCCGTAGAAAGAAGATAGCGCTTGAGGCGCTTTTACAAAGACTTGTCGATGATATAATGCAGGCAGGCTATTACAGCGAACTTGCGAAGGCTATGCCGCAGGAAGAGATACCCGCAGCGCAATTGAGATCGCGTAATTTAACTAATAGGCTCATGAAGGGCCTTATGCAATCCGCTGCTATATTGCTTATAAGCATGGCAACTCTGCATGCTTCGGCATCCGTGGCCGGTGGGGCAACTCCGCTTGCCGCCAAAGCACCGAACGCGCCAATAGCTGCCGCTGCGGCAGTAACACCCGCAAAAACAGCGCAAAAACAAGCTACTCCCGCTCCCAAAACAGTACTGAAAAAAACACTTGCTCTTCCGGCGAATTTCAGCAAATGGGGAAAACGCATTCAGCTCGCGCAGGAGAGCGGTACACTCAATGTCTATCGTCTGGAACAATGGAAAATGCTCAACGACAAGGATGAAGCAATAGGCGATGTTGTTACAAAGCAGAATGTCAAAGAAGAAAACCGGGATGTCGGACACGGCATGAGAAACGCTGTTATTGTGCCGGCCGGCCCGAAAGCAATAATAGAAATTAATGTCTATAACGTACAGCCTGTGCAGAAACCAGTGCAGAATCCCGAACAAAAACCTGTTGCGCAAAAACCAGCGGAAAAACCGGCTGCGCAGAAACCCGCAGAGAAGGCTGCCGTCCAAAAACCGGCGGCGAAACCTGCTGCGCCGAAACTGGCAGAAAAACCCGCTGCAGTCGCTCAGCTCGCCGCGCCTGCTGTTATCCCAGTCATGTTTACCGAGGCAGTTAAGCCGGCCCAGAATGTCGAAAAACCGGCTCCGACGGCCACAGCTCAGAAACCAGCTGCTGCTCCGGCAAAAACCGCGACGAAAGAGTCTAAGCCTGCTCCAACGGCGCCTGTTACAACCGCGCCGAAGGCAGCGCCTCAAGCACAGGCACAAAAATTGGTACCGGCACCTGTCTTGCAAAAAGCAATAACGCCGGCAACCGTTGCTGCAACCCGATCTACCATAAAATTGCCGCATGCGGCAAGCGTCGGGAAAAGAGGCACAAAAGGACAGCGTCCCGGAGATAATTATAGAACGGATATAGAACCATTCCTTAATGAAAAAGATGAGGAGATAGGCTTCAGAGAAATAAAAATATATGTAGATGCATCAGGCCGCCCGACAGGTCAGGAAACTGAGATCAGGCAGGTATGGTACGGCCCAATGATACCGCTATTTAACTATACAGTAAACGAAGAAGTGATATTTGATAAAGACGGAAAAGCCAGCGTCAATAAAGTGCAAAAGGCATATGTGGCGCGGTATAAATATGACGATAGCGGCAGAGAAGAAGGGGTATCTGTATTCCGCGTATATAGAATAGAAGGAAAAACAAAAAAAGAGGAAAGAACAGACATAGATGTTGTTTTGAACGAAGATTATAGCAATACGGACCGCGCAAAGGATCAACACAACCTACCGCCGATGCCGCGCAGTGTCATAAACCGTAAGGCGATAGCGCCCAGCGTTGACAATTTGCTCAACGTTTTGAGAAAGCATTATCCCAAAGAGATGAAAGAGCTTGATGTTGCCATATCTAAGGAAGAATGGTGCGGCATATGGGCGGATATATGCGCAATTCATCGCCTGACAGATGATCTAGCCAATAAACATATATCGGGTATGGCGCGTCTTTTGGATAATAAGATCATACCGGCAGTTAAAAGCAACAACTTGAGCCTCCCGGACTTTTTCCCGATGATCATTTATGATGTAAGACCATATGGGGAGACATGGAGCATTAAGAAAATATCCAAAAATTTAATAGCAGTATTGATGCTTGCCGACAACGCACAGTTATTTGCCAGTAATGAGCAGGCAAGCGTTTCCCTCAATAGCGGTCCGACGGTAGATGTTAATAAGGCACTCGATAATATATTAAACATCCTTATCGCATATAAAGACAATAAAGCAAGAGAAAGCAATAGCGATTACAGGAACAAGTTGAGTGACAGCAGAATTTTAAAGGTCGATGCGCTCAATCATGATAATGGCGAGGGGCAAATGGCGCAGGATGTCGTAAGCAGTCTTCTACATCGTCTTTTCAAAGAGAGAAAAGACATAGATAATAGAAAAGATGAAGTTCATATTAATCCGAAGGCAATGAGTTACGACGATTTTAGATATGCTCCTAACCCTATGGTAAGCTCGCCGAGAACGATCATAACTGATAATGACTTTTATAATACAAACCTGTCGCCATTCGGTTTTTTCTACAAATTTTTCGTGACCCAAGAACTTGTATTGGGTAAAGATGACGCGAAGACAGAGAGTGTAATAACACTCCTAGAGGCGTTGCGGCCTATCCTCAATAAATCTTTCAACGATTATAGCACTATGACGCTAGATCAGCTTTTGGCCTTACCAGAAGCAAAAAATATGGCGCTTTATGCCGAGCTTCTTCATATAAAACGTGTCGCCATACCGAACGGAATCGTTGACGGCAGGGATCCTGCAAATATTCCCGCAGTTAAAAATATGAAGCTGATGCTTGAGCTCGACCGGCTATTTAAGGCTGTAAAGATAATACTGGAATATAGCGGATCTCAAAGAACACACATAGGAAACATCTCCGAGAGCGATATAAAACATATTGTAAAAACCACTATTGAGGATAAAGGATGGATACAGGTTCTTGAAAGGGCCGCGGAAATAGAGAAAGAACTTGCTGCGAAAAATCCCGATGAGAAGATAGACCCGACATTCGACGCTGTCTATTTTGCCGCCAATAGAGGAAAGCTATATGTCGGCGTCGATATCGGCGCGGACGGCACGGCTGTTAAGCTGACTTATTGCGTGGCTATAGACAATGAGAAGGGGCCCATAGTCAAAATAATACGCGGCAACTCGAAAAAATCATTTGAGACATGGATAGGCACTTTTGACGAGGAGGCCTGGAAGAAAAAGGAAAAAAGACCTATAAAGGGCTGGCCTGAGAGGACAGACTCTTTTGCTGGAACTGTAGAAAAAGAATATGAAATACAGCTGCCAAATCTTCCTGCTCAGCTTACGCCGACTGCACAACCCGCCGAGCCTGTGCCTGCAATACAGGAAAAGCCTGTTAAAAAACCGGCTCCATCTGTGGCAAAGCAAAAGCAACCCACGCAACCAGCGCCTGCGCCGGCTGAAGCGCCTGCAGAGAAAGAGCAACCTAAACCTGAGAAAACAGCAGTGCCTCCTGCGACGCAATGGCCGTCAGGCTCAGCCTACACTATTCCTGTTAATTCAGGATGGCATGTGCAAACTTATACCGATAGCAGGGGCATAGGAGACGTTCAGGTAAACAAAGATAATAGCGAACTAATATTGTCTTCCAGGCTCGAAGGCGGCAATCCCAATTTTGGGAAAGGCGAAATTTGGCTGGATTTAAAAAACGTTGAGATTACAGGGCTCAAGAGGAAGACAAACGGTTTCTATGATTTCAGTAAAGTCAAACTTTCCGTTTCGGTTTATATTCCTCAAGGATTTATAGGAGATCCGTCAATGCCCAACGGAGCCCAGCTCCTTTTGAAAAGCGGATCAGGTTGGAAGTCCATATATTCTTCGTATGTAGATTTAAAAGAACCGGGGTGGGTTACCCTGACGTTTACCCCAGCATCTGATCCGTCTTCCTACAAAGACGAAGGCTTTGATCCTCAAGATATAAGAGCGGCCGGAGTGAAGTTCGCGATAGGAAGCGGCTCAACGGCAAGTTATAACGGCAGCGGAATAAGAGTCGCGAATATGCAGGCGATGCCCCTGGCTCAACCGGCGGCTGCTCCGGCAAAACCGGCGAAAGCTCAAGTCGCCGTTACATTAAATGCTATGGAACATTCCGGTTATAACCTTTCATGGGACGGCGGAGATATGTATTATGGCCACGATGTAGGGCAGATTGGAAATAATTCACACGATGGCTTTAGTTCCGCATACTCCAGTAAAAATATCGATGATAAGTTTGCCAAACTGGAACTGGCAGGCGTTAAGACCGTAAGGGTATTTTTCTTCTGCGATTTGAGGGCCGGGATAAAATTTGACGCTAACGGTATGCCTCTGGCATTCGATGAGTTTGCATTTGCGGACGTAGGGGCCATATTTAATGCCGCTATCAAGCATCATATAAAACTTATTCCAGTTCTTTTTGACGGCATTACGTTCGCGAATAAAGGTCATGGAGGCGGTGAACATGCGGATCTTATAACCGATGCTGCAAAAAGGACGGCGATATTGAATATATTCGAATCCTTCTTCAAAAAGTTCGGTGATAATGAAGCTGTCTTAATATGGGAAGTGATGAATGAACCCGAAGGTATAACGAATATCGATTTTGACTCGCAGACAAGGCCTTTCATCCAGTTAATTATAGATTTGATCCACAGGACATCCAAAAAACCGGCTACGGTAGGGTTCAATTCATATAGCAATGCCTCGGGCCTATTAGCCGACTCAGTAGATGTTATACAATTCCACTGGTACCCGGATAAAGGCGATCTCGAAAGTCAGTTTAGACAAGCGGCAAAGCTCGGAAAACCTGTTATGCTTGGAGAAGCGGGCGCTCTCGACGAAGCGGATATGCAAAAGATCCTGGAGCTATCGAAAAAATATAATATACCGGTTCTATTCTGGAACGGAAAATGGCAGGATAAAAAAGTAATCTTTGATACAGAAACATTTAAGAACTGGGAAAACGCTAAGCCCGGCACACCAGGAAAAGAGAAGGTGATGCCTCAAAAAGGACCTTCGGTTAAAGTTTCGGCCGATATGCTGAAAAATGCCCCAGTAGTCGACATAAACGGTATGCCGTATTGGGTGATAGGGCGAGGAGTGTTTATTCCGGTTACATATATTATAGGTGAGCAGCCAACAGCAGAGCAACCAGCCGATAAATCTATCGAACAGCCGGAAAAGCCGAAGACCGAAGGGGCTGCTCCGACGGCGCCCTCGAAGATATTACCAGAAACCGTTACAAGTATGCCTGCAGAGATACTTCAGCTCGAGGTAGGAAGCTCTCCCGCTCGCCCTGTCTTACCATTGACCCAGGGCATTATACCTCACACCATACACATATCAGCCGGTTGGACATGGGATGATGTGGATATTAGGAAGAAAAACGGCAATGTCATAGCTCGCGGCCTGTCATATTGCGAAAATGACATTCCGAAGATGGATATCATTTATAGAAACGTAAAAAAACCCGAGATCCCCACGGGAGAAATAAGGGTAGTCGATATAAACTATTTTGACAGTAACAATAATCCTTTGCGAACCGAAACGTGGTATGGGATGGAAATAGATTTCGATAATAAACTTGCTCCTCTTAAAATTACGCCTGGGTCGCGTCTTGCGGAATATGTGAACTTCGAGTATCTTCCCGATGGGACGAGGACGATGGTCAAGACGGGGTTTGACCTCTTGACAGGCGACAAAAATTATATCGAAAAATTAGTCGAATCAAAACAAGACGAAAATGGCCAACGTGATATGGTAGAGAAGACTATTTATGACTCAAGCTCAATAGACAATCTCACGGAAGTTACCCATTATAGGAAGGATAGCAGCCGGATAACGGAAAAGAAATGGCAGAAGTGGCTCAATGATGAGCCGCAGGCGCTTTCAATGGCGGTCTATAATTGTGATAAGAGAGACGCGCAGGGAAGGCTCGAATGGAATAAGGTATTATACAGAAATTTCCGAAATGAAGCATGGGCAAGGGCGCTTGCGCCTATCGTTATCAACGGAAAAGAATATCCGGCCGAAGAGGGGAGAGATGATCGAGGAAGAACATACGTAACGAAAAACAGTATCGTTAATTATACATATTACAGCAACGGTAATGATCTCTTCGATTATGAAGGCAGTATCTCGTCTTCCGCTACCCCCATCGACATCGAATTGAATACGCCGAAGAGCGGGGGTTTTCCTCCGGTATTGATAACCGGCGGCACGATAAAACATGGCGATAAAATAGTCTTTGAGGGGAAGCCGAGCACGGAGAAAGACGGCACGACATTCGACGGCAGGACATTTACGTTCCCTGGAGGCTATACTTACGAGCTTGGCATTCCCAAGGCCAAGTATAAATTCACCGTCACCAGAGATTATGATAAAGAGACAAACCGGATAATTAACAGCAAGATGGAGTGGTTTGTAACGGATGTAACGGATGTAGCGGATCAAAAGGGGCGCATACTATTTAAGATTACGAAGGATCTGATAAAAAACGAAACGGAGGTTGTTGAATTTTATAAGGAAACAATGATACCAGAGGTTGTTGAATTTCATAAGAAAAAAAAGATAGAAGGATTAGACAAAACTTATCAAAACGTTGTCAAATCCCTTACATATAACAAAATTAATAAAGAAACACCATACACGCAATATCACACCATCGCGTTCGACGCCCGGGACAGGGATAAGGACGTATGGACACTCTTATGGTCGCATGGGTGGGTGCACAAAAAGGCCGCCCATAATTATGAAGATAATACAGATGAGTATATTGATTATTTGACCACGGATAACATAGATTTTAAGGAAGACGGCACAAGGCTCATTTACGAAATAAAGGAATGGACCAAGAAGGAGATAAGTCCGGAGACCGACAAAGAGGAAGAAGTGAAGAATAGGATCGAGATAACGACCCCGAAAGACGCGCTTGGCAACGTTGGTCAAGTGGAGTCAAAATGGCTTAAATATTATAAAAATGATAAAGGCGAGTATGATTATAAGAACGGGATAGAGCATGACAAACCTTATGACCTTATTAAAAATCAAATTATTGCGGAAGGGCTTAAATTAAAGATAACCGTAGACAAGGAAATCAGGAAAATAGAGATATCCCGCGATTCTGGAGGAAGGCTTATCGCAAAGTGTCCTTCAGATATCGTGCTCGTGATGCCCGAAGGCGCCCGGTGGATGGTTCAAACAAAGAACGATGCTGCAAAAGAAGAAAATTCATTCGGCATTTATGACGCATATGGAAAACCTTTATACCAGGATATTACTACCAGATATCTAAAAAATGGCATAGTTCATCAAATCCTTATTTACAACCCCGCAAATTCTATTATGAGCGAACACGCTACATACAGAAAAAAAGAAATGCCGGAGGCGGACGAGAAACCCATGCTTGAAAAAGCATCGCAGCTGATAAGGTATCGTAATTCTGAAGCGGAAGAGAAGTGGTTGTTGATATATGAATTCTCAGGGAAGAAGGCGTATTTGACAGACTATGGCTATGATATGGGCCGCGCGTTCAGCAATGCCTATGCCGGAGACAAGCCCACCTGGAGTAAAACGCGGGGTACCGATACGGGGAAAGTTGATGAAAAAACGCCGTTACGCGAGGGCACCAAAGTTCTTTACGACGGCAAGACCGAACAACGATTGATCGTGGGCAATAGAATTGACCAAAACGGCAAGCCTATTCCATTCGATGTAGAATTGGAGGAAGGGCAGATTGTTATAGGGCTTATTACGCCCTTAGACATAAAAACTCCCTGGCGGGAATCGGAAGAGTTTGAAACAGAGGAATGGCGCGGGCCCCTCGTAAGGCAACCGGACGGCACGCTCTGGCTCGATATTTCAAAGAGCGATCTTTTGACTTATAAACGCCGTCTTACCGACTCCAGTTTTATCACTATCCATTTGAATAGAGATGCCAAAACAAAGAAATATTCTCTGGGAAACGTATATACAGGTAAGAGCGTCTATGAGCTTTATGGCGTCCACGGCAAGAAGAGGGTGCGTGAATATTTTGACTTTGATAAGAGATGTGTCGAGATAGATTTCGATACGGGTAAATGCAAGACATATAAGACGGATCAAGGGACGCCTCGGGCATTGATCTTCGAACCCGATACAAGAAAGCCGCTAAAGGACCTTACGGAACCCGACCTTAAGCGGTTTGAACTGGCTATATATCTATATGATGCGGCTATTTCTGATTATATATACAGAATACCGCTTATCGGAACGGATTTTCAGAATGGATATTTCTATCTTAATGAGAATATTATCGATGTCGATGAAAATAGGCAATTGAATGAAGCTATGTTTGGTATCGGCGAGAACAGGCCGCTTGCACGATTCAATTTGGTTCATAGGACAGGAGATCTGGCCGCTGACATAAAAGCATTTTTAGAGAAGACGCAAGATCCGAAGAGGAATCCGTCTGACAAGCCAAGTGCTGAAATAACGGCCATAGCAAAGGGTGATGCGGCGGCAGACGCTTTCTATGCGGGAGGCTTGACCTACCGCGATACAGGTCTTCCCGCGGTGGCCACTGTGTTAAATCCCGGGAAAAGCATCAGAGAGATAATCGTCAATCCGCTATTACCAGACGGCACGATAGACAAGTTGCATGGCACGAGGTACGTCGTCAGCGATAAAAAGACAGCCAAGACCCATGAACTGACGCTTGACATGAGTGTTAACGTTGCTGCCCCTTCTCTGAACGGCATTACCACTGCCGATGGCACGCCACTTTCGTTTTTCAAGAGACCGAAAGCGTACAATGTTGAAGAAGATATGCACTGGGTAAAGACCCTTGTTACAGAAGGCCCTGCGGCCGGAACGCTGAAGGTCACGTATGGCGACGAAAACGTAGCCGTAATCGATATAGCCTATGAGATAGGCGATAATAAGGAAGCCGAGAACGCCGTTCTCGGGGTAATTGCACAAGCGGGCCTATCCAATGATCCATTTTTTTCCAAACCTTCCAAGATACTTCTTAATGCCATATATACCATAAAGATAAAGAATCCCGTTAGTAACGGACAACTTGTATCGATGCTCTCGGAATCTCAAAAGGTGAGGGCTGCGTTTGAAAAAGCATTGAAAAGCTGGAACATGCCTACGGATGATACAGAAGGCTTTCTTATCAGCACTATATTATATTGGTCGTCTGTAACGCGAGAAGATTTTAATCTTGACAGTTTTATCGAATCGCTTACCGCAGTAGCAGGTTCGCGCGATGAGCTTAAAGCTTATTTAGCTGCGCAGGAAAAGAAGGAAGGCGCGCAGTCTGGGACGCAAAGGATGAAGCTATTCGTAAAGAGCCTTACGATGTTCGCGAACCTTGTCTCCGAAGGTAAGCTTACGGCTGCAGAAACAGCGGCTCTTATAAAGTCACGAGCAGCGCGCCTTAACGGAGAATCTTATGATAAAGTCCAGGAAGAAATAAAGAAAGAAACGACTAAATCGCGATCTGTGGGGCATCTTTTTCAATGGCTGATCTTGATCGCATTTATTCCTTTATGCTTCTCGGGTTGCGCGGGAAATCAGGTAGCCAATGCGGGGAACGCGAGTGCTATCACGGGGATAGCGGGAAATATCCAGCAAGTCCTGTTAAATATACCCACTACCATATGGTGGCTTGGTTTTTATGCCGGTATTATATTACTTGATGGCTACTTTGGGATATTTGGGACCTTTATAAGAGATCGCCGTTTTCGAAATTCCAATCGCTTCGCACCCCCGATGATTACAGTGCCTCCTATCAATCCTCCAAGCCAGAATTATGGAGATATGTGGAGAGAGATGGGAGGTGTTATCAGGCATATGCAAGGGACGATGTGGGATGTATACAGAACGATAGAGCCTTTCAGGTATAGATTCGGGCGCCCGGCAGCTGGTGCAGGTCCGCACTATCCAGATTATCGTTTTAGATTTTATACATTCATAACATTTATTGCAGGCTCCTCTTTTCTAATTATCAATGCGATAAGAGCAAATTCTATAGGATACTTTATGGGCTACGGTCCGGGGATCTGGGTGCTCGGCGGGTTGTTATTCTTAATAGCCGTTACAAATGGATATAAGTTCTTCGGCGATATAGTATTAATGCTCATTCCGCCGCTCAGGGCGAGGATGAAAGCAAGAGCGCTTGACCTCATGGAACAAGAGATAGGAGAGCTTCGCACGTATTACGGCAATCTAGTTACTAACGGGGGTTACGGTTCTACGCCGCAGCAATGGAGAGAAATGCTGAAATTCCCGGAAGAGCCGCCCCAAGGTAATCCCGACAATGCCATAGAGATAACCACGCATACCATATATTTCCCGGAATACCTTGATTACTGCGATGCCTGGATAAAGTTCATGAAGGCTCATCCTAATTATGAATTGTTCTCGCGAACCCAGTATCCGCCGGACCAGCAGAGAGCCGATGTCATGCCAACATTCTATACAAAAGGCCCGGATTATTATCAGGCCAACGCAGGAAGTATGGCGCCCTTTGTCGGCCTCATGCCGGGGACGGCAAACGATAATCCGGCATATCCTATCATAGCTCCCGGACAAGAACGAAACGGGTATAGGGAATATCACACGCATTCATTTTTACCGCAATTTCATCCGGTCCACCCGCTGGTTCCATTCAATAACATCTATGCTAATCTAGCTAAGTTACGTCTCAGGGTTCAGCAGATACATGAAGAGGGAGGGAATGTCGCCCTTGTCACAGAGCGCGACCAGACAACCCTGGATCTCTCGGTAAGAACTGTCGATGGCAGGTATGGCGCCAATCCGGATAATACCAGCTATCCTAAATTATTCTGGCAGCGCCATTTTTGGCATTTGGCCATATTTTCAGGAATAGCTTATGCCGTAACAAGCCTTGCCTATCACATACGCCTGAATTTGGCCGCTTCTCATATGGTGGAAGACTTGAAGGTCCTTAACGCCGGTTCTTTTGGTGTCATGGAGCTCGTCGCGGCTGTGGTAGGTTTTCTCACAGTAGTAGGCATATTTAAATACATCCTGTTTGGGGCGGGATACGCGCCACAGACAAGAAGAAAATTGACCGTCTTATTTACAGCAAGCACCGGATATCTTATCTATCATTTTAGGGAAAGCATCACCGTAGGTAATATAAAGCTTAGCAGTTTGTTTTCCGGCATGAACCATTATCTAGTCATAGGGCTTATTGCGGCAGGCGTGCTATTTATTGTCCGTTATATCTACTCGGTGTCAAGGGAGCACGCAAATGCGATCCGCGATGAAGATATCGGGGATTTCGTACGGCCGGGTCTTTTGCGCGAATTGCTTAACAGGGCCATCAGGGCCGCGATCCGCGAGGACAAGCGCGGCAACTTACCCGATATTATAAGGAACCGTCAGCAAGGTCAGGAAGAGATAGGCGCCGATGAAGATGTCAGGGCCATCTATGATGAAGTAGCGCGCTCATATACCGGTTTAAGACGATGGCGCCGTCTCCTGGCAAATGAACCTCTTTCGGATTGGCTTACATATCGCATGAGGATTTCGGGTCGAGATTCTGACGGACGCTCTTCGATAAGCGCCCTCGATATTGCAAATGTGGTGAATAACGTCCGTGATAGAGAGCGTATCGTAAGAGTTCTTGCCCAACATGGGTATAATATGGCCGGTATCTTAAATCCGGACGGTACTGTAAGCCAGGCTCTCGTCGATCCCCGTACACACCGCGGCACAAATATGGATATAACGGAACGGCTCAGCATTACCGACTTTGATAATATAGCCAACACTCCGGCAATAGCAGAAGAGATCTTTGAGCCGGTTGTCCTCATGGATACGGTTTTTGGAGATTCCGCGGAACAGGTCCGTGCCACACTTGAAAGCGCCCTTCATACATATCAGGGACGCGTTTATATAGCTCTGTGCATGGATGACGATGATGAGCGCGGCCTTAATGCTATTACAAGAGAGATGCAGAATGGCATTCTTACACAATATGCCGACAGAATAATAATATACCAAGGATCGAACCGTGGCATAAATCTCGGCAAGAATCCAAAAAAGGTGAGGATGAAACCCGTTCTCGATGTCGAGACGGTGCAATATCTTAAGAAGTGGTTTGCCGAACGCGGCCTGCGCGCGCCCGGCTTTGTAGAGCTTGTCGACCAGGAAGACAGGCTTGGCGCGCTTCTTCTCAAGTCTAAAGCATTGCTCTGGCGGTTGTATGAACGGACCGTAGAAGATGAGCTTGCCGGACGGCGCAATGCCACTGACAGAACGAGATGGGGAATTAAATTCGGGGGGATAAGCGGGCAAGGTTGGAAGCTAAGGCTTACATACCATTGGACGGTATTTATGCTCGGCTTGTGGGCAGGGCGTAATCCTGCAAATGCCAGAGGTAACGCGCGTCAAAGGGCCGCGTATATGCTTTCATCTTTCACGCGTATATATCCCAACGCCGATCATTTTGTTCAATCCGAGTTCAGGATTAGAAAAGTCCCTTCGATAGTCCAGTCGGAATTACGGCTTGTCCCAATAAAGAGCGGTAAGACGACTTATATGTCGCACAGCGATTATCTGATGTGGCATACATTTGTTCAGATAGGGCAGACCATATTTGGATTCCTCTTCCTGGGAGGCACCGGCAATGGTTTCAGGTGGACGATGCTGGCAGGGGAATCCCTGAATCCTGACGGCAGCCACGATGCATATTTTAATGAAAGGGCTGAATTGCAGGACTTGTTTATGCCATTAAGGCGTGACATACGCGCCGAAGAGACCAGGATATCCGAATCCTATGCGCGTTTCCCGCTTCCTATCAGAGTTATCATCCATCTGATCATTCACCCGATACGCGTCATGACAAGTCCGAGATTATGGCGGATAATCATACCTTCTTTTCTTTTTAGAAAATATTTGAACACTTATCAGATTAACGGTGTATGGGACAAGCACAACATAATTGAGGATTCAGAGCTCGGCAGGAGGCTCGCGCTCTATGGCCTCTGCGCTACGAGGCTTGCAGGTCCTTTTAACCAGATATTAGAAGATCTTTTAGTGCCGGACGGCGCACCATGGTGGCGGCAACGGTCAAGATGGATAATAATGCAGACGCAGGCAGTTATTCTGGCTCACCCTGCGGCCTTATTCATGTTCCTGGGCCAGCATCTTGGACTGGCTATTGGATGGTCTGTGTTCGGCAGCGCACACGGATTTATATTGCAGGGCCTTGTGGCAGCTTCCATAGGGTTTTTGGCAGGAGGCATGATCTTCTACTATATAGGGCATATAATTAATTACCTGCTTATCTTTACGGGCTGGAAATACAATTCGCAGTGGCAGACAGATCCCGTAAAACAAATGGGTTATTGGCGTTTTCAGCACGTGGCATACCTTTCGGCGTCCACTCCTGCCGCAATGGCGGCGCTTGCCACTTTGCTTCTTACAATTGTGTACGGTGTTTCGCTGCTCGGTTCGATGGGAGGCCCGGATCTTCCGTTGATAGGCAGCGGCATAGGCGCGCTTATTGCAGATGGAATGGAATTTTTGCGTGTATACATACCGCCGATGAACGGCTGGCTGCCCATCGCGATGATAGGCGCCATAGTATTTTTCATACCACCGTTCCTACAGACGGTCCAGGGAATGCTTGCCACAGCTCAGCATGACATACAGGATGAAGAGTCTACCACGGAAGCGATGAGAGTTCTATTATGCGAGTCAGGCGATACGCCCATGATAGGAATAGCGGGAATGGGCGCAGATACTGTTCCTATAAACCAAATTGTTCCCAATAGAATAGTAAGCGAGCATTATTCCCGTTTCTCAGATGATGAATTTGTAATTCGGTTCCTGGAAAGGTACATACATAATGCGCAGTTAGCGCTTGGCACCGCGCGCGGAGCCTTACAAAATAACAATACAACATTTGGATGGGATGATCTTAACGCTAACTGGGGAAACCGCGCAAATATAAATATAAATCTGACTAATAATGAACAATTTGAGATATACCATAGGGCCCTGAGAAACGCTATCGTATATGCGCGCAACCTTCAGGCGCGTGTGCGGGGCGATGTAAGGCTCCCATGGATGAACGTTGTTGCAGGCGCTGCGATAGCGCTATCAGCCGCTTCGCTTATGAAATATGGGTGGCTATATGCCGCAATAGGGCTGCCGGTTTTCTGGGTTGGGATAGGCCTTGTAGCCATAACGATAATAACCCAGACCCTGAGCCGCATTCCGATAAGACGCAATAATTTACGGCGAGCCAGTTCCATCGGGCGAAGGCCGCGTCATGCCGCTGGATTCTTAGTGCTTCAGCCGCTTGTCATTGAAATGTTCATGCATCTGCCGATAGCGGGAGCACTTAACTTATTTATGACATTCTATCCGTATCAGGGTGAGAACTTCTGGCCGCGCGGCAGGCAGGACTTGCCGCCCCCACGACTGGGACAAAGAAAAGACTTATGGTATCGATTAAGGGCGCTCAACAATTTCCGTCACATCCATTGGTTTACGATCACTCTTACGATCGTGCCGCTATTGATAAACATGCTTCAGCCGCTTATCAACGAGGACCTTATCCCGCGCATGATAAAGCGTCAGGCGTCTTTAGGGATTGAGGCCGAATTCCAATCCGATCTGCTCCGGGTGACTTCCCCGTCTCTTGATGAGACCGAGAACATTTTGCTCATGGACCCGTATACGGTGGATCAGGCAGGATGGATAGATGGAAAGATAAAAGCGTTGGACGGATTGATGGAAAGAGGCGATTCGGGGAATGCCAAAACGTTCCTTAAGTGGATCATAGCAGGAATAAAGGCACAGCATAAAGCTATAAATAAAGATGTATATATTGATAATGAAGAAAAAATAAGATTTAACAAAATGGCAGAACATTTCTTCGTATTCTGCCTCAAGCATAACATGCCCGAACTTTATGATTCGATCTTTGGTAAAGGCAGAGCGGCCCTGCCCGATGAATCTAAGGGGCAAAGGGTGGAGATAGACAGCGATAATGCCCAGGCAAATGTAATAAATAAAGGCAATGACGGTTCATTCGATCTCAAGGTCAATATGGCCGGCGCCGCACAGGGCAAAAACGCGGGCAGCGTTATTGTCAAGATCCACTTCCCTGAAGCGATTTCGCTCAACGGCGATCAGTTCATTACGGCATTTGCTGTGTCTGATGACAAGAGCTGGGACCGCGATATCCAGGCTCTGGCAGTCGACGAGAATGGCAACACAGCCTACAATACCGTAAAGGACACCGCCCTTAACCAGAGCGCCAGCGTACTTATCGAACCTTCGTATATAGGACAATGGGCAACGAGGCCCCAGGATAAAGCGCGCGTATTTAATCCGGACAGGGTTAAGGTTCTTATTATAAAGGTATGGGGCGATAGGGCCCTGCCATTTAAAGGCACGATCAAATTCTATCCCTCACATATATTATCGATACCGTCTTCGGTTAAGACAATCGGCAACTTAACAGAATCTGATGTCGAGCGCTCGCTGCAGAAGATGACCGGATCGATCGAAAAAATAGTTTCTGAAGACGATATTAAATATGCCGGCAGCGCGGCATTATTGGCGGAGGCAAAAGAAGACATAAGCGATGCCGAAGAGGCTGTCAAAAAAGGCGATAAACAAACAGCCGAACAAGAGCTCAAATTTGCAAAAAGTGTCCTGGTAGAGTTGCAGGGAAGACTAAAATCCGGCAAAAACATACCAAGCCAGGAACTCAAATCTTTAGAAGCTCGATTAAATCAGGTTGACGGCGCTGTCCGCAAACAGCCGCTTGAGCCGGTGAAGCCTATTGGCGCTGTTTTGATGGGGCTGTCGCTCTTCGGGCTGATAGCGTTAATTGCTCATGCGCTCGGTATCGATTTAAGTCCCTTGGCGCAGTTAGGCGTAGGTGCCTCAATTATGGCTATCTCCGGATTCGGATTTGTCTTCGAGGCATGGAGGCATGTTAAGGCAAGGATGGACAGGCGCAATGTTTCTATGTTCAGGAATACGCAAGGAACGATCGGGGCAAACGGTTGGGGTGTATTTGGCGATAATGACGAACTTGCTGAATTGAATCCGGTTTTGGACGAACTCGGCATACCAAAAGATATGGTGCGTTCGCTCGTGTGGACGGCCTCAGACATGCCGGATAATTGGTTAAAGGCATTTCTTGAATTATTCAGAACATCGCCTCCCAAGATCGCCACCAGTGATTCGAACTATATTTATATCGCACCTTCCTTATTAATGCCGGAGAACAGGTCATATCTTAAACAGATCCTGCGCCACGAATTCGCCCACATAAACGGCGCCAAAGAGATCGGCGCGACCTGGGCCGAGCGCGGCCGGGCTAGTTTCCTCAATTTAAGATTTATCTACAATATATTGCCGCTTATTTTAAGAACCGCACTATCTCGCAAGACGATAGTTGCGGGCCAATTGACTAAAGATGCATTTAGCATTCCGGCCGGAGAGCTCAGCAATGATTTTAACCATGGGTTTATAAAGGAGCATACCACCCGATTCACGGCAATGAATATGAAGATAGGCCGGGAACTTGGCCTATCAGGCGCAGAGCTTAAGCTCCTGGAGTACGGCTCCATTCTACACGACGTCGGAGCTGATCCGCGTGCGCAGCACGAAGAGATATTCTTTGCATTTTCACAAAGGATACGCGCGGAGTTTCCTGACAAGCCTTCCCTGAAGACGGCTGTTGACGCTCTTATAGAGCGCGAAGCCGGCCTGACAGGCACCGTAGTGTCATTGTTGAATGAAGACGCCAAATACCAGTTATTTAGGGACGGGCTAACCAAGGTTCTTGGAAGAGACATTGATCCGGCGGAAACAGACGTATCATATTCGCTATTTGATGTGCCCTACTGCACGTTCAGGATCCTGAAGGAAAAAGGCGTAACCGTATCCACGGATCTGGGAATAATACTCAAATACCACGCAGATCTAAAGGCATTCTTGAAAGACCTTCCGAATATCAAAGGCCAATTCAGCATTTCTCCTGAAGCGATGCTGCGCATAATGTTCCTGATATTTGTTATGGATATGTTTGAACACGGCAACAATAAGCATACTCAAATAGGTCAGAGAGGCAAAAACCGTGTTGAGAATTTCCCCGAGACATTCTCTTATATTGAGAACACTCTGATCGGGATCGGCAGGACGAAAGGATGCAACGCAATCTTTGAAAGAGAGACCCGGGAACCGCTTGAAGTTATTGCAAGATTAATAACCGATAAAGATAGTGTCATTATGTCCGAGGTTGCGAAAGCGCGTGAATCAGATGTGCTTTCCGACGAAGACAAGCTATTTATAGAAGCGAATAACCTTGTAAGCATGGAATCTTTCACGAGTGAACGTGGTCCGACTACAGTAATATCTGATACCCGGCTCAACCCTGCTAAAGTTATTGTTGTCCCGATGTTCCAGACGAATATGGAAGAAAACTACGGAATGTTGAGAGACGACCCTCAGGGCATGTATCACAAATATAAGCTTGCCGGGCAAGGCGTCCAAAAAGTCTATGATAAAGCTCCCGATTATGAAAATGCGCGTAAAGATGTCTGGACAATAAAACGTTACATGGAAGAATTTGCCAGGAATCATCCCGATCTTCAGGTGCTCGGTTTTGTCGGGAATGGCAACATACTTGCCAATCCGGCCCTCGCGGCATATGTTGATGGAAAATTATACGCCGTTATGTCGGAAAAAGAGCTTATCCATAAGGGCATGAGCAGGAGTTATCCGTCGCTCATACGATGGGCAGACAGAAGCGATCATTATACTATCGAAGAAGTGAAGTATACGGCTGATGAGAAAGTTATTCAGGCGTCGACAGGTAAAGATATAACCGGTGAGATCATTTTTGCCAATTCCGGAATAGGTGTGCTGAGGCAGAGCCCTGGCGGAGAAGCTGAATCATATGACATCGCCGCTAACTGCTGGCATGATTACGACGTCAGGCATTATCTCGATTTCCCATTCATAGCCACCGGAGGTGTGCATTTTGGCGTAAGCCAATTCTATGATGCGCAAGGCCTGGTGCATGAAGAGATGTTAGCCAAGGCAATACATGAAGAACCGGTGCCGTTAAAACTTGAGGAGAAGGGCGTTCCGCTTTCAGAAGAGCAGATACGGCAGCTGGAACTAGGCCTTAAGGAAAAAGGATACGCTCCTGTTAGCGCGATATCGGAAGTCGGTTATCATACCTATTATATCGATCGCGCGGAGAATAAAATTGTCATGGTAGGATTTGCTCGCGGCATCAATCCGCATAACATAGTCGGCATCGATAAAGACGGCCGTCTCCTGTGGAATGTAGTTGCAGGAAAATCAAACAGGATCGGAATAACGTTCAAAGAAGCGCAAGATATGATGAGACTGCGCGGCGCTGTAAGCGCGATAATTTTTGACAATGGCGCCGATGCTATGATGAATATGGGTGGTTACAGTGTTATACCATCATTTCAGGGCAGGGACCGTCTCATGTCCATCTCCGTTTTGGCAAAACGCGCGCCGCCCAAGACGCAGCAAGTAGGCTTACCTTCTGCGTATGAACGCGCGGGAAGGCTCTTAATGCAGTACATAAAGCCGGTTATCAAGTCAGTCCTTCCGCTCATCATATTGCTGGTGGCAACTACTGCTTTTGGACAGGATGCCGGATTTACCGATGCGACAAAGTATAATTTTACATTCATCGGCTTCGGTTTATTATTATCGATCATTAGCGCTATAATCAGTGCGCTTATCGTGTATTGCAATGACAAGCCCATAGATAACCAGCCTATTAAAAAGATTGCCAGGATAGGGACCGCTATAGGCATATTCGCAGCCGTTTTTATCTTAAACGCCGTAATACTTTTAGCACTAGGGCTCGACACCAAAGCTATTTATTCAAAAGGATATGTCAAATATTTGACGAACAAAGAAGTGGCCGAGCTCAGGCTCCAGGAAAACGCTAAGCTCAAGACGCTTAACATAAGCCATGGTGATATAGCAAATAAGTACATGGATTTGATAAAGGCCACAGGCATAGTTAAAGCCTCTGCAAGTAGCAAGGAAGCTGAAAACACCCTCAAGGCTATCCAGGAGAACTATAAGCTTGCTGATTTACTAAATAGCAAAGATGGTTCAGGTAAGCTTCTAGTTAGCTACGCCAAAGAGCATCCGGCCAACACGATTAACAAGGACTTCACGGGTCTTATCTTTATGGATGACGGATGGATCGTCCTGATAGGAAAGACTGCTGACGGCGAGCCGTTCTCTATAGCATATGAAGAGAGTAGCCTTGCGGTGACAGGAATGCTTATTGGACATTTGCTTGATGAAAATGGCGACAACGCTGGTGCCCTTGTGGGATTAACTATAGGGAACGGTATAAAATATGGCGGCTTCCAGATGGACATCCTTAAGTCATCCAATGTAGCAAATATGAGAGATCGCCATGCGGATATTAAGAGCGTATTATCCACAGAAGATATAAAGAATATAATGCAATCAGAGCCGCCTAAAGCGCAGGAAAAGGCGCCGACAAGCGAAGCAAAGCCTTCTATTATAAAGCCGATCTTCAAGTCAGCCCTTTCGTTCATCATATTGCTGGTGGCAACTACTGCTTTTGGGCAGGATGCAGTATCCAAGGTTGCCGGAGCTGCAAAATATGATTTTACAGTAATCGGAATAGGATTATTGGCTTTATCCATTGGCGGCGTAATTCTTGCGATCGCCATGCGTTACTATAACCGACTTGTTAATGCGGACAAAGCGCCTGGTGCGACGCAGACAGTGCAAATGCCATCTGAAAAAACCGGCCCCACAACAACAGCTCGCCTGCAGATAGAGACAGATCCACGCCTGCTGCAGCATATGAATAGAGTGCTTGAAGCGGCCGTTCAGAACGCTGGACCTAATACATTAGGCGTAGCCGCAATGCTCGTAGATAAAGACGGCGGCGAAATAACGCTGGGAGAGCAGACGGGGCCATCCGTTCTTAATGCGGCTACCGGTAAACGATACGATCATGCCGAGATAAATACATTCGAGCAGGCTGAAATTTCGGCCAGAACAAATTGGCCGGATTATACGCTCATTGTCTCGCTCGAACCCTGCGATGGCTGTGCGAAAGCGATAATCAACCGAGGTGTAAGAAAAGTGGTTATAGCTACGCTCGACCCACACAAAGGTGTTATCAGCAACGGCGTAAGGGCATTGTTGCTTGCAGGTATAGACGTTACCATAGCCCCTCTCGATACACAGCGAAAGGCCGCAACGTTCGACTTCGAAAGGATGACGGCGCTCGGCAGAGGTTCGGAATTAGTATCGTCGGTTGATGAAGTGTTGGAAAGAAGCGCAAGTCCGATAAAACTTGGGCCTAATACCGATGTAGAGGCTTTGAAGGCGGCGGCCTCTTATTCTCTTGATAATCAGGATAAGGAATACCATAGCAGGTTCGACATTTATGAATTTGATCGTGTGGTCGCCCGCTTGTTACAGCTTACCGTGAAGCCGGAAGGCGATAGGCTTCCTCAGGTTGTTGCGATCAATGCGAATTCTTTTGACAGATCGCTTAGTGATAGAGATGCATACTGGGAAAGATCGCCGAAGAACCAGATACTCTGGAACCGTCAGGCGGCGAATCCGGCAAGGCCTTTGTATATCATTGTTGCGGGCGCCGAAGAAAATGTTAATAAGGTAATAGGCATGATCTCCGAAAGCGGCCTTAGCCTGGAGAATGTTTATGTTATGAGCGGCTTCGAGGCCGGCGTGGATATTAAACTTACACCCGTAAATATTTCAGCGCAGCCTCAAGTGCAGCCTGTACGAAAAGTTCAGCCGCTCAGCACAGGTGAGGAAATGACACCTGAAGAGCGTGACGCGAAATTGAAGTTATTGGCGGAGCAATTACGCAACCCCAACGAGAATGAACGCGGCCGTATAGCAACTATAGATACAAATACAGGACGGATTATAGACGCCGATGTTGAGACTCGATCTATATTACAGGATGCGCTGAATGCCGTATTTACCGGGACCACAAATATTGCTGTTAACAGCCATCTAAGCGAATTATGGAAGGATGGCGCGTTAGCGACATTAAGGAAAATAAAACATGCCGAGATTTACGTTTCGTCGCATTGTCCCTGGACGTCAGCCCGTGTAGTGGAAAGGGATGCCGATGGGAATATTACGAGCCTGAAGATTGTGTTGTCATCCGCATTTTATAACTACGTAACGGCAATAATAGCCAACAAAAGTCTCGTAAGCGAAATAATAACAGAGGGTAAAAACATCAAGGATAAGTCTCGCGCGGAAGAGCTTGTAAGGACTACGCTTGTTTTGGTATTGTCAGAAAGGCTTTTTCACGAACTTTTACATGCGGAAGGACCAACCGATGCTTTCATAGCCTTCTCTCAGGTAAACCGGGACATGTTATACCACTGGGTAACTTTTGTGAATAATTGGGGCAACGATAACCTGACAAGCCCGAACAGATATAATGAATTGAGTGATATCTTTATAACAAATCCGCGGTCTAGGCACGTTGGTAATGTATTTTACCACTGTTTAAATATGATAATGCAGGAGAGCAAAAATAGAAGCGGGAAACTTGCTAAACGAATAAAGATGCGTAATGGAGATGGCACAGATAGGCCATTATCTCCATACTATAAATCCGGCGACTATTTCCAAAATTTAAACTCCATAGTTCATTGGATGAAGGGTAAAGAGCTCACGGCAATAATAGATGGAGAACAGAAATGGGAGGAGAACGGAAGAGATCTGAAGGTAGCGCAGGATGAGATAGAGGCAAAGATAGCCAAGCTTAGAGATGAGATTAAAACCGGTAAATATATTGAAGCGTTGCAATCAGATATAGTCAAATTGCGTTCCGAGGCAGATAACGCGGAAACTCGGCTGGCGGTCCTTCGTAGTCAGGCAAGCCTTTCGTTTAAAGAACAACAAGAAAAGGATAGGCTGGAGATAGACATAGGATTTATAGAAACAGATATCGGCGAGATTCGCCAACAGATAGCTCAGGGAGAGAGCAACATTCGTAACGATATAATTGCCTTGGACAGTGAGCTTATGACGATACTGGAAAAGCGCGCTAGCCGCAAATTTGACACTGATGTTCCCGAACTCGAGATGTTGAAAGATGAATGGAGGCGGACAAGGAATAATTTTATTGCGGAAATGATAAGCTATAGTGGCCTTAATATCACCGAAGAGGCATTTCCGCTGCCGATTTCACCCGGGAAGCCTGCGGAGATCAGAGCCATGGGCGCCACGCCTGTTTTCGATAGCGGCGAAGCTAATCTTGCTGAAAAAGTAAGTGTTCTCGAAGATCCCGACTCGCTTCGCGCAACTTTAGAGATACAATACGGTGATCGGTTGTGGAATGGAGACCACCTTACAAAAACGAAAATATTTGATTCTTCTAATCAGAATGAATATCTGGCAGATTTGATATTAGCCGAGGCCGATCAGGTTGCGCCTGAGAAAGATGCCGTCCAGTGTAATTACGTCATTGTCTATGATATGACGGCAGGTAAGGGTACCCTGATGCATGCTGATCTTGGTACATCCGAACAATTTAAGGACCGCAAAGAGAAGGGCGACAGGCGTATTCTAACCGCAGATCATGCAGGCTACGCAAAAGATGTACTCATGGGGGCGTGTAATTCCTTAGGCATAGATCCGTCTGATACGGTTTATATCCGTAACAACTTAGCAGTTATGATAGCGCGGAGAGACAACTCGCCCGTCGGTAGCGATGTAGAAAAGCTCCTGAGTAAAAGAATCGAGCGCTCGTTCAGGCAGGCGTGTGCAGGTCTTGGGTGGAATGCGCCCTTTGTAGATACTAACCTTGTATGGAGGGAAAACGAAGTTCGTTTCCTTCCGGCTGAGGGGTTATTAATAGCACTCAATAATTCCGAAGGCAGTCGCACCATCCTACGGGCTTTGAAAATCGCACAGCCCCAAACCACAGAAACAGCATCAATAGTCATCGGCGCCAATGTTCCGTCGATCCCGCAAGATGCGATCGATAGGATGAATAAGAATGCCGGTAACATAAAACTTATAAAATTAGAAGGTACGGACGAAGAAGCGAACCTGGGAAAATTGAGACAATTGTATCCCAACGCCTTTCTTGCAGAGATCAAGGATGATGGCAATATTACCGAATCGGAATTAGCGAACAGGGTGCAGGCATTAGCTGCCGAGATGGAAAAACCTGATAGTCCGGATCAGGCGCTCCGACAGGCGGTAGATTCGCAAAAGGTTAAATTTACAGCAGAGAATAAAGATACCGTCAGGCAGGACATCGCCAGGGCAGTGGCAAACCTAAGGGCGATAATGGCGAAGCATTTCCCGGGCATCAGGCCCATGATTGGCGAACTAAGCGTGTATAACTTAAGACAAAGCAATATTCATAAGAGCTACGCTAATGTTAATCCGAAGCTTGTAGGTGTAGCCAGCTCCGCTCAAATAACCAATGATGACCTCAAGACCATTATTGTCTACTCGGTCGCCGAGATTAAATTGCAGGCCGAGGCCCACAGAGGCAAGAAAGGGGCTCTCAGGATCGTTCTTGTGCCAAGAGACGAAGAGAAAGACAAAATAGCCGATAAGGCCGAACTATTGAAACAGGAAGAGATAGACGATGTGTTGAAACCGGAACATTTAATCATAGTCGGTAAGAGCACATCGCTCTTAAAGATACAGCAGGCAGCTGTGGATTCATTCGTTCGGGAGAAAAAAGAATTACCTCGAAGGATCGTCATCGCCGATAAATTCAATGAATTCAGAATAAAAGAGGATGTGCCTATAGGGACGGTCTTGCTTGAATACGAGGGAGATGTTGCCGGTCCGAATGTTTACTATGCCGCATGCGAAGCTATCGCTAAGTGGGAAACGATCACCAAACCCGATGAACAAAATTACATCGCTATCGAACGCAGAGGAACATGGCGATTGATGATAAAGAGAATAGAAAAAGCTGACTTTGAACAACTGCGCATCGAGATGGAGCAGTACGAGAGAGTCTTGATAGCCGCATAAGCAGTTTGTTTTATCATCCCGCGCTAATATAGGCGTGATGAAGGCCTTTGCCTGTCGGTCTCCGCCAAGCAGCCGGCAGGCAAAGGCCCATTATTTAATATTTTAAGGTATAAAAAAGTCAGAATTAACATATTGACAAGCCTTCATAATATGATATAATTATGTAAATTTAGAAAAAGCAAGATTTAAATAGTTGCAAATCCCTTGATTTAATAGGGATTTTTTATCTCTACCTACCAAAATTGAGAGATAAAAAAGTAAATACTTGGCGAAACACTTTTAGAAACGCTTGGCAAAACACTTGGAAAGAGGTAATGGACGACACTTGGCAGAATAAAGCCGAATGCGATGACGCCTATGGCATGATCGATTGGCGCAAACGCTATCGTTTTTGGTTCAAGACTCTCGCGTTTATCCTAATTTTTACTTTCGTCCTTTATGACATAACATGGGCGCAAGGCGGTACTCCGATCTGGGAGAGCGCCAAGCCCGATGTAAAGACGAATGTAAAGCTCCCTCTCGACCGTATAAATATCCCCAAAAATATCGCCACGACACAGGATGTGTATTCCAATGGCGGAAATGAAGTAATAATTAACATCCAGGACGCACACGCCTCTTTATCCGCGCAAAATTCGATAGTCCAGCTTCTGGACACCTTAGCTAATAATTATGATATGAATATCGTAGCCTTGGAAGGCGCCGAAGGGCCGCTTGATACGACATTCTTACGAAGCCTTCCCGATAAGGATGTCCGTAAAGATACTGCCGACTACCTTATGCGCAGAGGTAAGATGTCAGCCGGAGAATTCTTCTCGGTAACGAGCGATAAAAAGATAAAGCTCTACGGCATCGAGGATAATAGTCTCTACCAGGCGAATCTCGACTCCTTCAGGAAGGTAATGGCGAAAAATTCCGAGTGTATTGCAAATACGGGATCTCTTGTGCGCGTTCTTCGCTCGCTCGAGCCTAAAATATATTCCAAAAGCCTCCGGGAATTTAATGAAAAATCCGATCTGCATCGCGATAAAAAGATATCGTTTGTCGAATATTGGGATTTTGTATCGAAATTCTCGAAAGCTCATAGCATTGAGCTTGCAAAATTCGAGAACATATCCATACTATTGAAAGCATCGGAGCTTGAAAAGACGATAGATTTTACAAAAGCAAACGAAGAGCGAAAAACGCTGATAGAAGAATTAACAAAGGCGCTTCCTAAGGACAATCTCGAGAAACTTATACTGCAGAGCCTTGCATTCAAAAAAGGGGCGCTGTCAAAAACCGAATTCCACCGCTATCTTGCAGACCTGGCAAAAGGCGCCGGGATATCCCCTCAAGCATACCCGAATCTTATCCGCTTTACCGATTACATAACGGTTTACGAAGAGGTGGATGTCCTCAAGATATTCGAAGAGGTGGATTCTCTGGAAAATTATATACGAGAAAAGATATTTCGTAATGACGATGAGCGCACCCTGCAGAATATTGTCACAGAAGCAGGCATGATGAAGAAGCTCTTTCAGGTATCGCTCACTAATAATGATTACAATCTCTTCACCGCAAAGAAGCGCTATCTCGACAGGGCGCTTATCAGTGATTTCATCAAGCAGAATTGCCTGAAATATAATATCGATATTAACCACACCTACGATCTCGATACGATATTTGACGGCATGAAAGAAGCGACTGATTTCTACGAAGTCGCGCAGAAGCGCAATAATGCGATGCTAGCCAATACCGTTTCCGCGATGAGAAAGAACGGCGAGCACGTTGCGGCGCTCATCACCGGCGGTTATCACTCTAAAGGTTTAGGCGAGCTGATGAAAGAGAAGGGCCTGTCATATCTGGTTATTATGCCTAAGTTCGAAGCAGGTAAGGAACGTCCCTATATAGCGATCCTTACAAATAAGAAACAACCATACGAGGAGCTTCTGGAATCCGGCGAATACACCATTGCGGTCGAGGCGTATTTCAATCAAGGGGATGAGAAAAAATTCAGGGAAGCGCAATACTATTCCGTTGCCATGAAATTTTTAAGAACAGCCGGATTGCAACTTGATAAGAATATTTCTGCACGGCCTTTTCTGAAGACGTGGCTTCAGGATTTTACGCGCGAATATTACGAGTGGAAAGGCCAGACAAGGCCGATAGATCCCGATATCCTCGCGAAGGCATGGGGATTCAAGCCGCCCAAAGTCACTTTTAAGCCGAACGGCGGCGTTGAATCTGTCGAGGTCGAATCGGTAAATATTGAAGAAGACAAGACCTCAAAAGCGGACTTCATAGCCGGCGCCGTTGAGGTCGATGGCAAAAAAAGCATAATAGTGCAGAATACTTTTTCAAACGGGTTATCTGCAACGGTCGAGTTTACGCAGGATGCCGAAGGAAAATGGTGTGCAGGCACAGTCCGGCCAAAGGCGCTGGCCGAGTTTGAAAGAAGAAATGAGCAGAAAGGGAATAAAAGAGACAAAGATTTAGGCAAAAAGGTAACGGAAGTTCTTCATAAGGATACCATAGCCCTTCTCACAGACGACTTTCCTGCGAGAAAGAGCGCAGGTTTAAATCTACCATATGACACGAACTTACGGGCTAGAGTCATTGACCGCGCCATCGAACGCATAAATGACCGCGTCGCCAGGCGCGCAGGCAAAGTCGTTTCCAATGCCGAGAAGCTCGAGCTTTTCATCGCGGCTGCCAGGGCCGCAGGCCTCGACATAAGCCGCGCCGCAATAGATAAAGACGAAGCTTTTAAGAGACTTATTCTTTTTGAAATCAATGATAGCCTTCCCGCACAACAAATACCTCAACCTTCTTCTAATATCCGTCTTGCCGGCCAGATAAAAAATGTTGATAAAGATGCAGAGATGAAAAAGGCGCGTGCAAAATCTGAGGAAATTTTAACAGGGCTGATGATAACGCGTCTTATGCTTGACGGGGAACTAAAAATGGCCGCAGGAAATGCGGAGAAATTCAATAATATATTTGAGATAAAATTTGCCTCTCAGCTTACAAGAGCCCCTCAAATAGCCACCCATAAATATCAAATCAGAAAAAGCTTAAGAGAGAAGCTATCGCCTATTCAGGCTGAAGTTAAGGCAGTACCTACCGAAACGAAAACAGGTGAAGTGCCTCGAACAGGCATTTTGGGGTGGTTCGCGAACGCCATGAAATGGCTGAAAAACCCGAAGGTTTTACTGCTGCTAAGCCTAGCACTATTGCCGGGATGTTCATCTAATGCGCCGCGCGAATTTGATCAAGCAGGCGGATGGCTTTTGGATAACGCGCCGATGATCGCGGTTACGGTATTCCCAAGCGCGATCTTCATGGGATATATAATATTTAAAAAATGGCGTAACTGGCGGAACGCGCGTGATCTGAAACTGATTTTAAATTCATTCGAACAATTGATAAAGCTGGGCCAGGGCACGGTCAATACTTATTTCGCGAATGACAATATCGGAAAAAGGCCTATACCCGCGATATTTCCTTTAATATTCTCTGTTTTGGCCGATATAGATAATCGCGGCATTATTAACGCAGGCAGGCGCGAAGAGGCCAAGGCCACATTGATAAGGATTAATGAAGAGACCGGCGGGGCCGTAGTCGCGATATTGCATAAGATGGCGGGGATAAGCTATCCTTTCGGCGAGATTGCAAATAAAGTGCTTACTGAGCTTGGTTATCCACAGGCTACAAGTTTAAAGAAGCCGCCTTTATATCTATTAAGAAAGCGTATAGAACTGCTTTCTCTGTTTGTAGCAGCGTTATTATTACCCGCCTTATCCGGCTGTTCGCAATCTCAGGATGCGCACTCAAGTTATGCAGGAATGTCCACGTCCGGCCCTCCAGACGTTATCGGCATTCTGGATCATATACAGAGCTGGCTGGTAACGGTGACCAATGCGCCTGGTATTGCTGGGTGGTTTATCGCACTTCTTGCCGCATTCGCCGCTATCATCACAGTATGGCGGCAGCATCCATCGACAGTTTCTCGTATAGTTAAAGCCGCGATCGTTCCCGCAGTTTGCATCGGAGCTTCTTATCTCTTCGGGGATCTTTACGCCGGCCTTTTCAAGAATTCCGCATGGAGTTTGAAAACCATGCTTGCCAGCACGATCATTGGCGGAGCGACTTTAGCAGGCGGAAGCTACATGGAACAGACGGCAAGAGGCGTAAAGGTCGATCGGTCCGAAGTCTTTCGCTGGGCGATAGCAGGCTCCGCCCTCTTAGGGCTTCTCGCTTATGGCGCATGGTTCCCGTTGTTGACTCATTTGACAAAAGATAACAATTTCCTGTTTGCGGCGCTGGACATGTGCGTCTTCGCGCCATTTGTTTTCATTCCTCTCGAATTCCTTGCCAAGAAGTATTTAGTGTCACCAGGGGACACAACAAATACTTTTAAAAACACGCTCCAGACGTGGGCTTTTGTTTCCGTATTAAATGTCGTTTGGTTCGGTCCTATCTTATTTTTAGGGAGAGCCCTCTGGCCGGACAAGATCGTCCTGATCGATGCCAATGCAGCAGTAATTTGGGCAGGGCCTCTCGTCTATTTCCTTGGGGTTTGGAAAAGGTTCGGCGGTATATCCGGCCTGGCGAAGAAAGTCTTTAAGCTCAAAAAAGAGGCACTGGAAAAAGATGCCCCACTAGTGATACTGGGAGGCGAGGAAGAGCTGGCTTCCGAACTGCGCGGTTTTGCCAGATATTCGATGGTCGAGCAGGACCAGACCATAAAGACCGTCGTGGCGCACGGATTTAATGCCGGGAATACAGGGCTCCTACAGGATGATATAGAGATTCTATGGCAGCACTCATGGTTTGTCCGGCTGGTCAACTGGCTTGAGAAAAGGCATCCGTCGATTTATGAAATGATAAGAAAAACTTACAGATCCTTTGGTATAGAGCTCGTCAAGACCGTTCCAACGATGGGTGCGTTCATGTACGGATTTGGCGCCGGCGCACATAGGAATGATTTTGAGAAGGTTTTGCTATATCGCTCGACGAAAGGTTCGCGCAGCGCGCTTGCCATTGTCGATGAGGCCGAAGACGTCTTAAGGCGAAGTAAGGGGAATTTCGATCAGGACGTCAAAATAATAGCGTTCTTTAAAGCGTTGAAAAGATATGCGCGTTTAGTAGACGACCAGGCTGCTCGCCACGGCCTTGATCTGACAGGCGTTTGGGGAGATGCGGCCAAGAGGGCGCGGCCGGTGACCATTCAGAACATCCTGGCGCTCGGGACTTTTCTTGAATCGGCAAAACCGGGCCGCATCAGCCTGCGTAAATATTACAGGGCCCTCAACAGGGTAAGCTCTATACTCGAATCCCCGGCTGTGCCCATACATACATCTTTATGGAGCCATAAAGAAGCAACGCCGGTGGGATACCTGAAAGAAGCCGAAGAGCTTAAAATGCCGGATGGGTCGATCGTCTTTACCGATAAGATAGTAGGACAATGGAATCTTAAAACCGTTAAACATGGTCCACTAGTTAAGATAGATGTTGTAAATACGGGGACTGGTGAGAAAGCCGTTTTGCCAGTGGTGCCGGAGGCTTTGAGGGCTATAGAAAAAGCGGAAGAGCTCGTCATCGCTCCGGAAAATATTCTGACCGATCTTAGTATGTTCCTTTCGGTTAAAGAGATCGCGGACGCGCTCGCCAAAAGAAAGGAGGCAGGCAAACCCACCATACTTGTGCTGCCGGTTTCGACCAAAGACGGCAATCCCGGCCTGATCGATGAAGGCATAGACGCGGCCCTTCGGGCAGGAATGGGTTACGGCATATCTGATATCGCCACGCATGTGATCGTAAACGACATTGAGAATGAGACGGATGTTCTTATCAAAATTACCGCAAAAGAGATGTTTGCCAGAGAAGGCATGGAACCCGTTACGATCAGTCCCTCTTTCGAAAAAGTATTACGGGATAACGGCACGACCGTTTTTAAGGGTCCCTTGGGCGAGATCATCAAAACGCCGAGCAAAAAACCCGGGCTTGGGTCCCTGGAGGACAATTACCAGATAGCGTCGAACAGGCTTGCATTCGTCCTGAAGATGATCGAGATATCGCATAAGTATAAGACGGCGCCGCTGTGGATAAGCGATATAGAAGGGACGATCAAACCGTCCGGCCATACGGTACTGCCCTCCGAAGAAACGGAAGAGATCGCCTCGTGCTTAAAAGAAAACGTACCGTTCGGTCTCCTCACAGAAGCAGCAGCGGGCGATGCGGAGGAATCGACCGCAAATCGCGTCAAAGCCCGGCTCGAATCAGGCGGCGCGACCGGCAAAATGCGCCTTATGCCTATGCAGGCGGTCGCGGGTTTGAGATGTTTTGTTTATGATCCGGGTAACGGAAGATACGAGTTCATAACGGGTTTCGATTTAAGAAAAGAGATAGGCGACGATAAGTTCAATCATCTAAAGCAAATATGCGTCGATCTGGTCGAAAAATTCGGACTCGTGGAGCGTAATAAAAGATTGGGGTTTGCTGGCGAAAATGACAGCGGCTTCTGGGGACCTTATTTCGATGACCGCATAGGGGGAGTTACTTTTTCCGTGATCGGCAAAGACGCCTTGCAGGGATGGATCAGTCGGTACGAGACCAAAGGCGGCAAGGAGCTTAACCGTGTCTTACTGAAATATTTAAATGACCGATGCGCCAACGAAGGCATTCCCGTAAAGTGGACCCTTGGGAGCGAATTCCAGATCGACGGAACGCATGAAAAGACAGACAAGGGGGATGGTTTAAAATCCATAAGCGAGTTGACCGGCATTCCGCTGGAAGCCATAATTTTCAGCGGAGATAACATAAGATGGTCGAAAGAGGGCGAGCCTGGCGACGACACCAAGGCGGCGCAGAGGGCAGGGTTCAGCCTCAACATGGACGGCAGATTACTTGATGAGCCGGTTGCCGGCAAGACGGTCATTACCGCATCGGAAAGGGGCGGTAAACACGGCATCCTTCCATACCTCCGTTTGTATAGGGCTTTTTACGCGACATTGCCGGATAAATATAAAGATTTTGAGAAGCGGCTTCAAGACGGTATCGCACGCGAAAAAGAGCACCAGAAAAGGATGAGCCCGGAATGGGCAAGAGAACAGCTTAAGCTCTTTGTTGCGCAAGGTACTATACAAGGTGTGCCGGGAAAAGAGATAGAGACACTGTTCGATTATGCCGGAATTTTGCTTGATACAAAGACCGGGAATGAAGATGACTTGCAACTGGTTTATAAAACATTGAAAATAATTTCCCTGCTTGATATTTCTCCCGAATTAAGGCGTTTGACTGAGCATAAGTTACGCGACTTCGCCAGGAATACGCGCGCCAAAGATTTCGGATCGTATAGCGGTGCCTACCAAGAAGGGGCTCTCAACATCTCCGTTAATACACCGTCCAAAGGACCTGCCCCGGTAGAAGCGCTTTCTGCGCTGGGCGCTGGCGAACAGTCCGCAGCCATCCATACCGGACTGGGAGCGTTTAAAGGCGGGAAAGTGGGGCACGTAATTTTATTGGGAGAGAACGAGCTGGACGAAGAATTATTCAGCAGTCAAATGGAAAACATTCTTAAAATAGAGACAGCCTTCGGCTGCAAGGCAAGGGTCTGTATAGTTGCCAGCTTTAGGAATCACAGGGCGGTAATTGAGCTATTAAAACAGAGAAAATTTTTTGGCCTTGAATCTGATCAGATTGCAATAGAATTTCAGGGGATCTATCAGAGCATGGGCGTGAGGGGACAAGGCCCATATTATTATCTGGAGGGCGGAAAGCATCTGGCAGCACCGGGTGACTTAGATGCGATATTGACACCGGTCTTGAGCGGAACGTTTACGGAATGGTCGAACGCCAGTGTCGAAGATATTATCGTATTGTCTTCGGCAGCTAAAGCTCCTGCAAATCCGGAAGAAGATTTTCTGATCCTTGGCCGGCTTATTGACACAAAGGCCGATATGGTCGTCTCTGTTACCGATAGGACAAAAGAAGACATAGGCGCTTCTCCGTATTATGACGCAGACAATAAACGTATAGTGCTATTGGAAGATTATGCCGTTGGGCAAAATGTCACAAGAAATTTGCAGAGCAGCTTTCGCAACGCGGTTTCATTGTCGTCCCTCTTTAAACATATGGGAGTCGATCCTTTACAGGCTCATGGCTTAAACCAGGCAGAATTATCAGATAAAGTCCGTGCTTTTATGCATGGATTGCGAGATAAGCCTTATGTCGTTCGAAAGGCAGTAACGGAAGAAGCCGGCAAGATAAGGCAATACAAGGTTGACCAGTTCAAGCATCCTTTCGGCAATCTCACTTTTAAACTGAAGACGGAGTATGTATATACGCCATC
Organism: Candidatus Omnitrophota bacterium; assembly: GCA_003142795.1. Lineage (GTDB taxonomy): Bacteria > Omnitrophota > Gorgyraeia > 2-01-FULL-45-10 > 2-01-FULL-45-10 > FEN-1320. The sequence continues at coordinate 56,391 of PLNN01000019.1, forward strand.
TCATAAATTAGCTACCGTATCTTCTGTCAGGCTTCGCAGATTCGGGCTTGGTTCGGTGGCGCAGATTATTTTAGCAGCTCTTCTTGTATCAATAGTAGGGGGAGCCGTTTGGCGCGACGCGCAGCAGCGGCTTGCTGTCGCGCTGCCGTATGGCATAACGATAGCGATAGTGATAGGCGCAATGATCTCAGCAACAATATTGATACGTTGGATCATGAGTAATGGGTTTATATATATAAATGTAGGCGGCCAGCATCCTTCTCTCCTCAAAATAGAAAAAAAGATATGGCGCTCCATTGATCGCGAAGACCAGGAAGCATTAAAATCGATAGTGGGCGCTGACGAAGCTGCGATAAAAGAGCTTATAGACCGTCCTGACAGCAGGATAGCGGAGTTTAAGGAGGATCCTATATCGCTGGAAGGAAAACTCGAAGAAGGTTATTGTGATGGGAGGACTATATATCTTCTGCTGAAGAAACCGATAATAACAGATGGCAAAGAGATAACCAGGTTAAGATTCCAGGGGGTCAGGCCTAAAATAGGCGAGAACGGAAAGATCGCTAATTATTCTGGTTACAGAGAGCTTGTAGCCGGCGAAGATGGCCTTCTCCGTGTCGATGAGCCTCCCGCAGCCCGCCCGGCCGGCGCAAAACTTTATGACGGGGCATCGATAGAGTTTGAGGTCATGGATAATAGGTCGATCCCCACCGATGTCGCGGTAGGTCTTGGCAAATACACGGGCATCGATTTCCAGGGGCAAAAGGTGGGCTACATCATAGCGGGAATGGAAGAACCCGATGGCCGCCTTTATACTAAAAAAGATACGATCGGCAGCATGTCTTGTGAATCGTTCAAAGAGCCGTCGAAAAAATTGACGATACTATTTCGCAAAGACAGTTTTAGCAAAGAAGAGCAAAGACGGATAGGGCGTACACTTAAAGCTAAGTATGAAGAGGGTGCAGGGGGACTTGAAGAGTCCGGCCTGCCCTTTGTTATATTGAGGGTAAGTAAAACACGAAACGACAGAATTAAAATAAAGCAAAGATATTCCAGCCACCCGGCTCAAAGATCGTCATTTAGATCTATCAGGGACCTTGACGACGAAAGCGATATTTACCGTCAGTTTGGAAGGCTCATACGAAGAGCCCATGATAAAGGGTATTATGACCTGTTCCCAATTGTTATGCATCGTGAATACACAGGTCCTACTATTCCCGAAGAGCAGACGCCTTCTTATTATGCGAGGTCGCATGAAACAAAAGTCGGCTTACGGCAGATCCGCGAAAGATGGGAAGTGGTTTCCAGAAATTTTTCCACGCTTAAACGCCGGGGTAAGCGGAATTCCTCAGAGAAAAACGCGGCGGAGCGGTTTATCGATATAACCAGTGTATTATTTGATCTTACACAGACCAAGATCACGAATATAGAGACAACTTTCGGTAATGCGCTTTACGGTGATGATGCCCCTACTCACACAAGTGCAACATCCATGGATGTTTCCCGTCTCATAGAGTCGTTCCTGGAAGGTTATTTTTATGATATCGACCCGCGCGACAGGACTTTCAGCGATATGTATGAAACTTGTATTCAATTCGAGCGCGATCCGAATAGATTACTAATGCCTGTCAATAAGCTCTACAACGCGATAGGGGTGGCTTTGTGGGAAGAGGAATCCGAGGAATTTGACAAATATCGCGGTCTCTTTATGCCAAATCTCATTGCGGCAGAGAAAAATAGCCGGCAGTCAGAAGGCGGCGCAGCCCGGTGGTTCAAGCCGCTGATCATGATGGGCGGGCTCGCAGCATTATCAGCTTTCGCTATAACGGCATTTGCAATATTGATACCTCATGCATCAGCAATACACACACAAGCCGTCACAGCTGCAATGCCGTGGTGGAGCGCGATACTCGGTATGTTCTTTTTAGGGTCTATCGGAGATTGGCCTTATGACCCAGGCAGGTCGCGCGGTGAAGACCCACACGCATTTGCCCTGCACCATTATAACCAGGGGGTGCGTTTATGCAAGGCAGGACAATTAATAAAAGCCGTAGAGTGTTTTGACAAAGCCATCGAGGCTGTCCCGAATCATTACGCAATGCATTATAACAGGGGGACGGCTTTGCTCGAATTAAAGAAATATGATGAGGCTATAAAGGACTTCGAACGAGTACTTGAACTAAACCCCGATTTTTCCATGGCATATTATAATCGGGGCGAAGCGTACCTGGCGAAAGAAGAATATAGGGAGGCCATTGCAGATTTTACAAAGGCGATCGAGGCCGGACTTAAAAATGGCATTCTGTATTTCAATCGGGGCGTGGCCAAGCTGATAATTTATAAAGATGAAAGTGATCTTAGCTATAAAGATGACGGAATTCGCGATTTAGAAACAGCCGCGCAATTGGAGCACCTGCTTATAGATAGGATCAGGTCGATAGCGGAAAATTATAACTTGGATATTAAATTACCGCCCCCGTCCTCGGGCCCGAGATTTATGTCGTTCCTCCTGCCGTTTATCATAGTAGCCTACTTTGCGAGCATGGGAGCCGTTTGGCCTGATATGCATCTGAGTTTTGCCGGCATATTAGCAGCCATGCAGAGTTGGTTCGCGACGGTCGGCGCCTCCGGCGCGCTACCGTGGATTGTAGGTGTAGCTGCAACAATCGCCGTCTTGATAACCACATTTATCGCATATAAAAATAAATCCAAACCGTTAGTGTCTTCGCATCAGCCTTTTTTCTTTGTAAGACTGACCGGGCTGAAATATTTAATCGCTATTCCGCAGATATTATTAATGGCGTTTGTCCTTGGGTGCACCCCGCCAGATTCCGGGTCACAAAAAAATATTGAGAATAGAGCCGAGGAGGCCCAGATTGCCAAATTCGAAGAGGAAGAGGCGGAGCATGTTGATGAGATCGCCAAAGATAATAAGGACCTTCAGCAGAGAATAGCCGCTTTCGCCAGTATCGCAATGTCTAAATTCAGCGTCCACGGTTTCAAATACGAAACGATTAACGATCGCGAGCGTCTAAAATCGCAGGAAGAAGGGACTAGATATCTCTTAGTTTCTGCGCGCGGTATAGACTCCATGTATCCTGCTGATGATAAGCGGGTAAAACTTGAAGTTTTGATGAAGAAATTTATAGACACCGCGGACGGGATGGTCAAGAATTCGTTCGGGACCGGCGATGTCCTGAACGAGTGCGATGCGATAATTAATAGAGCAAATAACCTGTATTTTATCCCCAACGGATATTTACTGGACTTCTTCGGCATAAACAAATTCGGCCAAGTCATTACGTTCTCATACAAAATAGTCGATAAACAGCCTTATACGTGCAACGGCTACGATATTGGTGTCTGCTATATAGTCGAATTGACAGACTATTTTTCACAACGCCGTGCCGCCTACGCAACTAGCGGCAAAAAATTGATTATATTTAAGGATAGTTTAAATAAACCAATGGTCCTTCCCAAAAATGCCGGCGGCAGACATCAGGACGCGATTAACAAGGAGCTTGCGAAGCTGCAGGCGCGTGACTCAATAGAGGATGCTGTAGATGCGAGCGCTATACATGAAGTTACGCATAGAGCTAATAAAGGATTTAAGGTGGGTTCAGGCTGGCTTGCGGGAAGCATGAGTCATGAAGATGAGGAAAAATCTGCCAGATTTTCCGCCTATTTTAATGGCAATGGTCAGGCGGTCGACATTGCTTATTCTCTGAGAAATATTGCTTACAATGCAACGCTGGACCAGGATGATCCAGATGGCGAATGTGCATTTATAGATGCGTTGGTGGTTCAGGGTATCCGGAAAGGATTATTTGATAAATCAGATTTTACATATGATACCCGAATTGGGCTGAATGGCTTGATGAATAGCCTCAGAAAAGAGACTACCAAGATTGATGAAATGAATAAGGCCATTTTGTCGGTCGCTAAAGCATTTAATAAAGGATTTGATGCTGATGAAAAGGGATTTCGCGCCAAATTGAAAGCCCTTGTTCCCGAAGCGGCAAAACCATTGTTACCATCTTCTTATGTAATACCTGAAATCAAGCGTAAAGCCAGGCCTGCACCGGTAGAGCCGGCTCCTGTAAAAACTACGGAAGAGAAACCGTCCGCTGAATCTGCGGAACCGTCTAAAGAACAACCCGAGGCTAAAGCTCCTGTGAAACAGGCAGGGCCTGAGTCTGTAGTACCTATTGTTAAGCCGGCAGCTCCGAAACCGGTATCGTTCCTCGTGCCTGTTGCCGATGATGCAACGGGTCAATTAAGGGTCGTCTTTAATATTGTGAATAAGGCAAAGCAAGCTAATCCCGCCCTTGCCAACAATGGGAAGATCGAGACTCAGTATGGCGCCGGCAAATGGCTGACAAAGGTAAAATTGTCGGACGGCAAAGCAGCCTGGATATATATAGAACAGAAAGGCGACGGTAAAGCAGCGATTTTCACCGGTAAAAAACCAAAGTGGGTAGAGATCTATTTGATCGGCAAAGACAAAAACGGTCTTTGCCTTTTCGACCCGGACGCCAAACAATGTACAGTTATCTCAGCGCGAGGGGATCTTATCGAAACAACCGTGGGTGAGGGGGAGACGATAGAAGATGCGGTCAAAGAGGCACTTCACATGATACATAACCACAACACGCCATTCTACTGGCCTGCGCTCGCCATCGCGCCACAAACAACATTGCCGGATCTCGGGTCGGCCGCGATACACAGCTACAATGAATTTAATACCGTCCTGCAGGTCTCCTATCGCTCCTACGGTATTACCATGCCCGCGGAATGGGACCGCATTATGCCGGCACTCTACGATACAATTTCGAGTCATACGGGATTCCTGTCTTTGAATAATCGTGAGCAGGTCACCATGATCAGGGAGCTGTACGATTTCCTTCAGCGGAAGCGGTACGAAAAGGCATCCATCAAACTTATGAGCCGCGACCATACCGTGCTCGCGTTCTTCGGCCGATCATCCGGTAAAGAAGGGGATATTTTCGAAACCAGGTACGCAAACGTAGTGGATGTATACGGGGGCCATCTCGAATTATTCAAACCCGGCGAAAAAGGCATGACGCCTATGGAGGCGAAGGAAAAGTTTCTGGATCGTGCAGCGGAGCTGGCGGCAGCCGGAAAATTCGTAACGCTTATGGTGTGGTCTCATGGAGCGAAGACCGGGTTCGAGGTGAGCGGTATGATGGGTATCTCCGACGCCGAGATGGCCGGCGCATTATCCGGTTCCCGCATTAAACTTAGTAGAAAGACGATCGACCTGACGAGGGTCAATGGTATTTTTAACTGTTGTTATGCGACGGATTTTACACTCAATATGCTTTCCGAACTCAAGCGCCAGACGGATGAAATGGGTAGTGCGCTCGTTTTCCCGGGTTCGATCGTCGCAAGTACGTCACGCAATAGAGAAGCGCTCAGCACCGCCTTATGGGACAGTATAGGCGAATACCACGTCAGGACTAAGGGTAAAGACTCAAATAACCCCTCATTGCCGCTTGGCGCAATCCTGACCTTTGTCGATGCCAATCTTTATACCCAAGGCCGCAAGCCAGAATTTGATGAAAACAATAAAATAAAAGGATGGACCGTGCTTAAGCCTGAAATACTGCAGGATCCAGCCGTAATTATTCCGCTTAATGACAAAGACCGTGAGGAGCTACGCCGTATACTTCGGCTGAAGGATTCCATGCCGGCGCCTAACTTTATCCAGATCGGGCTTGCTGAGCCCGCGCGCAATTTAAAACAAGAGGTCATCGACAGCGTTCCCGGTCTTGTTTCTGCGGCTGTGGCCGGATATAAAAGCCAAGGTGGGGCGTGGTTTCCCGGAACATTCTACCGGAAATTCATCGCGCCGCTCGAGACGCCGGTCTCGTTCGGGCTGGCATTTGCAGTAGCCCAGGCATTCGCGATGCGGATGGGGTGGCATGACATGGCACGGCCGCTTTGGCTTATGACCGCGCTTGTTCCTATAATTTTCTGGGCAGGACATATTCCCCGCTCGATTTACGACTATTATAAAGGAAATAAGATCACTGCACTTAAAGCAGATGTAAATATTCTTACAATTGCCGCTGCCGCAGGTACTGCAGCCTGGCTTGGGGCAACAATGACCTTCCCCGCACTGAACAATATAGCTCCGTTACTGCTTTATTTCGGCATAATATTTCCGCTCACAATTCTGCATATATATATCAATTGGAAAGACAACGTGGCCGGACATGACAAGAGGCCGTTTGCACAATTTACTTTAGGTACGCTTCTTACAGTTATGTTATATACCGCTTTCTTCTTCAGCGGTTATACAACATTCAGCCGATACTTTATTACGAATCCGAACGCTCCTATTCTTGAACAGCTTGAAGTGATCGAGCGAAGGGCTGCGATACATAATAAGGTGAAAGGCCGTACCTCTGAACCGGTCTTTGGCATAGAGCCGATCGACGAGTCTATCATGCGGGCAAGTTTATATGAGCGCCTTGCCAGGGAAGATGCCGAAAATCGAAAAGAAGCCGTTGCAGGACTCCCATGGTATCAATCGCATGAAGACCTTGCCCGGGATGTTATCTATGTTACTCTGGAAGACGGGTCGAAAATGGTTTACCTGGGAATAAAAGCAAATGGCATTAACCCGGATCCAAAACGTCCCGAAATGCCGATCAAGTGCATCCGTTTTCATGAAACGTACCAGAGCGTCATCGACCGCTACAAACCACTCCTGGCCCAGCCTGACGCCGGGACGCGTCTCGAGGCAGTGATAGCGCTCGGCATGCTTAAGGACCCTTCGCTCGTATCCGATTTTATGAGTGTTATAGAAAAAGATACGGATAGCCGCGTGCGGGGAAAGGCAATTGCCTCATTAGGATACATGGGGTATGGCGCCAAGCCGGCGATCGAACAGATCGTCCATATTTTTAAAAATAGCAAGGAAGACAGATTTGTCCGCATGATCGCAGCGGATGCTTTAAGCGGTATTGTCAAAAATCTTCCGGATTCAAATGAGGACAAGACCGCAGTAATAAATATCCTTATTGACGTCATAAAAGATACGCTCTACGGCAGATTACAGGGCGATGATAAACAAATCGGTAATGCAGCAAGTTTTGCGCTTATTAAAATAAAAGATCCGTCCACGGTCCATAAGATCATAGATGACATTCGTAAGGAAAAATCCGAACATGATAAAATTCAGCAGCCAAAAGATGAGCCGAGCAGCCGCAGTGAGCTCGGGTCCGACGCGTACATGAACTTTGCCGCCATATTCGGTACGCTCTTGTTAGGGACTATCGGTAAATGGCCGTTTGCCTGGTTTACCTCGGACGGCGCAGGCTTATCGCAGAAAGCCAACAAATACTTTGAAGAAGCTATGAGGTGCTGCGAACACGGCAAATATGAAGAGAGCCTAGAGCCTTTTAACAGAACCATTGAACTGGCCCCGTATTATTATGCGGCATATAGAAACTTAGGAAATGCATATTTTATGTTGGATCGGTATGACGAGGCTATAGATAACTACAAAAAAGCGATCGAACGAAAACCCGATGATAATAATTCATATTTTAACATGGCTCAAGCATATGCCTTCAAAGATGAATATTCTGAAGCCGTCAAATGCATTACAAAGGCGATAGAATATCATACCGATGAAGATGAGCCTGAATATGGCGACCTATATTATAAGCGGGGCATCCTTAATTTTTACGCGGGTAATATAGAAGATGCCGAGCATGATTTGGAAATGGCCGTAAAATTAAAACCCGCACTCATATCCTCCGTCATATCATTCGTGCATGAGCATAAAGATAAATTAGATGTTAAGTTACCGCCCGCATCCCCGCCACCGGGCCAAGGCCCGAGATTTATGTCGCTCTTCCTGCCTTTTATTATTAGTATAGGCATTTTCGCAAGTTTTGGAGCCGTCTGGCGCGACGCGCATCTGAGTTTCGGCAGCATATTAGAAGCTATACAAAGCTGGCTCGCGACGATGGACACACCGGCTGTGCTGGGGTGGGCCGGCAGCATCTCAACCGGGCTTGCGCTGATGACAGCGATAATTGCTGCGCCGGAAGAAAGATTTAATTTAAGCGAACTCATCTCTTCTTATAAAAAAGATGTAAAGATAAGGGGGTATACCGCGTCTGAAAAATACAGCGCTATAATAGCAAGACTTATAAAGGCAGCGGCTACAGAAGAGATAATCGAAGCGCTGGATGATATCTTTGTTTCCGGGGTGGTAAAATTCCATATGGGTTTTTATACTACCGCCGGCATCCTGGAATCGAGGATGAATCTCGTAACAAGAGTGCTTGCCGATGAATTAAAAATACGCATTGCCGGCAGCAGCGCCGTGCAGTCGCAAGAATTCGCCGCTTTATATAAAAAGATAAAAGATATAAGAGATGCCGAAAAAGATGCCAGGCTAGGCTTCGCGCGCTACGCGCTCAAAGTAGAAGGCAAGGGAAGCGGTGTGCGTAAGCGAAATGTGCCTGAAACACACAGGAGGTTTGACGAGTACGAAAAATTCCTTCATATAAGTTCGCTGGTCGAAGATATAAAAAACCGCAGGGACCTTTTAATCGCGAAAGGTGTTCTCGGAAAAGACGAAGCGATGAACATGCTCGACATAGGTTGCGGCGAAGGCGTATTTCTTGAACAATTGAGCGAAAAACTTACGGAAGCAGGTATAAAGGCGAATCTGACCGGAACGGCCCTGAGAAGGAGTGAGGGATGGGCTGAAATAGAGGCAGCGCATAGCAATATTAAATTCATGGAGGGGATGGCTGAGGCGATGGATATTGGAATGGGGACTATCCACTATGCCGTAAGCGTCTATATGCTCCATTATTCGGAAGATAAGCTTAAGGTGATAGAAGAAGTATACCGCGTTCTTAGTCCTTACGGCATAGCGAGGATACATAGCAACGAGGAATCTACTCAAAAAGGCACTCCGCGATGGGAGGTTCTATTCGGCCGGATGGATCTGGCCGGCAGTTATAAGCTCCGTGTCGAGGACGCATATGAGTATAAAGGTACGGACAAGGACTATGAGGGGCCGGCCCTTGTGATCGAAAAAGACGATCCCCGGGAAATGCCTTGCGATCTATTATTCCCATATACACTCGACTCAGAGGGATTTTATCATCCTATAAGAATAGCACAGGTTAGACGCGCTGTTCCATGGCTGAAGACGGTCGCGATGATCCTTTTGGCCCCCCTTGCTCTGTTAGTGTTAGAAGGGGCCGGCTGGCGCGACGCGCACATGAACCTTGGCGGGATATTAGAATACATGCAGAGCTGGTTAGTGACGATAACCACCGCGCCCGGCGCGCTGCCTGGGCTAACAACAATTTTTACGATGGCAGGCTTTGCGTTTGGTTCATTTATAATAAGCAAAAGAGACATATCATTATTTTTTAACAAATCATCCAAGAAACAAAAAAACCAGCTGCTGAACGGCAAGATCCAAAAGGTATGGCCGGGCAAGCTCTCTGGCGATAAGATCAATAAAGCGCTCGATAGCGCGATTGGACACCTTCCTGATAATCTGCAAGAAATAGTGATACTTAAATATTACGGCGATGGCGATAGCGGGCCCTTAACAGACTACGATATCGCAGATCGCTACAAGGTAACCGTTGCAGCGATAAGGGATTCCCTTAGGCGGGCGCATAAAAGGATAAAAACGGATCTTTTGGAGCAGAATGCGGTAAAGGATATTCTGCCGTCATATCTCGATCCCAAAAAATTGCTGGAAAAACGCTTTTTTGCAAGATCGCATACAGACCGCGGCGGATTTGCGTTGCTTGATATAGCGGCAATAATTCCGCTTGCGGGCCTTATCGTGGCACTATCGGGATCATTTATTATTGGCATGGCGCTCGGCAGCCCGTCTGTATTTCTGCGCGATTACATCCATTTCGCCTCCGGCGCGTTTACCCTCCGAAGCCCCGAATGGTTAATGAATATCGGCGTAGGAGGGCTGCCGTGGCTTAAATACATTGCAGCCTCTATTTCTTTATCCGGATTTCTGATGGCCAGGTCCCGCAAACGTGATTTACGGCAAGCCCAGTCAATGCAAGCGTCGAAACCCCAGCCGGTCAGGCCGAGAGAGCGGAAATACCTGCGCCTATTGAGCGATTTCGAAAAGAAGCGCGCCCGGGTTATGAAGTTGGCGGAAGCCCAGCCTCCGGCGCCTTGCCGCATCGTATTCGACGATAAGAATATCGGTAAAGATAAAATAACGTCTATAGAGGAAACAGTACGCGCGCAATTGCCCCGTCTTCAGGAGATGGCGAGAACCGGATACGACATCTCTTTCGGAGCGTCCAGCCAGGATATATTACGCACCATATATATAGAAAGAAGCCAGCGGCCGGAAGGAGAGATAGAGCTGACTCGTGACCGCGCGTTCCTCGCGCTCCATCTGCCTGTTGAAAACCCTGACATAGCCGCTAGGGCGATGAATGATCTGATGGAAAAAATGGGTAAATATCTCAAAACCCCGAATGTGGGAGTTACAACTATCGTTCCCGTTGTTCATAGCGACAGTGCCAGCTTTGGAAACATAGATTATCTCATAACCAAATCGTTGCGTGACGCAAAGAATGAGGGCAGGCGCGCCGAGATCATCGTCGAATGCGGTGTAATACAGCCATACTCGTGCTACGAATCGGATCTCGAAGAGTTTAAAACAACGGATGCGTATAAAAGGATGAATAAGAAGCCAAAAAATCTTTCCAACATTTTATTTGATCCGGGCTTCAAAGACGCCCGCGCCGCGTTCTTAAATTATGTTCATGATGAAGAGCTCGATATGCAGGACGAAACAAGCAGAATGATATACAGCGGTTTTGATTCGAATATTAAATATATATATCCCAGAGAATCTTTCTCAGCCCCGCTTTATATGCGTCTTTTCAAGGCGCAAGCCGTGCCTATCCATGAAGATATATGGGACGATACAACATTATTGTTCCTTAGGCTTGATTATAATTCATTCGACCGCCTGAAGCCCAAGATCCCGGTTACCTTTAATGAGCTTACGCGGTTCGAAGATAGTTACCTTCAAACCCAGCTTGACTTCATAAAAATAGCTCATATCCGGGACGCCCGCCTGGAAAGGCAGCTTGCCGCATTGCCTCTCGATCCGGATGTCAAGGACCGCCTCTTCATTCTCGGCGGAAAACATGCGCGCGGGATCAAGAGATATTCTCCCGTTGCGTCATTATTCCAATTTCAGGATGAATCGGCGCATTGGCGGCAATTGAAAGATGTATATCCATTCATGCATGCGCGAGCTACGGCAGAGAGCGTTCTAAGCGACGCGATACACGATTGGATCGACGAGAAATTTCCGGATGGAATTCACGACCCGACACCAGGATCGGATGAAATGCAATCGTTTATTGCCATGAATATTCCAGACGATGACAACTGGCGCCACATGATAGATATAGATTTCATCGAGTTCCTCCTTGGTTTATCTAAGGAACGTGCGGATAAGCGGCCGCTTACCGAGAAAAATCAAGTTCGCGTATATGGTATCCTCAAAACTATCGTGGGTGACATGGGCAGTGGAGATCTGAAAAAATGGCTTATAGATTATTGCAATACCGCGCCGGGATCTCAAAGTGCCGCAACAGACCTGATCAATCAGCGGCTGCGTGAACGGCTGTCATCGGATGAACGCGCATTCTTGTTAGGCGATCCGGATTCGCGCATAACCGGCGTAGCATGGATGGGGAAGAAGAATTTCGATAGTCGCAGTATTTATAGCGCAAGTAACCCCGTAAGAAAATCCACCGCAATGGTCGGCGGAGTAATTTTACGATCGGACCTTGGAGGGGAAAGCCATCCCGGAAAAGGAAGCGTTCCGGATGAGGACAGGTTAAGCGAAAGCGTTCTCGAAAACTGGATGAGTGTTATAAAGGATGGAAACAAATTAGGAGAAAAAGCAATACCCGTGGTGCTAAAGGGCGGCGCGGCATCCGGAGATGAGAAGAGAGATTTTTATACATGCCTGCACTTCCTTACATTCAATGTGTATGTAGTACCGGCAGAGGAATTAAACGGCCGTAGTTTCTGGTACAGCGATGCTACAAACAGTGTCTATATAGCAGACCGCGCCTTTACGCAAGCAGAGCTGGCAAAGATAATTGGAGAATTGCAATACATTCAGGATCGTATAAATGCCGGCAGGTCCGATGACATAGAGAATAGGGCATTCAATTGGACGTGGACCAATGCCGAACCGCCGCAACTCGAAAAACCCGTTTCGAGCGAAGGACAAAATGATACGGCTAATAAAGCTATCGGCGAATCGGATGACAACAAACAGATCAATTCTGGCGGGGAACAGAACAATGGACGAAGGGCCAGAAGGGAAAAGAAGGTCGAAACGCCCGCCCAGAAGGCGGCAAGTTTTATACCCCCTATCAAGTCGGCGGTGAGTAGGGCGCTCGCCGGAAGCATCCTTCCGAATATGACCGCTTTGATAGATCCGAAACTGAGGACCGCTCCGACTATTTTGTTTGACGCGTCTTCTTATAAGAACCCCGTATTAAGTATTATTGGTATAGTCGGCAGTCCAAAACTTATCCCGATAATCCCCGACCCACGCGTATTGAAGACCCTGGATAATAGCAGTCGGTATACAGCTCAATTTTCTATGGATGAGATCAATTTTCGTTTAAAGGAACGCCATCCGGAGACGGCCCTGTTAAATGACGAATGGACCGATCTGGCAGTTACCCAGATACAGGCATACCCTTCACAAAAGAAAAGAGAGTGGTTAACCCGGCAATTTTCCGTGCTCAGGGCCATTGTGGAAAGATCGACAGGCGCTTTTGCAAATGATATGGCCAAATATCCGGCCGAAACTAAGATCGTGCGGGACGCCGCAAATAAACTCGAGATGTCGTATAGGACGGTCACGAAAAAGATATTTGAGCTGCAAAGGAAGCTTAAGGCAAAGAGCAATGACGGCTGGATAACATCCGCAGACGTTGCAGAAAACATGGATTCGCTGAAAGAAGTAATGGCGGCATGGCCTCGCGGCATCTTTGTTTTAGAAAAAAATAAATCGCTTCTTTCTGGCGATATGAGAAGAATGGACGATTGGATATTGGAGTTGCAGAATACGCTGCTGCCGTCCCTGAAAAATTATGACATCTTCAACCTGCTTTCCGATAAAGCTGTGGCGCAAATGCCGGCCGGTATATTAAATGAAGTCTATTATGACGCATTTCGGTCGGTGTGGCTCGAGGAACTGCGCGATATCGGGTCGAGCATTGCGGAATCGGGCGATGAAGAGCTTGATGGCTATGCGTGGGAATGCTGCAGGCTGGCTTCATACGTATTCGCGCTCGAATGGGAATCTGTATTTACCGACTTAACCGCCGAAAAGGCGGTGCCTGCAGGGAAAAGCAGTTTCGTTTCAAATACGCCGATAGGCGGGGCGGGTATTTTATTATTAGACGGTGAGATGCAGCCGCGCGAATTTATTCCCGGCGCCGGCACGATGGATGCCGGCGACCTTGCATTGAGGCACCATCCGTTCATGTTAAAAGAGCAGTACAGGCCGGGCGATCGCATAGTGATAGTCTGCCCTTCTACCACGGGTTTTCCCAATTTCGAACAGATCCACTCATATTTGGAAGACATGTTCGTCCTGCGCAGGATGCTTCCGGATTCTCCGCAGGTATACCTTGGAGTTGCGACTATTTCGGGAGAGATGCGCCTGTATGGGATGGCCGGGTCGCGCGAAGGCGGTGATCATTGGGCAGAGCTTATCAATAGTCTCTATGACGAGCTTCCAAAATACCGTAAACTTAAAAAGACATTAAAGGATTCCTTCGCTTTACATGCCGATAGAAAAATATACGATAGATATATAGGCGATGATACTGAAAAGGATAAGAAAAAGAGGCCATCATTGCGGATAGGCAATAGCAGTACAGTTATCTCAAAAGAAATGGAGGATATCCTCGCAAAGAAAGATGAGGGGGAGATAGAAAAGATAGAGAATAATCCTATCTACATGATCATGAAAGATGTAGTGGAACAATTGCCTTTGAACATAAGAAAGTCTCTTATCGAAGGTTACGGCCGCGAAGAGGCGGACAGGATAATGAATGCGGTCATGAACAGGTTCGAAAAACAATTCAGGGACCTAAAGGCATTTTCAAAGACCATCTATTCGGTAAACGATCTCGATAAGTTTTTCTGGGAGATATCATCCAAAGTTTCAAGGGTTAACATGTTCATAGCCGAGTGCCGTGGTTCTGATCTCCTCGATGAATACATAACTCGAAAAGGGTTTCTGGAGGTCGTAGAGATAGGCGGCCTTACCGTATCTACGAACCCTTCTCCAATACAGGGCCTGGCTCCTCCCCCTACACAAGGCGAGACTGCCCGCCAGAGCGTCCTGTCCAGGGTTATGCGCAGTCATGCGCAGTCTTTTGCGCCGGACAAGGTCCTTCGCGCGGGCAAATCTATCATCGATCAGCTCAGGAACGATGCCAGACAATCGCTTGACGGTAAATTGCTTCCGAATTCTGTCAGTATCCGTCCAGAGGTGATGAATATGGGCGAAACGCTCATAGAAACAGACAATCTTTCCGTGGACAGACCGCTCTTTAATCTATGCTTCATGCATGATTTTCTTGGCATTTCCACTCAGCCGAATTTTGTAGTAATCCCGGACCCAAAGAGCATAGCCCCTTATTTACAGCGATATAAGACCGTTTTGGACAAATATGAATTGACTACGAGGCTCGAAAAGGCCAACCCGGCCGCTAAGAAATTATACAATATATACCGCGATGAAAAGCCGGCGCCGGATGTTGATCCGGAACTATTGTGGAAATGGACGAGAGACCTCTGCATCAACGCTAAAGAGGTGTTGGAAGAGCGTTACGGGAACATTTATAACATTGAACACGATATCGAAGCGCTTAAGGATAAAAACCCGAAAATTGCAGGCGAGATAGAAGATGCCAAAAACACGGTTGTGGGCCTTGTTAAAAAAGAATTTAAAGTAAGCCGTATGGCTATAGAGGCCTTTGATAGATTATGTAGATTTAAAAAAGACGATAAAATTCCCGCCTCCGAAGTAAAAAGAGAGATCGAGCAGCTTATAGCTTACCTTGATACATGGCCAAGATTGCAGTTTGGATTGAGAGATACCCTTAACGATCTTTCTCAAGGTGAGGATTATGTTGAGTTCGAAATATTGGAAAATATAATATCCGAATTCGGGAAGGCCCTGAGCCAGCACAGGTTCCAGATCTTTGCAGAGCATTCTTTGCATAGTGAAGCCATGGAGCTGATCTATTATGACGCCTTAAGGCTTGCACTGTTGAAATTATGCACGGACCCCTCAGAAGGGATATTGCCGCGCATATCGGCATGGGCCGATCATAAACAAAATATCCCGGTTTCGATGAGAACGGACGTCTATCGCTTGTTTGATGAGACTATGGGCCTTGTGCAATATGAAGTGATCACCGATGCCATAAAAGAAAAAGTGCTTGTAGGAAAATCAGATGATAGATCGAGGGCGCATCCGCCCATAGGAGGCTTGGGCGTATTATTTCTTAGAGGGGCCGGCGAGGATAACGGTCAATTGCAGGTCCGGCGATATTTGCCCGGCGCTTACCTGTCCAGTCCGGGTAAAACGCAGTATAACCCGCAATATGTAAAACGCTGGTATCAGAAAGGCGATAGCATTATTCTGATGTACCCTTCATACAGCGAATATCTCAATGCGGAAAGTATCAGGAATTTTGCGGAAGACTGTCTGAATCTCCGTAAAGATGTGCCCGGATTATCGGAAATACTGGTCGGCATTATGCAGCCAAACGGCGCTGTGGCGGTCTACCGCCCGAGGGCGCAGCTGGATGACGCTGCTGCATTGTATCAGTTGACGTTTAAGACCGCTGAGATCTTGAGCCCTTACCTATCGCAGTTCAGGGTTTATGTGGAAGATGAAACCTTTATATGGTTTTCCAGGGCTTTCACAGAATTTCAGAGCCGCAGCAAAAACATGCCTTTTAATAGCGGGGATGGGAATAGGCTTTTAAAGTTGAACCCCGATAGGTCGGTATTATTCAATATGTTCCGCCAAAAAGCAAATGACCGCCTGAGAAGCCTGGGAGCTATACTTGTCAAAGGCCTCGAGAGGTGCGGGTATGATCATAAAACCGCTGTTTCTATGGTAGAGCGGGTAAAAACACGCCTTAACGGTGAATTCAGAAAGATTAAAACGTTCGATGTCGCTATCGATGATGGCCAGAGCGTCTTTTTAAATGATAAAGGCTTAAGAGAAGAGATGGAGACCATTGTCTATAAAGCTATAATGGCTGTCGGCGAAGAGATGGCGAGTTATTTGATCGAGGACCAGGAATTATTCGAGCCGATCAAGATCCGCGGGCTGACAGATACAGATGAGGCCGCCAGAAAAAGAGAAGCCGCGAAAGCGCAAAGGCTGAAGAGAGAAGAATTGCGCAGAAAAATTGCAGCTATTCGCAAGACAAATTTTACCGATCCACAGGCTGTCCGTCAAGCATTTGAAGACAGCAAAATGCTTTTTGATAATGTTGCCGCGGCCGGAGAGATCAAAGGGGCCCTTGCTGAGCATCTTCATACGGTAATCGGCCACACGTTGGCCGAGAAATTCGTTAGAAGAACGCTCGATGATTCACAAAATATGTGGGAGGCGTTCCTAGGCGGCGAGGCTGTTGAAGCGGATGCCTTCTTCAATCTCGGCGAACGGCAGGCATTGGCAGAATTGGTGATGAACGCTGAATCAGGCAGTGAGGTGAATGGATTTAAAGCCGGGATCGATACAGCTCGCCAGCAATTTCCCATAATGGATTCCATCAATGGCTGGGCGGAACTTGCCTATTATGTTTTGGAACAGGATGAGATCGGCCGGGACGATATAAACACTGCCGTAGAAATGATCAAGCCTATCGAAGAAAGCATTAAAGGGCTTTCCGGCGAGGATTCACAGCGCGCGGAGGATCGTTTCAGGCAAATTCTGAATAGTTTTAAAGATAGACTAACCCCCGGCATTCTCTCCGAGCTGGAAGAGATGTTTCCTGACGGTAACGGCGCGGAGGATATTGAATGGGAGAGGCTTATAAGGTTATTACCTGGTTTAGAACTTGCGTGCCGTGTGTTCAGTGAGGCCGGCTTATATTCATCACAGGCTGAGCGGGATAAATTTGAAAAAGGAAAACTTAAAGTCCAAGCAGCCGTGGAGGAGCAGGGAGTGTATTATGAAATAGCCAGGCTGAATAACGAAGAAAAGGATACTGGGAAAACCTCTAAAGAAAAATCAGCGAAAGTCTTAAGGCTTAATATAGGCAATTCGCTGGTTTTTTACAACCGGTATAGCGGCAGGCCAATAAAGATAACGCTTAACAGGATTGAAAAAGGGCGGCTATACTTTGACGTTGATACCCCATTCGGACTTGTAGCTATAGGGGGCGCTGAGCTGTCAAGAACGGCTTTTAATCATAATGGTGAATGGCGCAGTACTTCTATTAGAGAGCGCGCCGCAGACCATTGGAAAGCGGTAGACGGAAGGCTGCGCTTTATCACTCTGTGCGGCATCGACCTGTTTTCAAGAGAGCGGGATTATGGTGTCGAGAACCGTCTCTGGGTTTTTCCGTATAAAGTGTTATATGGCTTGATAGAAGACGACACTATAATCGTCGAATCTGCCGATACAAAAAAGGACAATAAAAGAGATGAAGATAAAGTAGAATTTAAAAATGTCGATGCCGGTATATGCCTGCGGATAGATCGTGTATTACCTGACGGGACCGCTAACGTTGCTCTGGAAGACCCGCTTAACCAGTGCGACTACAATAAGGTCGAAGTTATTGAGCCGGCCGGGCAAAAGCCCGTGGCTAATTCCGCCGTCAATTGGCTGAATCTCGGCCTGGCGTTACTCGGTTTTGTGCCGCTTATCATAAGTCAATTCTTCGGGTTCGACCTGTATAATTTTATCCAGACCGCTGCGGTTATCAGTTCTATCTATGTTACCTCGTTCCTAATACATGAACTGAACCATTACCTTGACCTATATGGCTACTCATGGAAGAACCTGAAGAGTTTCGTGACGGACCGACCAGCGCTTGAAGTGAATGCCGAAGGTATAAGCGTCTCCGGAGCGAGAGGAACTCCCGGGGTCCTGGTAAGTGCGGCATTAGGATACGTCTCATATCTTTTCATATCGCTGATCCCGCAATACGCGATTCCCGCCTTGATCATAAACATAGCACTCATCTCTAAATCAGACCTCACGAATATAATGAAAAGTGATGTTTTTAAAGAACTGATCATTAAGATACGTGGCAGCGAATTTTATAATGCACTGTATGAATTCATGTTAGAGATTTACAGTTTCGTCGCAGAAATTTTTAGCGTCTTTAATGATATTTTTCAAACTTTGGTATCTATTATAAAAGATCTTCTTGCCTCATTTGAAATATTGTTCGAAATATCATTCAAATCTGCCGAAGAGATGGAGCGAGAAAGAGAGCAAAGGAAAGACGAGGCGAGGCAGTTATTGCATTTCTTATCCGACAACAGATATTCTCTCGGCCAGTTTAGCGCACAGCAGGTAGTTCGCAGGGTCCTCGATAAAGGTAAAACATTAAGGTCGTTCATATTACCGGACGGCGTTTCGAGAGGAGTATCATTGAATGCTGTCATTAATGCATATATAAAAATAGACGGAAACCAAGAGACTGCGCTCAGTCTGAGCCAGAAGAACGCCGTCAGCGATAATATGTTTGTCCGGCAGGAAGCGGTAGATTCGCTCTATAATTTCCTTCCATATGCTACGGACCTGGAAACATTCGAGGATATCTGCGATACGCCGGTAAAGACAGTAGAAGGTGGAGCTTCAACAGCAATAAACCTGTTCCTTAAGAATGCGGCCAGCCCGTTGGAGGCCCACCAGGATCTTACCAACACTATTATAGCTAAAATAATCTTTGGCAATTGTTCTGATCTACTGATCAAAAAGTTGGTGAAATGTCTGGGCTCAGCCGATAAAGATGAACGTCATAATGCCGCGAACCTCTTGATATTGCTGACGAAGAGAGATGATGCCGACATAGTGAGCGCCATTGTCGGCGAGATCCCGAATATAAGAAAAGAATATTTTGTCTATAACGATGCGGAGATCGCGTATGGCGCGTATAGCCTGCTGGCGGGACTTGCAAGAGAGACAGAAAATGAGGCGATACTCACGGCTATAATAATAGAAACACGGCATATAATCAGATATCTGAGCCTGGATGATGAAGCTATATGCGACAGGGTCAGATCAGCGGTCTATCAATTATTGTTAACAGGCAGAAAAAAAATAATGGATGCCGTTGCCAGAGAGATCCCGGCCAGGATCATAGGATATATGAAAAATATCGAAGCCCCGCATGCCTGTTATGCCGCTCACGAACTTATGAACCTTTTCATAACCAGCGGTTATCCTGTTATAGATGTCGCCATAGAAAAAAATCGCGCGGATATAAGAAAGATACTGATAATAAACAAAGAACTGAACGCGGGCCGTTACGATAATATCACCAGGGCGGCTAAAGATGCTTTCAGGGCGCTTAATTCTTTGGGAAGATCGCCCGGCCAGAGAGGACTAGGCGCAGGCGAGATACCGCTGCTTAAATTATTGGCGGACAAAGATGTAGCGGCAGGCTGGTACAGTGAAAAGACGGCTATCCGTTTTCAAACAGTCGTTGAGTCGATCCTGTTCGTTGCATGGCCCTTGATATCGCTTGCCGGTATGCCGATACTGCATCAGGCCGCCATAATATTGGGAAGCGGAGCCTTATTCGGGCTGCTTCACTGGAATGGGCTCGTCAATTTCTTCATAAGGCTGTTGACGGGCAGGACGCTTAATCTTCCCCAGGCGCCGCCTCTTTTAAGCGTTATCGGCATAACATCACTGAATGTTTTAACATTGACCGCAGTCGCTTGCCTTTCATACATTATTCCTTCAGCCGTGAAAGACCCTGTATCGGCGGGTCTTGCGGCAGCCTTCATAACTGTCACGGGATTTCTCCTTGCAACAGGAAAACATTATCTCGCCAATATAAAACGTCGCCAAACTCGTCCAGCCGGACTATATGACCCGCAGAAAGGATACAGGTTCGGGCAACAGGGCATTGAAGATATGGACCAGGTGAAGCTCGCTATCCAGTCTATCATGGACTTAACAAAACACGTCATAAGCAATATTTCTAAAACTCCCTACGGAATAAAGAATAAAGATAAATTCAGGAAGTTGATATTATTGTTTTATCAGTCTTTCAATGCGGAACGAATTGCCTATAGTAGATTTGAAGAACGAACTGAAGCGAACGGAAACGTCGCAACGATAAAAGTAACGCCTGATAAATATGACACTATAGTGGAAATATCAGACGGTTACAGCTATATGGCGGACTATTTATTTAAAGCATTCTCGATATTAGAAGAGTTGCGCGCGCGCCCGGAGAATTTACCGGAAAGTCTTTTGCAGGATATTTACAATCTTGCGAGAGAAACAGAGGAGCTATTGTGGAAAATCGGAAAAGTATCGCTTAGTTTTAAGCGTATCGAGGACGATATAGCGCGATTCCGGGCCTGGGATCTGCTGGAGGCGAGTTCTGTGAGGGGTATGTTACGGCAGCCGTCTTTATTGATCGATCAGCCTCTCCGCTCTCTTGTGTACAATGCGCGCGCCAGAGACTATCTCGAACATGTCATTACCCAGGAGTTGAGGCCGGGAGGCTATACAGAACTCCTGGATATGCCCGCGGGCGAAGTCATTAAAATCGTTATGCTAGCCTTGAGCCACACTTCGTATGAGGCGCGCATCAGGGCGGCAGAAGGGGCTGAAGCGCTTGCTTTTATTGGCCGCGAAACCAACCATGTTATAAAAAGACGCTCGCTATCAAATGCTGTTATTGATACAAGGATCGACATAAACGGGAAGAAGGAAGGCATCGTCAGTCTTTTATTGGCCGGGCTTAGAAATAGAGACACCCATCGTGCCAATGTTAAGACATTGGCGTATCTTTTGAAAGAACCAGACGATCTTTTAAACAGAAAAATATACAGTAGTATAGCAATAGCCAGCGCGCGAATGGCCGACATAGCGCAAGAGAAAGCGCCGGACCGTCGCGGAATGACGCTTGAAGTGGTTATTGCAGCGATTGCGATCCTGGCCATTCTTTTGCCATATGTCATTATACCGCTTGTAAGAGACGTCTACGATCTTGGTTTTAGTCTTGCACTTAAGAGCTGGTGGGAAACGGTCGGATTGATAGGATCGGTATCATTTATTTCAGGGGCCATCGCGACAACGTTTATTTTAATTTTCCATACTATTACCATTTCACCGCTTTCTTTCTACGAGGGCCGTCGTGAAAGTCGTGCATCCGAAGACGGATTATTATTGGAAGCGCTGATACCGGATGCTGGGTCGGAACGGATAAATTTCCGCCATGAATTAAAACATTATTTAAATAAAGGTAAGAAATTGCTCGGCGAAGGCGAGTATGCAGGCGCTATGGAATGTTTTGACAAAGGTATCTCAATATACGGCAGATGGCACAGGTCGGGAGCGGCTTCTACCAAGACTGCATCTTATGTGGGCGCGATGGAAGGTTTTATGCGCGACCTTGCTTCATATACGAAAACAACCATAGAGGAAATTGCCATGTTTGGGACGTTCCAGGATTGCGTGGCGGCATGGAAGATATGCGACGATCGGATCAGCGGTCCTTTTTGGCAAATAAGTTGTCAGGATATTCACGAAAGCATTTCAAGACGTCTTTACACAATTGCGAAAAAAGAAGAAATTAAGGTAGTGGAAAACAAAATCAATTTTGATTTTGAAGATGTGATCTTTGATAATGATAAAGCGTTAGTTCTCAAATACAATGGGATAAATGTAGTGCATGACGAAAAGAGCGCGCAAAATAACGGAACCAGGGTATGGCTGGTCGGTTCCCACTATGGTTCCGCGCAAATTAGCATGCCGCTGGACACTTTTCTGGCCGACATATCCCGCGGAAGATACGTGAAGCTTCTTCCTGACGATGAATTTCCGACGGGTATGCCGCAGATGCCTCAAGACAAATCCGAAATATCAAAGAGTGTCGTAAGGCTCATCGAGCGCAATGACGCCGCCGCTTTAAGGGTCCTGGGCGCCTGGCTGCAGAATGATGATGCCGTTTCGAGAGAAGCCATATTTCACGTGATCATGGGATTTGCCAATAAACCGGAGTATGGTGCGATCCATGAGCTGCTGATCAATGAAATTCTCAATAATGATAACATGCCATGGCTACGCCGGGTGCTTACTTCTAAAAATGATCCCCTGCGCAGTTGCGCGAAAAATCTCATATCGAGTCGCCCGATTTCGGATAACGTCACAGCTCTCTTGAGGGAACTGGAAGCGCCAATGATACTCATAGGGATCCCGCGTCTTCACCTTACAGATAAGGGCGAAGCCGAGGCCGCCGAAAGATCCATCTTTGAGAATGCGGTAGAAACGGCGGGCAAAGAGATAGCGGCAAAAGCGGAGATCGTTTATTTTGAGGACAGCGGCGACGAAAAAGCCAATCTTGAATATGTTTCCCGTGAAGCAAGGCGGCGCGGGGCGGCAATGGCTATTCCCGTAAGGAGCGGCATAAAGGCAAGCAAGTTCGAAGAAGAATTAAAGAATGGATTTTTGACAGAGGCCACCTCGTCGCTTATAGAATGCAAACTCCTGACGATGACCGTCGATGAGCAGAGAGAAAGCATGAAAAGGCTCAGGCAGGTTTTACCTGAAATGCTCGCGGAAATAAATACGCTGAGCCTGTACAGCATGAATTTCAGGATGAGGGCCATCCATCGCGATTATGTGTCGGCTAACAGAAGTATCGCGGCGATAGCGGATCAACCCGAATTAGAGGGCGTCGGCGTAAGGGCCGTTGTCGTCCATTCCATCGAGGAGATCAAGTCTCAGGCTGAAGCAAATAACGGCAGGAAAAATTTCAGGATAGTTCTTATCCCAAGCGATGACGAAAAGGATAAATGTGCCGATAAACCGGCATTATTAGAACGTGAAGACATAACGAAAGATATGCTAAGGCCCGAAGACCTGATGGTCATGGAAAGAGGAACGCCGCTGTCGAAGATAAGAGATGAGGTCGCTAGATCCTATGAGAATGAGAAGGGATCCAGGCCGAAGAGGATAGCCATAGCCGACAAGTCTAACGACGATGGCATAAAGGCCGAAGTGCCGGATGACGTTTTGTTCCTTGAATACAATGAAGTAGCCGGCCCATGGGTCTACTATGCCCTCTGCGCGGTCATAATGAATCCTGATGAGATCGTCAAGTGGAGAAAATGGCTAAAAGCGATAGAAAAGAACGATATCGAACGTTTCCGCAAAGCGATCGAACAGTTTAAGGTAGTGCTTATGAACGCATAATATTTATGCCTGCAGGTTCGCCAAGTGTCCTGCGGCATGAAACCGTGCCTGCGCCTCCCAGGTGCAGGCACGGCCTATATAAATAAGTTAAATAACAAAAAGTTATATAATATTATTGACAATGTTATATTAATATTATACCCTATATAAAAGAATAAAAAGTTATAAATAGTATAGAATTTGCTTAAACATTCACAAAAATATGAAATATGAAGGGCTGAAAAACCAGAAATGAATTTTGAGGGCTTAGTTAAAAGTAAATCGGTAAAAAACGAGCTGACTTCCAAATGTCTTTTTACGGGCTGGCAAAGTCATAGAAAGAAAAAATGGATTTGCCTCATCGCCATTATTCTTACCTGTACCTTCATTCCTCAAAACATAGCATATTCTCAAGATGCCGCTCCTATTTGGTCTAAGGAACAGAACGGGAACGGCGATGTCAGAATTCCTAAAGAAATTGCCGTTATAAAAGAATCTTACGCCGCCTCAAACGGTAAGACCGTGATCAATATACAAGACGCCCATGCTTCTCTAGGCGCCCAAGAATCGATCGTAGCCGCACTAGACTTTTTGGTGGCTAATTACGACTTAAAGTTGGTAGCCATTGAAGGCTCAAGCGGATACATCGATACCTCTCTTTTAAAAACATTTCCCAATGAACGCATGAGAAGGAGTGCCGCTGAATATCTCATGAAACAGGGCAAAATGTCTGCGGGTGAATTCTTTTCCATCACGTCAAATAAACCAATAGCATTATATGGGATAGAAGATAAGCCGTTATATACTGAGAACGTAGAGCAATTCCGTAAAATATACGAAATAAACGAGTCGGCAGGCAAAGATATCAAGAAAATGCTTGAAGTCCTGAGATCTTTAAAGGGCAAGATCTATTCCGACGATCTGAAAGCGCTTGATGAAGATGCGGATCTGCATATAAACGGTAAGATATCATTTAGCGCACGATGGAAATTAACCCGGGACCTGGCGGCAAGATACGGGATCGATTATAAAAAATATGATAATCTGGCGAAGCTTATAAGATCTTTTGATCTGGAAAAAGGGATAAATTTTGAGAAAGCGAATAAAGAACGTAGTTTATTAATAAATGAACTGAGCAAAAAACTTCCTAAAGACAGGCTTGAACAAGTAATATTAAAATCCGCCTCATTCAGCGCTCATAAAATTGCTCAAGGTGAATACTATGCCTACCTGCAGCGTCTTGTCAGGGAAAATGGCATAGATCCCAGCCCCTATTCCAATCTCATTGCGTATACAGATTATGCAGCCCTTTATGAATCTGTAGACATTTTAGCGGTTTTTGAAGAAATAAAGGATTTAGAAGGCCGCATCCAGAGTAAGCTATTCAAAAATGAGGACCAGAAGAAACTTTACGAATTCTCGCAATACATTGGACAGTTAAAAGACCTGTTCGAACTGAAGCTTACAAATGTGGATTTTAAATGTATTTCTGAGAACGGAAAAGAGTCTAATGCCCGCGAGATCTCAAAATTCGTAAAAGATGCCGCCGTAAAATATAACGTTAAGATCGATAATAAAGAAAATGACCTCGCTGGAACATTCCGCAACATACCCATCGCATTAGAATTTTATAAAACAGCCGAAAAGAGAAACTCTGCGATGCTCGCCAATACGATAAAGCGGATGAGCGCGGAGGGGCAGAGGATGGCGGCGTTGATAACCGGCGGCTACCATACAAAAGGGCTGACAGAAAGGCTGAAAGAAAATAAGACCTCTTATTTTGTACTGCTGCCGACATTCGATCCATCCAAGGGAGAAAGGCCCTACGCCGCGATACTCACGAATAAAAAACAATCTTATGAATCGTTTCTGGACACAGGCAAATATTATCTTGCCACAAGCGCTTTGCTCGAAGGCGCCGACTTAACCAAATTCGAAGAAGCCTTCGGGCATATATTGGAACAAACGATCGATGAAATAAAAACCAAAGTTTCTGATCCCGGAGAAATAGAAACAAGGCTATTATCATCAATACATAGCTGGGTAGAAAACCGCGAGTCTTTCCTCAAGGCTAACCCTCCGCCCGGGGAGTTTCGTCCCATAAGATCGGAGGAATTTGAAAAATATCTTTTGAGATTGTCCGGAAAATTACTCAGCAAACCGGAGAAATGGGAAGAAAAGGACAGAGACACAAAAGGCGAGAACGCCGGCCATGCGCGCGAAATAATAGAGGATTTAATAAAACAAGGTAAAGTGGTTGAAGTCTTCCTTGCAAAAGACCACCTGGTGGCATATCGCGTGAGATGGATATACGATTACAAGCCGGGACAGATACAAGAACGAGACAATGTCTTCGAGGAAGAGATAAAAGTGAATCAGTTGTTTACCACGGTGCAGCAAAATCATATGATTAGTTGGATAAGAGTCCATCCCATTAACAGGGGCGCGATCAGGCTCCCGCACTTTCGGGTAATTCTTGATGATGTCAGCTTAAGATGGACGGATCATATTGAAACGTCTAATATTTGCCATGCCGGACATCGCGATGGCGTTATCTACATAGGCGAACGTCTATTAACGTCCATGTTTGATTATGCCAGCGATCCCGTTAGAAATCTTGTCCTGGACCAGGATGAATATCAGCATTTATTAGACCCTAATTTTGTCTGTACGGTTGACAAAAAAGTACTGAAAAAAAGATTAAGAGCGGTTAACGAAAGAATAAAAGATATTTTAAGCAAACCCCCATCAATCGCCAAATATAAACTTAAAGTTTGCACCACGCATGACGAGGCTATTGCTAAGCATAGCGGCATCAACCCCGATAACGGTAATATACGATGGGGTAACTTTCGGCCACGGATGAACCCCTATATAACAGATCGGATAGGCCCCATAACGGTTTCAGCCGGACTTTACATTATAAAAAGCAAGGGAGGCCCTTCTTTAGAAACAGCGGATACAAATATGAAAATATGGGTGGAGGGGAAGGACGAACCCGGCAAGTGGAATGAAATAAAGATGGATATGATTTACGCCAAGGATCTGGGCGGGGGGATCGCTTTTTCGTTTGTCGGCACTCTACCCGCTTTCTTCAAGGGCAAGTACACATTTAGGTATTCAGTGGATGGCGGTAAGAACTGGCAATGGGCCAATAATGGCCCGGGAGACGATAGGGTAATAATCAGGCAGGAAGCCTTGCAACAGAGCGGGAAAAAATTGATTGCAAAGCAGGCGGATGAATATCTGATAGGTCCAAGAGGCGGGAAACATCGCACCATACGCCTTTATAAGCACGACTTGAATTTAAGGTGGATATTTGATATGCCTTCTGACAGCTCCGGACGCCGGATAATTTTTAGCGACAATAACATAGGGTCTGTCCAAGGAAAGGGTGAAGGCAGCGTAAGTATGTATTACGATCCTCTAGAGAAAGCCGTCCTGATCAACATGGAGAGCATGGTATCTAATGGGCCGTCACAAGATAGTGTTGGCGTACTTCGAGAGGCCGGATGGGATTTAGCGCGCATAAAAATACCCATAGATGAAAATGGCATAGCGAAAGAAGTTATCCATGAACGCGAATTTATGGGGATTTCGCGTTCAGGCATCGCGATTCTTTTAAAACATGCGGGGGTAGATACAAAATTTAAAGATATTTACGCATTAGTTAAGCAGGAGTTAGTTCTTCGCGAAGTAGATAAGTTTGCTGAGGAGCAGGAAGCTCAAGATACCAAGACACTGTCAATAGATCCTATGAATAAGGTAGATGATTTCTTAAGAGATCCTGAGGCTTTTGGTGTTTTTGAGAATTTGCGGGGTGACATAAAAAAGATAGAAGATATAATTATATTCGCAAAACCATGGGAATTGAAACAATATGCCTTAGAACGTCTTAAAGGGCTTGTTAATAAAGGATATTACGGTAGAGATGAGTATTTTGAACTTGCGACCTACGCCGCTGAAAAAGACGGCCTTGAAGAAATGGCCTATATAGAGAGAACGATAAGGCAAGATAAGTCTTTTCTTACCGATATGGGTATAGATGCCGCCAGGGTAGACAGCATTACTTTACATTGGCGCGCCCGCGGCCTTACCAAAGCCATATATCACGTGACAATAAACATGGACGACGGTACGGAGCGCATTTTTGCCATAAGCCTTATGAGGCCGCTCTATTCGCAATTAGGGTTTTCGATGGAAGAGATCGAGAAGTCATTGGATCTCTGGTCAAAGATGAGCGAGGCAGGCGTAGACTACGTGCCCCACTTTTATGCCGTAAGGCGGATTAACGATTATCGGCCGAAATTATTCGATAAAGAACTGCCGGTGCATACGACGCCGGGACCTACGATAGTTTCCAACACTATCAATCCGGCAAAGATCATGTACAATGACTTATTGATAATAGCAAGAGAGTTCGTTCAGGGCTATGACATGCCCGGATATTGCACACATTGTTGTACTACGCATCAGGAAGAGAGGGATGTATATGTCGCCGGAATAAGCGCGTACTTCCGGATGTGGAAAGAGGGCAAAAAAACTGTTGCCGACACAGGGCGAGCTCTATTAAATCCCGATCCGCGCAATGTTGTTGTGCATCCCGAAGGCAATAATTACCATGGCGTTGTTACCGATCTAAATGGTTTGCGGGAAGGGGTCGGCCTGGAGGAACTTTTAACATCATTGCAAAAAACAGGTTATGAAAAAAAGGACGTCCTGGCTGCCGCGCGGCAGACGCTCGATGGGGCAGAGTATGAATTTGCGAAACAATATTATAGAACAGGCGAGCATCCGGATTTTAAGGCTGTGTGTACAGAAGCCCTTACACGCGAGAGCATCCAAAAATTAGTTGCCGGAATATTAAAGAATCCGGCCAGGTTAAATAAAGAGGAGCAGGTAATCTCCCCCAAAAAAGTGAAATTTGCGCTTGACAGCATCTTCCACATCGTAGGAAGAAGTACGAATGATCTATCCGGCGAAGATAGGCGTTTAATACTCTCAAAGATAAAAAGACTTATTCG
The DNA here is from genome assembly GCA_003142795.1 of Candidatus Omnitrophota bacterium. Taxonomy (GTDB): domain Bacteria; phylum Omnitrophota; class Gorgyraeia; order 2-01-FULL-45-10; family 2-01-FULL-45-10; genus FEN-1320. The sequence continues at coordinate 84,909 of PLNN01000019.1, forward strand.
CCAGGGATTTCCAAATAAAATAAGATATTTTCGCATGAGAGAAAGCCAGCAACCGGTCGCTGAGATGCTATGTGCATTCGCAAAAGAAAATACGCACTATCTTGTAGAGGGGTTCCTTAATGATGAAGGGTTTTCTTCCGCAGGGAATAGTTTGGCGCGGGAAGGACACCTGCGCAGAGTGATATTACGTCAGATGCTTAGGGAACTTTATCCGAAAGGGGACAAAGCCGATAACATAGAAAAGACTCTATTAGGCCCGGATTTACTGTTTCGCGAAGCCCTTAGTAACTACGCGTGGAAATGTCGTATCAGGACCGCCATGGAAGACCATGTGCTGTGCCGAAACCTGGTGACCTATCAGAAATCTCGCGACAAAGACGTGGCCAGGCGCGCCGCGGCAGAATATGTAGAGACTATTTATATGATAATGAAGAAAGAGATGGATGAAGACGGAAGGGTGTTTGGTAGTAGCGAAGAATTGATCGATTATCTAAGGACACATTTCGGCGTAAGAAAATTTATTATCGCCGGCGGCAAGGGCACAAGATTCTCCCCCGGTGGTCTTATCCTAAAGCCTCGTTTTAAACCAGACAACTATAACACCAATATAAAACTCTCCAGGGAATCATCGGCTTTCGGAACGCTTGAAGACGTGATAGTCGTTGACGCCACCACCGTGTTTTACATACTTAAAGACAAGTGTCCCATAGCTGCATCTATAAAGAGTGGAATACGCGATAGGATAAGCAGCGAGATTTCAAAACTTGTGGATGCAGGTGTTATAGATAGCCGAAAAGGGGCGGATTTATCAAGCGCTATACGCAGGATAGTCGATGAAGAGATGCATTACACTCGCAGGCCCGATGGTCTATGGGACCTATCCATGGTGTTGCGCTCCATAGAAGAAAAGGCAGGCGAGAAAGACTTGAAGAGCCATCTGGTCATTGATAAGATAGCGTACGCGATATTTAAGACAATAATGGATGACAAGACGCTGATAGATAAAAGTAAGATAGACGAGCTCTTTGGCAGAAATTGCATTGTGGTGTTGGACTCAGGGGAAGGGCACGGAGGCGCTTATGCTGAAGCATTGTCCGAACTTGAGACTAGCGGTAAATTGCAAGAAGCGCGCTATTCGGTCATAGTGTATGCCGATTCACCCGGATGGGGGCTCGATAGGTATCCCAATTACGTCTTTACGTCTTACCTTGCCACGGTGAACCTTCTTTCTCCGAAAGTGAATGACTTACCGAAAGTTACCATAGCGGTAAAAAACCCGAAAGACGGCAGGGCTGAAGGACGCGCTCGCGTTTTTACCGAATACACCGAAAAATTTGCCAATACACCTATAGGACTTAAGGAATGGGCAGACATGTCTCCCGCAGAAAGAGCCGAATCTATCGATATGGCAAGGCAACACGACCAGAGATGGCTTACAAATGCCAATATTCTTATCTATGATACGATGTGGGCCGCAAAGAGACGCGGTGTTCTCTATGAGCGCTATCGTCACGAACTCGGAGAAGCCGGCGAGCACAAACAAAGATCTTATGAGTATTGGGCTAGCGATTATTTAAATATTGCCGCCGCTGAATATGAAGAAACAGCGAAAGAAAACCCGGATGCTTCGCCTATGACACGTCTTGTGTATGTCGGAGAGAGCGCTCCGGACGCATTGAAGACCCTACCGACGGCTCTAAATTATAGAGATGATCGCCAAGACATGATAATAAAAAAGATAAGGGCGATGGGAGTCGTTGTTGATCCTGATGTGACGATATCGATATCCAGCGATGATATGGGTGCGGCAAGTTTTGATCTGTGCAGAGCTATCGATTCTATTTTTGGGGACAATCGTGAAGACGCACCTGGATCCGGTCCAATAAGACTTAAGGGCACCATACATCTTAGCGATACCGTAGTTGTCAAAAAAGGAGCTACTTTGGATGGCACCAAAAAAGACATTTCGCTGACAGGCAAGTGCGTTGTTGAAAGAGGCGTGGAGCTGGGTGGTGTTATCGCAGAAAATGAGCTCTTTACCAACAGCCGCCCATACGAACAGGAAAATGTTTACCTGACAGGGTTTCCGTTTTCGAGCCAGAGCACCGTTGAATCTGTCCCGGTTACCGGAATAGATTTCAGGGCTATGGGTATTATTGTAAACGATTCCACAAGAGTATGGATCGCAAAAAAGGATAAAGATAGAAGTGACCTCGAGATCCTCAAAAACATTTTCGGAAACGACACAGACGGCCACAGGGTGACAGACCAGATATTTTTATATGGCGATATTGTTCTGGATGAAAACGTCAGGGTTGAAAATGGAACTATGTTGGACGGACGGCGTAATAGAGTAATTCTTACCGGTAAGACCCACGTAGGTAAAGGCGTAAATTTAAAAGGCGTCAAGGCGGAAGACACGGTGTTTGCCGGCATCGATTATCTCGATGTCTACCATTACAGGCAACCGGCACACGACTCTATTATCGAGATCAATAATTCTCTTTTTGTTAATTCTTACATAGAGTTCGGCGCCAAGGTGCGTAACTCTATGGCAATAAATTCCTGCGTTATGACAGAAGCGCTAATAGCCGAATCCGACATTTTAGGAGAAATCGTTGTCCCAGGTAATGATATTACAAATCGCCGGTTAAAAGACATGGTTAATACCGTATCTCTGTCTGTCGAAATAGGAGATAGGATCGAAAAGGATTATGTGCCCGGGCCATTCCGCCTCGAAGAATTATCTCCGGAAGATCAGGTGGGCATAAGAGAAGGTTATCAAAAAGTTGCCGCATATTTTTATGAAAGGATTATCCCAGTTAGATCGGTAAGGAAAAGATTGATCGAAGATACACAAAAGTTCTTATACAGTGATGTTACGGCCAAGCTTACAATAGAACAGCTGAAGCAATATATATTCGCCAAGGCAAGGGAAAATATCAGAAGATACGGCTCAAAAAGCAATGAGGCGGAAAGGCCTGCGCGGCTTGCGGCAGTTATCAGGGCACATTTGCAGCCGGTAATGGAAGAAGCGCATAGCGTGGACATGGGAAATGCGCCGGTCGCCAGGAACACGTTTCGCAGACTGGCCATATTGAGCGCCAGGTTCAATTTTGTGGACTATTCTATAAATCCGGAAATTTTCGACACCGGCCATCTGGATGCGGCTGCAAAAAACCCCGAAAAAGATTTTACGCTTCTGGATCAATTTGCCGAAAAAGAACTTGCCATTGACGGTCTGAATAAATTTGAGGAGATGGTCTTTGGCAGCCGCAAAGGAACGTTCTTATATCTCACTGATAATATAGGAGAGACCGAAGCTGACGCGCCGATGTGGGAATTTCTGGTCAGGATGGGGCACACCGTAGTTATCGGTGCCAAAGATGAATTTTGCTTTGGAGACATCGACGTTGAGGGAGTAGAAAAGATAATAGCTGACCATCCATCTCTTTCGGAATACGAGAAAAGCGGGGGAATAAGAGTTATTAAGACCGGTTCTGCGAGCGAGGGTGTATTCGCCCATAGTTTTAGCCATGAAGTGCAGGAAGTCTTAAAAGATAAATCTCTCATAGCGTTAATTTCTAAAGGTCAGGCCAACATATTCAGTCTATCCGCCCGGAACAACATGAAAATGCCGGTAGTAGCTATGCTTGTGTCAAAGTCTATTACAGCAAAGAGGATCACCGGTATCGCGCCCAAAGTTGTCGGCGACAAAACGACATTTTGGCCCGTCATCGCCGTGATCCCGGCAGGGAGCCATATAATGGACTGTAAAGGGCCGAGCCAATTCGAGGGAACGCTTCAAAGGTTTGGCACCGTTCGTGACGAGCTGGTTTCCGGGGAAAGGTCGAGTTTCATCGTAGGTTTACCGAAAGGCACACCAAAAAAAATTGCGAGCATGGTAGAAACGGCGGTCAATGCCTCCCCGCTTCTCGGCAAAACGGCAAAAATAGAAGTATTCAGCGAAGGAGCAGAAGAGTTCGATGAAATGTTGGCAAAGGAAAGGACGAACGGTGTTTATCTTGACGAAAGCGTTTTGAGCCAGCTGGCTGCTCAACAAGATGCCCAGGACTTGATCAATTCTGTGAGCGTCACCGTTTCAAGTATACTTATAGATTCCAGGACGCGCGAGGATCTGGAAAATATTTTGATCGAAATCGAGCAGAATATTGAAGCGATCAAGAAATGCGACATCGACGAAGATAAAGCAAAATTGGAAGAGCTAATGAATAAGCATTCTAGCTACATAAAAGATCTCAAGTTGCTCATCTCCCGTAGAAAGCAAATAATAGAAAAGGCCTACAACAGTAATATTGATAGAATAGTGAGAGAGGCTACATCGTATGACAACAAGATAGCGGTGGCGACCACCGAAACTGTGGCCGGGTTCGATCCGTTCACATTCGACAACATAGGGAAAGCTGCGGCTCAAGGCATCGTAAACTATTTTATTTTTGGCGATATATTAAAAAGTCCCGAAGAGGCTGAAGCTTTTGTGAAGGCCTGCGGATACGAAGGCGATATGGCCGCTATACGATTCATAGACAAAAGAGGCCTTTCGTACAGGGAGTTAGCCGCCAGAATAGCCGCAGAAACTAACTTGCCCATGGAGAAAATAGGCATAAGGGCCGCTGCGGGCGAGCTTGAACTTCCGAAAAACGGGGAAGAAGCCGTACCTGGCGTATTATTAGAAGTACAGGCCAAGGGAGATATCTATTTAGCGATGAATTCCTACCAGGCACTGCTTAAGATACTAACACAACTAAAAGAAGGCGCTACTCTTGAAGAGATTAAGATATCCGGCGTGGAAAAGACTGGTCGAAGGGGCGTATTCAATTATTCACCTCGAATAGATTACGATAAAGATATGAAAGATTATAGAAATGCCATTGGGCTAATTTTGGTACGGACAAATGCGTAGCTTATTAAGCTATAAAAAAGTTAGATTTTATGGATTGACAAGATTTTCAATTATGGTATAGTTTATATACTATAATTAAAGCGATAAAAAGTCATTAATGATAGTTATCCACAAAGTAGTGGACGTTTAAACGTCCACTACAACTAAGGAGAGTATAAATGGTCAAACCATTATCCGGTTTCAGGAACACAATAGTCTGTAAAACCATCTCACTTTTTCTATTACAAGCTTTTCTCTTCTATAACACCTCCTTTGCATCCATCGACAAGGCAGCCTCGCAGCCACTTACTAAAGATGTTAAATTTAAACAGGCATCCATTGATGATATAGGCATATCCAAAGACATAGGCACTATAAAGACGAAATTCAAAGGCAGCGGCGAAAAACTTCTTATCCACATCCAGGACGCCCATTGTAATTACGAAGCCCAGACGAATATCGCGAAGATCCTCGAAACTCTATCTAAAGATTACAATATTAACACAATATCGGTAGAAGGCGCTGACGGTTTTGTCGATACCGCGTGGTTCAAATCATTTCCGGACGCCGATATCCGCAAAGAGGTTGCCGACTACTTCATGAAGAAGGGCGAGATAACCGGCGCCGAATTCCTCTCTATTACAAAAGATTATCCGATCAAGCTGTACGGCGCAGAAGACCGCGACCTATATATAAAGAACCTCAATGCCTTCACCCAGATCTACCCCCACAAGCAGGAGATAGAAAAATACCTCTTAGGCGTAAAGACCATCCTCGGTAAGCTTAAATCATACATCTACTCCAAAGACCTGATGAGTTTCGACGCTGTGACCGAAGACTATAAAGATAAGAAGAAGACGCTGTCTGATTACGCTAAGGTGTTGAGCATCCAGCTGAAACGCCATAATCTGGACCTTAAAGCCTATCCCGATTTCTCAAAGTTAGTCTATACGCTAATCTACGAAGATAAGATCGATTTCAAGGTCGTCGACCAGGAAAGGGCGAACCTTATAGATGCGATCTCTAAAGCCATTCCGAAAGACAAGCTCCAGGATATGGTGGTAAAAAGCTTCTCTTTCAAGACGGGCAAGATCACCGCGTCCGAATATTATGAATATTTAAAAACAATCGCCATAGATAACAATATCGATTTTATGAAATTGTATCCGAACCTTTCGAACTATGTTATCTATACGAAACTTTACGACAAGATAAACACTGAACATCTCTTTGACGAAATAGACAGGATAAAGATCGCCGTAAAGGATAAGCTTTTCGAGAACGACGACCAGCGCATTTTAAGTGATGCATGGGATAACGTAAACATCCTCGTGGGATTTATCAACATCAAGTTATCGAATAAGGAATACGATTATTACAAGGCCCACAGGGACAGGTTCAAGGTAGAATTTTTCAGTGATTTTATTAAATCCAAAGTCGGCCAATATAATCTCGCCTATAATATAGACGAGCCGACCGAGAACGTAAAGACGAACATTCCGCAGCTGGAGACATTTTACGAGACGGCTTCCAAGAGGGACAAGGTGCTTGTCGATAATACAGTCGGTTCTATGAAGAAAGAGAAGGCAAACGTCGCAGTCCTGATAACAGGCGGTTTTCACACTACAGGCATATCGAAGATCCTTGAGGGAATGAACATATCATATATAGTAGTATGCCCGACCATCACCAAAGACGTCGAATCTCCGTATATCCAGGTCCTCACAAACCAGAAGACACCGTTCGAGGAGATACTGACAGAGAGCGCAACGCCCACGAAGAAGGATTCACTGCTGGGACCGTATCTACTCGCACGTAAGATCATGATGCGTTTGAACGGTGAGAAGGGTGCAATCAAGGCGCTTCAGGGCGCCGTAAACCAGGCCGGCGGAGAAGCCGATCCTGTCGGGGCGATACAGTCGTGGGTGGCGTTCTATGTCGATCGTTATGTAGCCGCGATCAGAAGTGATGAACGGGCAAATAATAGCACGCCGCAGTCACTCGAAACATTGCGCAATGCCTTCGTTTTAGCGTTTTACAACTCTTTAGACACGCCTCGTATTTCACCGGAAGAGAAGAAGCAATTCGAACGGGAAACGCCTCCGCTCATAGAAGTGGAATTCAATAAGCTTATCAATACACAGACCGCGTCCGAATCTGCGCCGACGCAGCAGAATATTCCCACGATAGTCAGAAAATCGCCTACGGATAATTCTGACGAATTGGATAAAAACGGCTTAAGGAAGCCGGGCGATTCTAGGCGGGACTACCAGAAACCGGACTCGCTGATACGCAACATCGGTGAAGGACGCGCGGCGGCTGAAAAAGCCATAAAGAATTTTGATATCCAAAGCGATGCCCGTAAGGCTTTGATCAAAATTTTTGTTGATAGTTGGACGGCGAGAGGCCCTGAAGCTTTCTCAAAAGATCTGGAACGTTTTCAAGCAGATCCTCTTGGATTTGCACAGGAACAGTTGCAAAACACGGAAAAGAGACTCACGGCCATCAGACAAAATCTGGATAGAGTAGCATATTCACCAAGTTCTAAAAAAAGGCCTGTTGCGCAAGATTTGAAAAAAGACTTAGAAAGTGCAATTTGGCTTAAAAACGCTTTAACAAACTTCATTTCGGAACTCGAAAACAAGAACACGGCAGGGGCGGACCATAAAAATACGGTGCAATCCGTGTCCGAAGCGCGCGCGGCGGCAGAAGCTGCTGTTGCCAAGGCAGGCCATGGCAATATTAAGTATTATTTAGAACCAGTGGACAGAAATCCTGCATACAAATTTTTTATCGACTATTTAGTGGGGAAATGGAATAAAAACTCGTCTGTCGAGTTTACGCAAGCATTGGAAAGACTCAACGCATATCCTCTCGATATTTTTGATGAGGTTCAGGCTGCGGCGAAAAAAAATAGCGCAGATGCTATCATTAAATGGACCGGTGTTCATAAATCTACCGAACCTGGAAAACTACCAGCTCCCATAAGTCCTGAAGAGAAAAACCTGCATGATGCATGGGAGAGGGCAAGCGCTATAGAGGGCCAGTTTAATGGCTACATTCACCATCTCGAACAGGCAAGCTGGAAGCGCGCCCCGCAATCCATGCCGGTGAGGAAGGGTGCTGGCGATAAGGCGACTGACAGCGGCATATACGGTATGATGGAACTTAACGATGCCGAAGTCGCGGCGATGCGCGAAATACAACGCCAAAGTTTCGTGGAAGGAACTTATAGAATAGCCACGGCCAAGGAGCTTGGGTTTACGGAATTGGGCGATTTCCGGTTTGTCGTGCATTACGGCCTCGAAGCCAGGATAGAGAAATATAATAAAGAGCACGGAACGAACCTTAAGACCGACAGGATCGACGCAGGCACAGGCGGCGAGGAATACGGTTATGGGCTCAGGCAGGCGCATATAAGCGCATATCGCTTTAATTCTCTGATCAGAACGAAATCCGGCAAAAGAGTGCTGGAAGTAATAGCCACTCACGAATCTTTGGGCCACATCGCGATCGCGAATAAAGAAGGCGGCTCAGCTGCCTATAAAATGAAGCTTGCCGACCCGGCCATGAACGAAGAGGATGTCGTGGACTTTCATGTCCCCGGAGCTAATACAAGATGTGCATACGACTGGCTTCCAGGCAACATTACCATACGGCAGTTATTAGCGCAGATAGATGAAAGCCGCAAAAACGATGAATTATACCAGATGGAAGAAGGGCTTCTCACCGATACCGCTTATGGTACAGCCGCTCGTGACGAGATAGTAAGACTGAGAAAAGAAGGCAAGGATTATGAGGCAGGCGAATTTGCAAAGTTAGTTTACGCAAGAAGAGCCAATATCGACAGGATGAAGAAAGTGCTTACAGAGCCTTATAAAGATTATGACGTCATCATCATAAGCTCTACAACCGAAGCTGAAGCAAAAGACCAGGAAGCTAATCTCAGGAAAATTTTCGGCGGCATCAAGACATCGAACAATGCGATGGGTAACAAGGTGTGCGTCCTCTCTATGCTTGACACTTCGGAAGGTAACAACCTGATAGGGCAAAATGTTACAGAGGCCGAGGCAATAGAGGCGTTTAAGAAATGGGCAACCGAGAACGGCTTACCGGAAACGGACCTTACTAAGCTCCAGGCCGAAAAAAAGGTAAAAGTGGCAACATATCATAACGGCGGCAAGGCCGAGAGATTTTCTCCGGCCGGCCAGGCATTGAACCTGTCAAGGGCAGACCAGCTGCTTGTTGGAAGCGTCTTTGACATGAATGGCAAACCTATAGAATTAAATCTTCTTTTGACCGTCATTCTATCCACTGCATTTAACGCTGAAACGAACGATGGATCGATGCACGATGTGTATTGGGCGAACCAGGCAGAAGTTGGCGCAGTGTTGAGTGTGATCAGGCATGGATACGTCTTTAACAAATTTGCAGTTGCGGTGCCGGCAAATCCCAGCATGAAAGACCTGTATGATTACGGGACGTTGATCGCGACAAAAGATGGCCGTATACTGAAGTTCCTCGGCAATAAGAAACTTACCGAGAAAAATAGTGCCGGCAGGTATATCCCAACCTCAGATCCATACTGGCGTGCTAAATATGACGAGCTGATGGAGGCCGCCAAAGAGGGCAGGGCATATTTTGATTACGGTTCATTCAGCATGAGCTTAGATATGCAGAATGCTCTTCTCGAATATTGGCGCGACGTTAAAAAAATATTTACTGTTATGCAGAATGATGTAAATGGCAGAGCAGGTATATCGCGCGAGATCGATCCTCAGATGACCCAGAATATTGTTCCGATAGTAAATGGTGTAATGGGCCATGAGGCTGAGCTAAGTCAGCTTCCGACTATCACAGAATTGGATTCAGCTGCTGATAAGAACGCGATTTTGCACAAAGCCTATCTTGCATTATTAAATATAATGGCTCCCGAATACAAAACCATATTAGAAGGTCTATATACGAAAGCAAAAGAGGATTTAGTAAAAAAGGAAAAAAAGGAGCCCGGGAAGAAAGATAACGATCAGAATCTCCAGGCTATATACGAAACGATCGAATTTTTCATCAGATACAAAGATACTGTTAATTTAATGAAAGGATTTGGTATAATAGATTTCGGGCCCGGCAGCCATTGGTTCGCATATAAGAGGCTGCTCGATATGGGTAACGAGAAATTCTTTATGTTGGCCGATATGACCGGGCAGAGCATGGAACTCGAGCCCAATGGTAATGATCTACGTGCGACCGCGACTGTCCAGGATAAGGTAAAGGCTGAAGATGCCCGCAGGCTAAGGAGTATACCAAACAGCGCTGTCTGCGTATTTGAGGTGAACGGGCAAAAGGTAACGCTTAGCGCCGGGCAGGCGGCTAAAGGGTGGGAAGGCCATGGCGTTAAAGTAAAGGGCTCTATTATACAAGGGAATACCGTTCTTCTGCCCGGCTCAGAGATCGTAAATAGCGGCGTCAATAATTCCCAGGGCCGGATAGCGGCTGCAAATTCATATATAGATTCATCGACCGCCCCGAAAATAGAGGCTAAGAATAGCATTGTAGTAAACGGCGTTGATGGAAAACTTATTATCGCGAATAGCGAAATTGTAACCGACGCGTTCAGGCCGGTTATACATGACGACAGGTTCGCGGACGGGCATACGAGGATGCGAGCGCCCGTAGGATACGATCCTAAGCCGGGCGATGAAGCCCTGGCGGCCAAAATGTCGGATGCCGTCAGGTTCGGCGATAACAAATATTCATTTGAGGAGATCAGGAATATGTCGTGCGACAAGGACGCGAACAAGGCGATCGAGAAGACGGCAAGAGATAGTGTACATGCGAGGCTCCAAATGATATCCGAACGCTGCAAATATTGTATAGATCATTTCAAGCTGTTGAAATTCGGAACAAGCGGATTGAGAGACAATGACTCCGCTCTTACCGATATGGAGGTATATATAAACGTCCGCGGCCTTGTGAGATATCTTACCGGCATCAACTCGAGGATGGACGTGCCGGACCATATTAAGAAACTGGTATATGAAGGAGCTATTCAAAAATTGTCCGACATAGTGCTTGCAGGAGATCTCAGGCCGTCCACCCCCCGGATTTTAAAAGCAGTCGCAGTTGGTATAGTAGCGGAAGGCGGCGCGCCTGTATATATAGGAAAACAGCCAACGCCCCTGCAAGTTCTCTACTCATTGAAGAAATCAATGGCAGGATTCATGACTACAGGCAGTCATATCCCGCTCGGTATGAACGGCCTTAAAGGTAACAGGCCAAACGGTGAGTTGTTAAAACAAGAAGAGAAACTCATCCTGACGGAAGTCGCCAAAGTGAGAAACGGGGAATATCTTCAAACCGATGCCGAAAGCATGTTCGATAGGAACGGATTTTTCAGGACGGACGGCAAGATTTCCGGAAACCAGCGCAATATCATTTCGAAAGCCGAAGAAGCCCTTGATCCGGAGAATCCGAATAGACGCGAAGCGGAGAAACTATACGAAGACCGTTATTTAGGCGGTCTGGGAAGGTGCCTCGAGGGCGTCGACGTTCTCTTCTGGCAGCATTCTGCGGTTGGCCGCGATATCATTCCCGATATTATGAGAAAGATGGGAGCCAACATTACGACCGTTGCGCCTCTCGATGTGAGTAAAGGCGAATTCTGCTCACTAGATACGGAAGATGTTAAGCCGCAATTCAAGCAGCTGGTAAAGAAATTGATGCAAGATAATAATAAGAAGGTCCTTATCACAACCGATGGCGATTCCGATAGGCCCGCCGTATTTATACTGGCGAAGAATCCTTTTAAGAATGGCGAGGAAGACGTTTATTATTTAACCGGAGATAAGCTCGCTATAATTACGGCGTTGTTATTGAAGCCCAAGTTCTTTGCGATACCGGTTACGTCAAACCATATAGCTCTGCAGAAATTACGTGATGCGGTCCCCGGCATTAAAATAGAGCTTACAGATGTAGGCTCTCCTTATATTGCCGAGGCTATGTATGCGAATAACGAAGGCGATCAGGCCAATGGCTGCGAGGTCAATGGAGGATATTTCATAGGGTCTCAGGTATTCAGGATGCCCGAAGAAACAATAGCGAAAATAAGGGCATTGAACAGGAGCTCCTCTTCTCCGCTCGCTGAGCCCACCGGCGAATTTTCATATCTTCCTTCGCGGGACGCGTCAATCGCGTTAATAAGCATACTGCTTTCGGCGAAACTGAAGAATATGACGGTCGAGGAGTTGATAAGGGACACGTTCAGCGGAAAATACGCGGCTGAGACATCGGCCGGGCTCGTTGAGAACGTATCCGATAAGCAGCGCACGCCCGGATGCGAAGATTACCAGAAAGAGATGGGACCTGCAATAGCGAAGAACCTTTCTCCGAAAAACGCAAATATACTCGAGGTGATATTTGAGGGAGATGAAGTAAGGTATGTGCTTAAAGACGATGCCTCAGGAAAAAAACGCGATGCCGACAAGCCGTTGAAGGCAGAGGCATTGGCTATAAAGTCACGGCTTGAGGCGAGATTGAAAACTATAGCCGGCTTGCAGGGCCAAAATATCGTACAGATCAATTTTAAAAACGGCGTTCGTGTATTCTGGTCGAACAGGGAAACTATACATTTACGAGCGTCCAGCAACGCGGCGCAGTTCAGGGGATATACCCTGGCACCCGGCGAGATGTTCGATCCCCGGCCGGAGCAGATGGTTGAAGAGATGACCGCGCCAAGCACCGGGCCGCTCGTTAAAATAATTCAAGATTATATAAATGAAACTACCGGCAAAGCTGTCTCTACTGCCGCGGCATCGGCCTCGTCTTCCAGGAAATCGCCCGGCAGGTTCGCGACATCGGCAGACGCGCCGCAGGGCGGACACTTGCGCGAGCTAGTTGCTATCGGTACAAAATACTCGCTTGATTCGGTCGATCCCGACCTGATAGATAGAGAGATCGCCAACGGAGCCACCAGTGCTACGTCTAATCCTATTATAATATCGAACCTTGTCAAAAAAGTGCTTGCGAATATCGAGAAGAACGGCGGTCCGCAGACTGAATTCGAGAAAGGAATTTATTCGATCCTCGCAAAATCTCCCAATGAGGAAGTCGCGACCAGAGAAGCGACCAAATTTATCATAGGTTTCGTCGCGGCAAAATTCAGGCCCGTTTATGACAGAACAAGCAAGAATGACGGATATGTAAGCATTGAAGTCGATCCTCGGCTAGAGGACACGAAAGAAGGCCCGTATGCAACATGGACGCATGAAGAGCGGGTGGCCGAAGTTAAGCGTCAAGCCGTCGAATTCAGCAAGATCGCGCCTAATATCCTGATAAAGATACCTGCTACTAAAGCCGGACTTGACGCCCTGGAAGATCTCGCCTATCAAGGCATAAACCTTAACGTTACTCTTATATTTACGCCTGAACAGGCTTATGCGGCAAGAGAGAATGTATGGAAAGGCCTCCAAAGAAGAAAAGCTGAAGGGAAGTCCTTAGACATAAAGAGTGTTTATAGCATCTTTGTCAGCCGGACCGATGATTATACGGCTAAGAAAGCCCCGGATCTGCCTTCAAATGTTCAGGGAGAGATTGGAATATACATCGCGAAGCTCATATATCTTCAGAATAAAGAATTCTGGCAGGATAAAGGACTTTCCTTGAGCCAGGAAATGATATTTGCTTCTACCGGCAGTAAATCAAAATTGGTAGCCGGGATCAAGACCGAAGCGGATGTTTTAAAACTAGTCGAATTAGCGACATCCGGATCCAAGGAAGCAGAAGATGCGATGAATGCATTAAAAGAAATGTGTAGATATGTCTATGAACTTGCAGGAGACGATATTCAGACCAATCCGCCCCTGACAGCATTTGCCGTGAATGTCGCACCATTTGCGATAACCGAAAAAAGAGTAGGTGCATTACCTGCTTCCGAAGTTCGGAAGATAATGATACAATATTTAGATTCTCACATGCAGGAACTTTATGAGGCACTAATGACTGATGGCATTGCGAAATTCGTGAATCCGCAAGTTGAGTTGGTAAAGAACGTTGCAGCGGCTATGGCAAAAATTCCGAGATCGCCTGCCGCAACTCCGGAGAATATCGTGAAAACGCTCGTAGATAATCGTAATCCTCAGGCTGCTGTGGCCGGCATATTCGATAATCGCCAGGAGAGTGAATATCTGCCTGCCCTGAGTGCAGTCGCTAATGAATTGAATAAGCGCTACGCAACTCTTACGTCCGATCAGAGGGATGAGCTTTGGCCGGTATTAGAAGAGTTTTATTCTACCCTGACCAGACGAGCGTGGAGCACCGTAAATGACGTAAATATAGCACGCGGCCTTCAGATAATGACCGGCAATACCATTGCCATTCAGAATCTGATCGAGATAGGCCTGAGCGGAGCAAAGAGTATACAACTTACCGATAAGGCCGACGAGATGTTGAAAGCCGAAGATAAAGATAGAGGGCCAAGCTACATTAAAGCTTTTTCTATTCCTAAATCAATAGGCATTGCCGAAAGCGAAGGCCGCCCGGGTGTTTATTGGAGAGGCGCCGAAGGCATTACAAAACTGGGACCCAATGGCGAAAATATATTGCCGTGGGCCGCATACGCAGCGAATCAGCATGATGAATATAAGAAATTCATAGGTTATACTATGCTTCATGTGAGCGATTTTCACGTTACTGTGTTTGTAAATCAATTTCTTCCAAATTCGATCCAATATACGAGCACGGGCGCAGGCCACTATCAGGGAGATAAACTTGATGTAAAAGTTGTTACAAGAGGTGCCCTTCGCCAGATGCAGGACGTATATAATGCAACCGGCAATCGGACAACAACGACAGCGCAGGATGCAGGAAAAGGTAGATGGGTATTTGCATCTCCGCGCACAGTCGACTATACCGTTCCGCTTAGGCCAATAACGGTATTCAATGATGAAAGCATATTACCGCTGGGTACAAATATGCGCGCAATCGGACCTGAAACAGTGCAGGTTGCTCCTTACGCGACTATTGATTTCAATGGTAAGCCTGTATTGGTCAAAGCTGTCAGCGACGCTCCCGTGTTAACGCAACTGGAATCATATCCCGACCGTAGCGCCGTCCTGACTAGAGCGCCGGTACAAATAGCAGAATCGGAAAGGGTAACTGTTTTGGATGCGAACACAGTAACAGCTATAGGAAGGTTGAATGATCTTATCGAATCCGGACACCCGCTTAATATCACATCAACATATAATTTAGGAAAGAACGGTTACAAGTGGGGCGAGCCAGCCGGAGTGAGTTTCATAATCGGGCTTGAAAGTAATACTCTGCCAGCCGTCCTGCAGGAAGCCATCAGCACCAAAGACCGCGTTGCCGAAAGATTGATAGCCGCAGGCGTGATAGACTTGGGTGAAGGCTATAGCCTTCCGACGAGCGTATTGTCATCGTATTTTGGCCAGGAGCCTGAAATTACAACTAAGGTGCTTGCTTCAGCGATGCCTCTGTCTGTGCAACTGCATACTTTTGCCGAGATGATAATCCCTCTCGAAAAAGGGACTGCATGGATAGGGGTCAAAGAGAATGTCACAGCCGAACAATTAATAGAAGCGGCTAAAGAAGGCAGGATCCAGGATGTTCTGCAGGAAGTTGAGCTTGAGACGGGAGTGCCGATGATCGTTCCTGCTTATCTGCCGCATGCTTACGGAAAAGTGAGGGTCTATGAGGTTAAGGCAGTTACGCCTCAAGAAGACGCTACCGGCACAACCTCATTCTTTGACAGGCTGAAATATTTAAGCCCTGAATTTGAAGCTCAATTGAAGGCTTTGAACATTACATCGTTACAGATGACTCCGGAGCAGTTAAGACAGCTCAATCCCGGAAGAGAGAAGAAAGACGTTCTTACGATGCCTGAAGCAACTTTGGCCGAGACGAAGAAACGATTGGCTGAGGCCGAAAGCTCAGGCGCTTTGAATAAAACGAATATCGAGAATTTGAAGTTTACACCGGTCATTGTGAGCGCGCCATCCATGAAGAATACCGAAGAGGCGAGGCTTGAGGTAATGGGCGTGGCAGAAGGACGTTTTATAACGGTCCGTTATACGGTTGCGGAGAATCAGTCGATCCAGTCGGGCCCGATTCTATCCGGCAGAAAGCACACGCTTTTTGTATCAGAAGGCGAGATCGAATTAAATACCGATCAGGGCGTTACTACAACATTGAAAAGAGGCCAGGATATAACTGTGACGCCTAATATGCAGTATTACACCATCAGGTCACTGAAAGGCACGGCCGTTATTTATACACAGGTTCCGCCGAAGAAAGAATTGCCCGCAACTGAAACCGCGAGGCTTGCAGCGCAGATCAATAATAATCAGAAAAGCCTGAAGGCTGCCGTATCGAAAGGAAGAGAGGTCATTCTCGCCCCGAACGACAGGACCTCCGAAAGATTATCTGTTACAAGCAGCGCGAAACAGGATATCCCGCAGGCGAAAGAGAAAGAGGTGGCCTTATCGCTCGAAGACGGCAAAGCGGCTATCGTTAAAGAGAATGGCGATACGGTAGAATTAAAGCCTGGTAATCCCATAATCGTTCCGGCAGGCATGCCGTTATCGATACAGTCACCGGTTGTGGCGATAGTGAAAATTGCTTATACGGAATCTCGTGAAGAGAGCGCTTCATTTACGTCCATTAATGTCACAAAGCGTAATCTCGCGGCGATCACAGCCACAGGTAAGATAGACCTGCTGGTTAACGACAGCCTTTACCAGAAGGACGGCGACTATGCCAATTCTGTCGCAAAAGAGCAGGAATTCTGGAAGGGGTTGAACGTCGACGTCGTATTGGTAAAATATAGCGATGAGCTTGGATTGAGCGACGCGGCCGATAAGTCGATCAGGAACGGCGCTATTCCCATTTTGGTCGGAACGGCAGAAAATTTCCAGAAGGCGGATGTTTCTGATCCAAAGATAGCGAAATTGTTGTTGAAGGCAAAGATATTGCCTCCAATCGATCTGGCGAAGATAGAAGGTCGCCGCGGCTGGTTCTTTACAAGAGAAATAGAAGCCAGCGCGATCCTTTTGGCTGCTACAACCGTCCAGAATATACGAGATCATGATCCGATAGCGGAAGACCTGCAGAAATTGATGCAGAAATTCGGTTTGCCGATAGACGACATCAACCAGCTCTTATGCACGATGTCTTTCGAGGAATTGCAGAAGCTGGGAAGCGATTTCCTCGATGCGAATGGCATGCCTAGCCTGTTAGCGAAGATAGAACTGGTAAAACGGCTATTGATAACGCTGCCTGCTAAACCATTCAATGCCGACGACGATCTTCACAGGCGCCGCGAAGTTCTCTGGAGCGTGTAATCTATACGAGGTTATAACTATGAGTAAGACAATTAAGAGGGCGCTCGGCGCCCTCTTAATTTTAGTGTTTGCCGTCCAGACCTGCTATTGCGGGGATATTTCATCCGCTCCCTCAAAAGCACGCACAGACAAACTTGCCCCGAAAACCCTTTTCCAGAAAGCGTTCGCTCCCGAAAATTCCGAAGAATTCAGGAATTCCATCCTATCCGATGTCCGTTTGCTGACACTCTCATTTTCTATCGCATTTCATTTTCTGGAAGACCGTCCCAACTACCCGAATTTAAAAGGCCCCCACGACCTTAATACTATCGTAAGAAATGAATTCAGGAATGACAAGTCTCTTATAGATACTTTGGACAACAACATCAATCTTGCCGGTGTTCGCCACGAAGACGGCATAGTCTATGTCCCGGTTAAACGGGACGGCAAAAATTACGAAGTCAAAATATGCACGAAGAAGGCATTCGACTCGCTCGGCTCAATAGAATCCCAGTGGTGCGTCTCGCCGCGTTTCGTAATACAGGCAGTTGAGATAAAAGCGAATCGAGACAAAAGGCGCGAGGCGCTGAGCGGCAATGATGCGGCAGTCCTCGCAAAATTCGAAGAGACGATAAGAAGGTTAGTCGGTGAAGGCAGGACAATAATCTGGTTTTCCGACATGGATGGGACGTTTACGGCTTCCGGCGGCAAGGCCGCCGATCGAGCCGTGCGAAACGTGCGGTGTATAACCACGCATAAAAATGATTTTTTTGTTGTCATAACGGGCGTTGGTTCCAACGCTTTGCGCCGACAGATACTCGACTTAAGCCAAAGGGAAGCAATGTCGGCAGACTCTGAAAGGGATTTGAGAAATCTGTTCGGCGCGTCGAATAACGGTTCCGAAATATATGTCTATAGCCTGAAAAACCACACTTTTGTGCGGGAATCATATGTGAATATAAAAGATTTTCTCGGGGGTAAATATCTGGAGCTTATAAATGCCCTCAACAGGTGCATACTTGGGATGAAGATGCAAAAGATGCTTAAAGACGTGACGGGTCAAGACGATTTTAGAGGGAGTCCGATCGACGCACGGCCAAGCCCGGAATACCCGTCTCAGATATCGTTAATGGTCCTGGGCAGTAAGGCGACGGATGAGGACAAGGATCATTTCGAAAAAGCGGAGAAAGATCCGAAGTCGCCGTATTACGAGGTGAGGGAGAGGGTCTATCTGCCTTTTCTTAAAGAAATGCTGCGCTCCTTAGGGATAAATGTCGAAGTGAGGGTATCCGGCAAGAGCTCCCTCGATATCACGGTCATCAACAAGGCGGATGCCATCCGGATGATACTTTACAGGCTTAAAAAAGTCGGCAGGCTGCCAAAGAAAGAGGCGCCCGTAATCATCTTCTCCGGCGACGCCTTCGGCGCCAACGAGAACGATGAGCCGGCAATCGATGTAGCGGACATCGTCATAAACGTCGGCAAAGATATCCCGCGCGCAAGATTCGAAGGCAGGGAATATTTCTCTCTTCCCGATACCAACCAGGACGGCCTTAATAAGTTTTTAGAAGCATACATCATGGCGAAATTCCCGAATCCATCCATGAGCGACAACGAGCCACTCATCGGTAACGGCTTTAACTCTGAGGACATGGCAAGAGACGAAATAATAAAGACATCGGAAGAAAAAAGGATGGAACGCATCCATGATATCCACATGAGTCTCTATCCTGGCGTTCCCGAAGGCAAAACCCTTTATCGCGTAATGCAGGTCGAACATGTCCCGATTTCGATGCGCGCGAAACTTATCCCGGCCATTTCCAGATTGAATAGGGAACATCCGGAGTTGCAGGAAAAGATAGAGATAGTGGAAGGGAAAGATATTATCGGCAGGGTAAAAGAACTTATAAATGACCCGAACAATATAGTGATGGTCGCCGTAGCGGACGAGCAATATTTAAAGGACCTTCCCGAGCTTCCGGATACGAAGGATAAGGAAAAAAGCAGGTTAAGGGCGCTTGTTTTCCGGGGAGATGCCCAACTGGAATGTGTCCTAGCCGCGCTGAGGGCTCTTTATCTGGATGATATCGGCGCATTAAGGGAACTTTATGAGTTGGCGTCAGGCAATAAATTGGCAGCGAGCGACCAGGAGATTATCAACGCTATAAACAATCCTCGGGAACTTGCCCGTAAGATCATATTCAATTTTAAGCCTATCCGCGTAGAGACACAGGACATGCAGGAGAGGCTTGACAGAAGGCTCGTCGAGCTGATCCGCGAGGCGGCATAAGGTCCTTTTTGCCCTTGACGGAATAAATGCTGTATGATAACCTAATCTTCCATTATGAAGACACTCAGATCTGGCATCATTGGATGCGGCACCATCTTTCCGATGCACGCCCAATCGATCAAGAATATAAAAGAAGCACGGCTTGTCGCCGTATGCGACATTAAAAAAGACCGCGCAAGGGATAAAGCTAAAAAGTATGCCTGCGCCGGTTATACCGATTACAAAAAGATGTTCGCCGAAACACATCTCGACGTAGTCCATATCTGCACTCCTCATTACCTTCACATGCCGATGATCATCGAAGCGGCCAAACGGAAAATAAACGTAATAAGCGAAAAGCCGATGGCCCTCAACCCGGAACAGGCCAAAAAAGAGATCGCGGCAGCAAAAAAGAATAAAATTACTTTTGGTGTAATATTCCAGAACAGGTTCAATCCCGGCTCGCAGCTTGTAAAAAGCAGGATAGACGACAAAAGTCTTGGTAAATTAAAAGCCGCGAAACTCGTTCTCACATATCATAAACCGGACAGTTATTATAAGAAGAGCGACTGGAAGGGCAGGCTCAACAAAGAGGGCGGCGGCGTAGTAATTGACCAGGCCATTCATTACCTGGATATAGTCCGATGGCTTATCCCAAGCCCCATCGGCTATGTCGAAGCGAAATGCTCGAACCGCATGCACACATTTACGGATGTCGAAGACTCAGCCGAGGGCATAGTTAAATTCAAGAACGGATTTTACCTGTGTTTCTACCTGATCAATTGTTATTCATTCGATGACGATCCTTTTATCGACATCGATTGCGAAAAGGCAAGGGTTCACATAGTCAAAGACTCGGCTTACATAGGATACAAGAACGGCAGGAACGAGAAGGCTGAGCCCGGAGCGGATGAATATATAGATTATGGCGACGGAGTAAGGGATTACTGGGGTTATTGCCACTTTAACGAGATACGCGAGTTCTATCGCTCATTGGCTGCAGGTAAGAAGCCCGCCGTAACCGCGGAAGACGCTAAAAAGACACAGGACCTCATATGGGCTATATATGAATCGTCCAAACGCGGCAAAAAAATATATCTATAAAATAAGATTTTGATTTTTTAGTATGATTTTAGTATAATAATCATACTTTTTGTTAGATTAGAACCAAAATTTTAGAAAGGGAAACAGCAATGGCAGTAAGGATCGGAATTATCGGCTGCGGGAAGATAGCTGATAGGGCAAGTTTACCGAATCTGGTGAACTATAGGGGGAAAGCGGAAGTAAAGGTATTGTGTGATGTCGATGTGTCAAAAGCTAAGGCTCTGAAAGATAAATTCGAACTATGCGGCGCCGATGTGGTAAAGGACTGGAAGAAGCTCATTACCAGAAAAGACATCGACGCTGTTTTTGTCGATACTCCAAATTATTTACATGAGGAGATGACGGTAGGGGCCGCGGAAAATAAGAAGCATATCCTTGTGGAAAAACCTATAGCTATAACGGTCAAGAGTGCCGATAAAATGATAAAAGCCGCCAAATCTAACGGCGTCTATCTTATGGTCGAGCAGACGCACAGGTTCAATCCCATTCATCAGGCGGCGAAGAAGGTCCTTGAATCGGGGATGCTCGGGAAGATACATAATATAAGAGGCAGGATCGGGCATGCCGGCCCGGAATACTGGTCTGAGGGCAAGGCTCACTGGTTCTACGACAAGAAGAGATCCGGCGGCGGCGCCATGGTAGATATAGGCGTGCACATCACAGACCTCATCAGATGGTTCGCGGCTAAGCCGATCACTGAAGTATTTGCTACGATAAGGACTATCGAAAAGGGCGTAAAGGTTGACGACAACGCGACGGTACTATTAAAATTCGAGGACGGCTCAAAGGGCGAGATAGAATGCAGCTGGACGACAAGGCCGTATGAGGTCATGACGTTCGCTTACGGCACAAAAGGCAAGATGATGACAAACCTCGGCGCTGATAAACCGATCAAAGTGGTCATAGCCAATACGAATAAAGGTGAAGATCCGAACTGTACCCTCGAAGAATTATATCCTGAGGTCGGACCGGGCGGCGACTGGGAAAATTCAGTCCATTACTTTGTAGATTGCCTGGTTAAGGGCGAGCGGCCATCCGTTTCGGGCGAAGAAGGCCGTGAGACGATCCGCATTATCAGCTCAGCGTATGAGTCGAATGAATCGGGAAAGTGGGTAAAAATAAAATGAAGCTCGGGCTTTGCACTTGGTCATACAACAGGACATTTGCCGCAAGAAAAATGGACCTGGAAAAACTGATGCACGTATGCGCGGATGATCTGAAAGTGGGCGGCATGGATATAATCGACGTTCATTTTAAGTCAGGTGACCCCGCCGTTCTTTTGAAAGACATGGATTATCTCTTAAAGATAAAAAGATTAGCGACGGACCTCGCGATAACGATATCGGCAGTCTCGCCTGGAAACAGCTTTGGCAAGGATAAGGAGTCCGATGAGAAGGCGGAAGTAGAAAAGATAAACAAATGGACCGATGTGGCCTATGTCCTCGGCTCGCCGAACTTAAGGATATTCGCAGGATGGGCGCCAAAAGAGAGACACGAAGAGCTTTGGCCGAAGGTCGTGAAGAGCATTAAAGAGTGCGCCGCTTATTCGGCGAAAAAAGGCATTACGCTCGCGATCGAATCTCACAACGGCGGCGGATACCTTCCGACGTCGATAGAGACTCACAAGCTGCTCAATGACGTGAATTCTCCCTGGGTTAAGCTGAATCTTGATACAGGAAATTACCAGGACCCGGATATGTATGACGCCCTGAAAAGATCCATGCCTTATACAACACACATGCACTGCAAGATCCATGAGCTTTCGAAAGATGGCAAAGAGCTGCAGTTCGATTTCGATAAGATATTCAAGATACTAAAGGAAACAAATTACCGCGGTTTCTTCAACGTAGAATACGAAGGCAAGGAAGAAGAATTGTCCTATGTTCCGATCGCGTTCGCGATGGTGCGGCAGTTCATGAAAAAATACGAGGTATTCTGAGATATAGGGACCGGTAGCCAGAGGATAACGGATGAAAAAAAAGCGCGGATTTTTCGCAAAGCTTAACGAGCAGAAGTGGTCATTCCTTTTTATAGCGCCCGCCGTGCTTCTGTTCGTCATATTCGTATTGGGCCCATTGGTCGCTTCCCTGTACTGGTCATTCACGGAATATAACGGCATCACCGCTCCGAAATGGGTAGGCCTGGCCAATTACAAGAACATATTCTTTAACGATCCGCGTTTTTGGACGTCCATCCGGAATACGGTATTTTACACCGTAGGCATAATTCCAGCGGGAGTTATCTTATCACTGCTCCTGGCAATGGCCATTGACCAGCGCATAAGGTTCAAGAATTTTTTCATGGTCATATATTTCATCCCGTCGGTAACATCGGTCATAGCGCTCTCAGTAATATGGAAATGGCTCTTCGCCGGAGAGAAATACGGGCTCATCAATTACTTTTTGATATCGATCGGCCTGAAGCCGATAGACTGGCTGATGAGTCCTATCTGGACGCTGCCCGCTATCATTATAATGTCGATCTGGGCCGGCATAGGATACAACATGATACTCTTCCTGGCGGGCCTGCAGACCATTCCCACGAGTGTATATGAGGCGGCCGACATTGACGGCGCGAATACCTGGGAGAAATTCTGCAACATAACGCTCCCTCTCTTAAAGCCGACGATGGTCTTTGTAGTCATAATGGGCTTCATAGCGTCATTCCAGGTCTTTGAACGTATATATATAATGACCGAATCGGAATTCGGCATAGGAGGCGTGCTCGATTCCGCGCTCACGGTAGTCGCGTACTTGTACGACATGGGCTTCAGGAAACTCCAGATGGGCTATGCCTCGGCGCTCGGTTACATAATCTTCATGGTAATATTCGTGATCACATTGATAAACCTGAGATTCATAAAGGCAAAGGTCGACTATTAGTAAGCCCCTTCATTGACAGGCAGTTATGGAAGTGCTATAATTTCCATCTATTTATATAAAATATAACTGATAAACAATACACACAAAGAGAGGAAAATAATGATGAAGGCAGCCAAATATCCTATATGCAAGCGGTATGAGGGGAATCCTATATTGACGGGTAAAGATTTCCCGGCCGAGGCCGATATTAAAAATGTTTTTAATTCCGGCATCGTGAAACACAATGGTAAGTATCTGATGATCTGCCGGGTGGAGAATTCCGCTTTGCTTGACCGCTTCTGGATAGCGGAGAGTGCGGACGGTTATCATTTTAAGCCGTGGCCGAAGCCGATGGATATGCCCCACGACGATCCGTTATTCAAGCAATATTCCTCCAGCATGTATTATGACCCGCGCGTGACAAAAATAGGGGATACATTTTACATGGTCCATGCCGCGCACAGCGGACATACCTGCCGGTTGAGCCTGATGAAGACAAAAGACTTTAAAAAGGTTCAATGGATGGGGTTTATTTCCGAAACAGATAATCGCAATGGGGTGCTTTTCCCGGAGAAGATCAACGGGTTGTACGCGCGCCTCGACCGGCCCAATACCGGATCCAATAACGGCGATATCTGGATATCTTATTCTCCGGATCTGGTTTATTGGGGAAAGAGTGAATGCGTCTTCAGGAACTGGGAAGGGATACGCTGGGCCTGGACAAAGATCGGGGCCGGAGCCGTTCCTATCAGGACAAAAGAGGGATGGCTGACCATTTTCCACGGAGTACGCACTCAATGCCATTCTCATTATGTTTATCAATTAGGTGTTTGTCTTTTGGACCTGAAGGATCCTGCAAAAGTCAAGGCTATGGCTGAAGACGCGATCTTGATCCCCGAGGAGCAATACGAACTTGTGGGACAGACTCCCAGCGTGGTCTTTACCTGCGGCGCTGTGGTGGAGGATAACGGCGAGGTTAAAATTTATTACGGCGGCGCTGATACGGTTCAATGCGTAGCTACCACAAGCGTCCAGCGGCTTATCGACGCATGTCATAATCGCTAAAGCTTAAAAGCGCAAAAAATAAAAAGGAGAGAACACCAATGGAAGAAGCTGTCCCTGTTAATAGGAGGAAAGTTGAGAGGCGGAAAGCTCTGCGAGATCGTCTTCCGTGGTTTACCAAGTTAGCCTATAGTCTTGGCACGGCCGTTGATATGTGGGGTCTATGGTTATACCCGGCCGTTGCTTTTGCGGTCTTCAACATGTATTTGGGTGTTCAGCCGTGGCTGGTAGGCTTGGCGCTTACGTTGATCCGGATATGGGATGCCCTTATCGACCCTATAGTGGGATGGCTGTCCGATAATTTGCGTACCAAATGGGGCCGCCGGCGTCCATTTATTTTGATAGGTGGTATTTTAAGTGGACTATGCCTGCCGGTTTTGTTCCTGGTGTCACCGTCCTGGGCGTCGATGAAATTCCTAGGCGTGTCTGTGGTGTTCTGGTATATGATGTTGTCCACCATGTTGTATTATCCGATAGTCAGCTGTTTTACCGTACCCTACTATAGTTTGGGCGCGGAAATGTCGCCTGATTATGAAGAGCGCACCTCCATCATGTCTTATCGCAGTATGACACAAAAGGTCTCGGAATTGGGCAATTTTTATGCTTTGCGTTTTACCAACCTGGCCTGGTTCCTTATTCCCGGAACGGCACAAAAAAATACTCTCCTGGGAATGCGGATCTACACATGCATATTGGGCGTGGTAATGGCTCTTTTTGCCGTAATAATTTTCTTCAGGGTCAAAGAACGCTACTACCATACAGTGGTGGTGAAGGTTAAAGAAAAGGTTTCGATCTTGAGTTCCCTGGGTGAGACCCTTAGGTGTAAGCCATTCCGTCAGCTGATGGTCATGGGCGGCGCTTTTACTTTGGGTACGAGTATGGTGGGCTCGCTTGGATATTATGCCACGGTTTTTTATGTAGCCGAGGGCAACAGGATCATGGGAGATAATTGGCAGTTTTGGATGGGTGTGGCCTTTATGATAGGCGGCCTTATAGGGGTTCCGCTGCATGCGCAGCTTGCGCATAAGATCGGCAAGCGCGAGGCAGCAGTGGTAGCCTGCGTCATAGGCATATGCGGTTACGGCGGTTCATGGTTCCTTTATACGCCGGCGATCAAGTGGCTGCAGATGATATCATCGGCTTTGATGGGGATGGCTGCGGCTTCTCTCTGGATGCTGCATAGCGCAATCGGCGCCGACATTATGGACTACGACGAGCTAAATACGGGCAGACGAAGGGAAGGTTCTTTCACTGCCTGTGGTTCCTATATCCTAAAATTAGGAAATTCACTCGGGTATTATGTTTCCGGCCTTATTTTGACATGGGCGGGTTTTACCTGGAATCTCAAGGTGCAGGCGCCGCAAACCATATTCTGGATCCGCTCAAGCCTCGCTTCTTTGCCGGTCGTAGGCCTGATCGTCGCTATCATTTTTGTTATGCGTGTTCCGCTCACAAGAGAAAGATCCGAGGATATCCGCGATAGTCTCGAAGAGCGCAGAGGCACGGTGTAAGTGGAATTAAAGTTCGGCACAAGCGGATTAAGAGATACGGTTGAGAATATGACCGATATGGAATGTTATGTTAATGCAAGGGGTTTCATTGCGTATCTTAAAGAGACAGGAGAATTTAAAGAAGGCGATTGTATCGCAATAGGCGGGGATAGAAGGCCCAGCACGTATAAGATAAAAAGGGCCGTTGCAGGGGCTACTTGTGATATGGGCGGCATAGCAGACGATCAAGGACAGGTTCCCAGTCCTGCTTTAGCTTATTATGCAATGCGCAATAATATGGCCAGTATCATGGTTACAGGCAGTCATATACCGGCTGATAGGAATGGTATAAAGTTCACAAAACGAACGGGCGAGATATTGAAATCGGATGAGCCGGGTATTCTGGAAAATGTCCGAAAAGAAAGAATAAAAGTTCATTTCAATCTTGAAGAAGATTCGATTTTTGATAAAAAAGGAAATTTTAAAACAACAGTTGAGCCCAAGTTTAATGAGCTCTTAAGAGATAAATGTTATACAGGCAAGGCTCGCGAATTATATATAGACAGGTATAGAAGCGTATTCGGGAATAATTTTTTTCCTGAGGGGACAAAAATATTCCTGTATCAACATTCTGCCGTGGCTAGAGACATCGTAAAAGAGATC
This sequence comes from Candidatus Omnitrophota bacterium, assembly GCA_003142795.1. GTDB lineage: Bacteria > Omnitrophota > Gorgyraeia > 2-01-FULL-45-10 > 2-01-FULL-45-10 > FEN-1320. The sequence goes on from PLNN01000019.1 coordinate 111,596, forward strand.
TTTGAAAGTTTAGGCGCGCAAGTTTTTGCGCCTGATATCGAGATAGATAATGTTCCTTTAAGAAGCGATGAGTTTGTCCCGGTTGACACCGAAAGTGTTTCTGACAAGACTTTATCGCTCTTTAAGAAGGTTCTCCTGGATAATGATCTCGATATCGGGATAACGCTAGACGGCGATTCGGATAGACCGCTTCTTGTTTACAGGGAATGTGAAGAAGGTAAACCGAAAAACTCTGTAAAATATATAACAGGCGATATTTTAGGGTTGCTTGCCATATTGGGTCTGGAAAAATTAAATATAAAAGTAGACGCCGTGTGTGTTCCTGTCAGCGCAAATGACGCTATTATAAAGGTCTGTAAAGAAAAAGGCATAGAATTGACCCAGACCAGGATAGGGTCGCCTTTTGTTATTGCCGCAATGAATGATTCTATCGCAAGCCATTCAGGCGAATGGAATGTGTTTGCGTGGGAATCGAACGGCGGTTTTCTAACAGGGACCGATCTTAAGATAGGAGATAAAACCCTTAGGGCTTTACCTACCAGAGATGCGGTGCTTCCGTTAATAAGCGTTATACATTTGGTCGTAAAAAGCGGAATGGGCGTTTCAGGATTAATAAAAACGCTCCCTAAAAGGTTCACGCATGCGGATAGAAAAAAAGAATTTCCTGTGGAAATGAGTAAGCGCATAATCAGTTATTTGACTCCTAAAGATCTGAATGACGCGGAAGAGCTGGAAGAAATTAAAAAAAGAATAGAGGAAGCGTTCTTGAGTGAGGATGGTTTTGGAAAAGTTAAGAGCATAGATTATACAGATGGGATAAAGATATTTTTTGATAATGGTGAGATATCGCATCTCAGGCCATCCGGTAATGCGCCGGAGTTCAGGAATTATGCTATCGCGGATTCGCAAGGCAGAGCGCGGGAAATGGTGCGGATAGGGATCGAGAAGGTAATGCCGAGGTTAGCTGAGACCGGCGGGCAGAAAGTGGGCATAAAACGAGCGGTATGGAAAATCTAAAGAGCAAGCACTTCCAAAATGTCGCGATAAAGGGCGTGATATACGCATTCCTTTTCATCGGCGCGATCTCCATAGCGATCCCCTATGTCTGGATGTTCGTCACCAGCATAAAGCCCGTCGAAGAGGTGCAGTCGTACCCGCCTTCATTCATAGTGAAGCATCCGACGCTCTTACCTTATCACGACCTCTTCCGGCTTATCCCGATACTGAGGTACGTCTGGAACTCCATATACGTCTCGGCTACCGTCACCATTGCCAACGTATTCTTCTGCTCGCTGGCAGGTTACGCATTCGCCAAACATCGGTTCTGGGGCCGCGATAAGATATTCTTTGTCCTCTTAGGTTCGCTCATGATACCGTGGCAGGTCAATCTCATTTCAGGATTCATATTGATAAGGAAGCTGGGTTGGCTTAATTCGTATAACGCATTGATCGTCCCGGTCATGGCAGGCGTATTCGGCATATTCCTGTGCAGGCAATTCATAATGGCCATACCCGACGACCTGGTGGACGCGGCTAAGATAGACGGATGCAGCGAATTCACTATCTACAGGCTCGTCATACTTCCCCTGATAAAACCGGTCCTCGCGACGCTGGCGATATTAACGTTCCTGCAGCAGTGGAACAACTTCATATGGCCTCTCATAGTGATAAACTCGAGCGAGATGCGCACGTTGCCGCTCGCCCTTTCCGTTCTCAATGGCCAATTCGGCACGAGATTCGCGATAGTCATGGCAGGCGCAGTCGTGGCGACGACGCCGATGCTCATTGTTTTCCTCGCGTTCCAGAAGTATTTCATGGAGGGGGTAGCGATGACGGGGCTTAAGGGATATAGCAAAATGTAGGCCTGGTGCCTAATAAATAGGAGATAAGGAAAATAAAATGAGACCAAAGATAAAAAAAATAATTCTATACACGATCTTTAGTTTATTTCTATTTACGAATGTTTCGTGCGCACAGGCTAAAGATGAGCCCTCTTCCGGCAAAAGGGCGGCACAAGGCTCAAAACCTCCTGCAAGTTCGGAACTTGTAAACCCGCAACATGAGAATGATAACAGCCTGGTCTACCTGAAGGTCCTCAATGCCGTTGCATCTGGCTTCGACGAGACGCCGGAGTGGGCGCCAAAACCAGACGCCATGGCTGTGGTGGACAGGTCGTTTGAGACCAGGTGGGCTTCCGGTTATAAGGATGGCGAATGGGTATATATCGATTTCGGTAAACCAAAGACGATGTCCAAGGTAGTGATAAAATGGGAACAGGCTTACGCGCCTAACTACGAAGTGCTGACGTCCGATGATGCGAAAACCTGGAAACGGCTTGTCCTTATGGAAGGCCAGACAGGCGGAACGAGCGAAATAGGATTCCAGCCCGTTACGTGCAGGTATGTAAAATTGGTCGGGCTTACGAGGGTAAACCCTGAATGGGGAATATCTGTATGGGAATTCGAAGCCTATGGCCCCGCGGATAAGAACCCGGGCGATGTTGCGAACGTAGCGGCCGTTACCAAGAAAGAAAAGACTGCGGAAGAGAAAAAGCTGGAAGCGATAAGGCTCATTACCAACCCGATAGTCCCGTCTCCCGGCGCCATTACCGTAAATGAATTCCAGAGAGGTGTGAATTATACTTCCTGGTCTACCGACGAACTTAATACAGACATGTCGGATTACAGCCTCATCCATCTTTCACAGCTCGGCGTGGGGCACGTTGCCTTGATGGCCGTCTATTACCAGGTCAATCCCGAGTCGAAGGCTATCACTGCGGATGAAAAGAAGACGACGAGCGATGAGTCGGTTGGACATGCGATAAATATTATCCATGCGCTTGGCATGAAGGTCATGCTGAAGCCTCACGTGGATCTTGTCGACGAAGAGGCCAGGACGAATATCATTCCCAGCGATGATTGGTTCGTAAGCTATAGAAATTTCATACTTCACTACGCGGAACTGGCGGCAAAATATAATGTCGAACTTTTGTGCATCGGTACGGAGCTGTCGAATACGACTACGTCGAAATGGAAAGACAAGTGGACCGACATAATAAAGGATATACGCAAAGTTTATAAGGGGTCGCTTACCTATGCTGCCAACTGGGATGAGTACGAGACCGTTTCTTTCTGGCCGGAGGTCGACTATATAGGAATGGACGCATATTTCCCGCTTACCAAAGAAAATAATCCCCCCCTGCAAGCTCTTATAAAAGCATGGGAAGGACAGGCCGCTATCTTAGAGAAATGGCTGAAAGACAATAACCTCAATAAACCCATAATATTTACTGAGGTGGGCTACGATACCATAGAAGGCTCGAACAGGCAGCCGTGGCGCGTGCTGCCGACGCTTGCTACGCGCAAGGAGAGCCAGGACGAACAGGCGAATTGCCTATCCGCTCTTCTGGAGGTCATGACCCAAAAAAGCTGGTTCAAGGGGTTCTACTGGTGGAATTACTTCCCGCGTCCTGACATAGGCGCTTTCGGATACACGCTTCGCGATAAAAAGGGCGAGAAGATTTTGTCGGAATGGTATAAGAGATTGAAATAATACCACCCCCGCGCAATTATGCGTATACTGATCGTTGAAGACGAGAAAAAGATCGCCGAATTCATGAAGCGCGGCCTGAAAGAAGAGGGCTATGCGGTCGACGTTGCCTATGACGGAGAAGAAGGGCAGTTCCTCGCCAGGACAAATACCTACGACCTCATCATCCTCGACCTCATGCTTCCGAAGCTCGATGGCATCAGCCTCTGTAAAGGTTTGAGAAAAGAAGGTCTTGCCGTTCCTGTAATAATGGTGACAGCGAAGGATGCCGTAGAAGATAAGGTTGCCGGCCTCGATTCCGGAGCGGACGATTATATTACAAAGCCTTTTGCCTTCGAAGAACTTCTCGCAAGAATAAGGGCGTTATTGAGGAAGAAAGGCGTCCCCGCCACCACGCTCCTTGTAGACGAGCTAACGCTTGATCTGGTCACCCACAAGGTGACGCGCCGGGGGGCTGAAATAATACTCACCGCTAAAGAATACGCGCTCCTCGAATACATGATGCGCAACGCCGGGAAAGTCATTACCCGTACGATGATCTCGGAACACGTCTGGGACACCGATTTCGATACATTCACCAACGTTATAGACGTTTATATAAATTACCTGCGAAAGAAGATAGACGCGGGCAACAGTAAGAAACTGATACAGACCGTGCGCGGCCGCGGTTACATGCTGAAAGGCTAAGGTCGGGATGTTCCTCAAAACTATCCGTTTCAAAACCACCATCCTTTATACGGCAATACTGGCCATTACGCTGACTTCTTTCAGCGCCATCTTGTACCACAACGTGGCGACCAGCCTTTACAACGGTATGGATACGCTCCTGACCTCGCGCGCAGGCGGTATCACGAGAGCCATCGATACTTACTGGGAAGCATCCAGGATCGAGGCGATGGAAAAAGGCGAACAGCCAGAGGCCCTCCGGAAGAGGCGCAACGTCAATTTTGCCAAGATCGCCCAAAAGTGGGTCAAGGAAGAGTCGAACGATCCTGCGCTTTTGGATATAATAGTCCACGTATTCGACACGGACGGCGCGATCATAGCTTCGTCAAAGAATACCCAGAGCCTGAACGAGATCTCCCGGGAAAATTTCATATCGGTCCTGCAGGGGAAAAGGCGTTTCGATACGATAACCTTCGCCAGCCAGTCAGGCGAAATGACGTTCAGGGTATATAACAGTCCTGTATTCGAAAACGAGAAAGTGGCATATATCGTCCAGGTGGCCAGTCCGCTGACGTCGATCATTACGGCGCTTAATAAGATCAAGGTGGCGTTATTCATACTATTTCCCGTAACAGTGCTTTTGACCGGGATGATGGGCGCCTTTCTAGCCACGGTGACGCTCCATCCGGTGAACAGCATGATAAAAACCATTCACCAGATAACCGCCGAGAATATGAAACTGAAGCTGGAGGTCCCTCATACAAAGGACGAGATCCAAAAATTGGCCGAGACGTTCAATGATATGTTGCAGCGTCTTGAAAAATCCTTTACTTCCCAGAGAAAGCTTTTCGAAGATCTCTCGCATGAATTGAAGACGCCGCTTACCGTATTGAAAGGGGAATTCGAGATCATATTAAAAAAAACGCGCTCACCGGAAGAATACGGATCCGTCTTAAAGAGCGCGCTCGAAGAGATAAACAAGATAACTAAGCTTGCGGAGAACCTTCTCCTTCTTGCCAGGTTCGATTCGAAAGAGGCGTTCCCCGAAAAGAGAAGGCTCGACCTGAACTCGCTCTTGACAGGCGTCATGAAAAATATTAAAGGCATATCCGAATTAAAAGAGATATCGGTCTTGTTCCGGCCCGGAGAAGAGCTGGTCATGGATGCCGATGAAGCTCAGCTAAAAACATTATTTTTCAACATGCTGGACAACGCCGTTAAATATACCAGCCGCGGAGGGCGGATATCGGTATCTGCTGAAAAGTGCGGCCACATGGCAAAGATAAAGATATCGGATACCGGGATCGGTATACCGGAAGACGAGATGGAGCATATATTCGACAGGTTTTATCGGGTCGAAAAATCCAGGAACGGGTCCGGTTACGGGTTAGGCTTAAACATATCGAAGGCTATAGTAGAAGCCCACGGAGGCACTATCGAAGCGAAGAGCGCTCCTTTGCAAGGAACGACCTTCATAATAAACCTCCCTTTGTTGCAGAGGTAATCATTAAAAAATTTTAATATTGTTCTAACGGTGGTTTAATCAGCTATCGTGTATACTAATGGTAGTAATAAAACGAGGAAAGGAGGAGTTGTATTATGAAGAAGATAGTTGTGTTGGCTGTGGCAATAGCCATGGTATTTTTAGCATCGAGCCTGGTCAGGGCCGAAGAGAAGATACTCTTCAGCTTTGAGAAGGACGCGCAGGGGTGGGAGATCCCTGAATGGGCGCTCGAGCAGGAAGACTATGTCGCAAAGACCGTTGAGGTATCGAAGGATTTCGCCAAAGACGGCGCTCAGTCCCTTAAGGTGATGTCTGCATTCCCCGGAAAAGTATGGAGTGCGGCGCTTGTCGAGGATTTCGAATATTTTGACTGGACGCCGTATAAGTCGATATCGGCGGATATCTACATACCGAAAGAAGCGCCGCTCGGTTTGAAAGCCAAGATAATTCTCACCGTCGGCGAGAATTGGAAATTCACGGAAATGGCACGTTCTGCCGCCTTAGTACCCGGCGAATGGGTGACCATTACCGCGAACCTGCTTACGGGAAGCGAAGATTGGAAAAAGACGGTAGTAGATGACAATTTCAGGAAAGATGTGCGCAAAGTATCCATCAGGGTAGAATCTAACAAGAAGCCGGAATATAGCGGACCTATCTACATAGATAACGTAAGGCTTGAGAAACAATAGTTTTAGCAATCATTCGAACCGGGTTCGTGGATTACGAACCCGGTTCGTCTGTATGATTTATTTTGCATCTATATCGATATATTAGTATAATATTAACATATACCTAATAGATAAGGGGTTAAAGATGATAGGTAAAAAGAGCATATTCGGCAGTTTGGCTTTGAGTGCAGCGCTTCTTTCTGTTGCGTTGCTCTTATTCTGCTCAGATGCGTGGAGCGCCAAAAAGAGTTCTAAATACGAATTCCAGAAGGGGATGTGCTATGTCAGCTGGACAGCAGAGAAATATGCATCGCTTTCCTCCGATCAATCATTAAAAGAAGTGGCAGCATTAGGCACCAAATGGGTATCTGTGCATGTGACCTGGTATCAGGAAAAATGCAATACAACTGCTATATATCCCACCCCTTCTACCCCGAGCGACGCCAGCATAATACATGCGATACAGACAGCTCACTCTTTAGGAATGAAGGTCATGTTAAAACCTCATCTGGACTTGATCGACAGTTCCGAAGGAAGCTGGCGCGGCGATATAGCCTGCTCAACCGAACCCGAATGGAAGACGTGGTTTGAGAACTATGGGAATTTTGTTCTTCACTACGCTAAAATGGCCCAGGAAAATAATGCTGAGATCTTTTGTATAGGAACGGAACTTACGTCTATTGCCACCGTAAAAGAGAACATGTGGAGAGACGCTATCATAAAACCGGTAAGAGAGGTGTATAAGGGGCCGTTAACTTATGCCGCGAATTGGAATGATGAATATACGCATGTAAAATTCTGGGACGCGCTTGATTACGTGGGAATAGACGCTTATTTTCCTCTTGTAGAAGATAAACCAAGGCCGACGTTTGAAGAGATAAAAAAGGGATGGGAACCGGTGGTGAAGGATATAGAAACATTCCAGAAGACGGTAAATAAACCGATTATATTTCCCGAGGCGGGCTATTGCAGTGCAGAGTGGACAGCTAAGACTCCGTGGGAATATATGGCGAGCGGTAAAGTGGATCTGGCTTTGCAGGCGGACTGTTATCGCGCTCTCTTGGAGACGTTCTGGGATAAGTCATGGTTCTATGGCGTATATTGGTGGAGATGGGGCACCGATACGAGATTCGGCGGTCCGAATAACAGAGGGTTCAGCCCTCAGAATAAACCGGCAAAAGACATCGTTAAAGAGTGGTATAAGAAATCTACGCCAAAAAAGAAAGCGTATTGAGGTAGTAAAAAAATTTTATGCGCATTGTAAAAATTTTTATTATACTTTTAATAACAATTGCTTTTCCGCTGACGCTCCCGGGAGTTTCCTGCGCGAAAGAGATCGTCCTGTATAGTTTCGAAAAAGATCCGCAGGGCTGGGAGATCCCAGACTGGGCGCTGGCCAAGCAAGACCATGTCGGGAAGCAGATAGGCATATCGGAATTCCAGGCAAGCGAGGGGAAATACGCGCTTCAGATGGACGTCGAATTTTCGGGCGGTCCGACATGGGAAGGCGCATATGTCGAACGGCTGATAGACGTTACCGATTGGAGCCCGTTCAGCTATTTGTCCGCCGATATTTACCTGCCTAAAGAAGCGCCAAGAGGCCTGCGGGCGAAGATAATAGTCGCGGTAGGCGACAGCTGGAAGTGGACCGAGATGAATAAAACGATACCCATTACACCGGGCGAATGGGCGGTATTAAAGGTCGATCTCACGCCCGCCAGCATGAACTGGAGAAGGTTTGTAGACGACAGCTTCAGAAGCGATATCAGGAAACTCGGCATCAGGATAGAATCGAACGGCAAAATAGCATACAAAGGCCCGATCTATATAGATAATGTGAAGCTATCGGATTAGCGAGGAATGCGTGAAGTACGGTCATTTCGATGATAAGTTTAAAGAATTCGTAATTACCAGGCCTGATACGCCGACGCCGTGGATAAATTATTTAGGATGCGACGAATACTGCGCTTTGATGTCGAATACCGCGGGCGGGTACAGTTTTCACCGGGACCCGAAAGATAGGCGTATCACGCGATTCAGGTATAATAACGTTCCTGTAGACCGCCCGGGGCGGTATATCTATTTACGCGATCAGGCGTCCGGAGATTACTGGTCAGCGACGTGGCAGCCTGTATTGAAGTCGAAAGGCTACCAATATGAATGCCGTCATGGGATGGGATACACTGTCATAAAATCAAAATACGATGGCATTTCGACCGAAACGGCATACTTTGTCCCGCTCAGCGAGAATCTTGAGTTCTGGGCGCTCAAAGTAACGAACAATTCCAAAAAGACCCGGAATATAAAACTTTTCACGTACCTCGAATTCTGTCTCTGGCATGCGCAAGATGACATGACGGATTTCCAGTATACGCTTAATATTGCAAGCGCAGTCAATGAAGGAAACCTCGTATTTCATCAGACAGGTTACGCACCTAAGTCCGGAAGGTTTGGCCTGGCATATTTCGGGTGCAATAAACCTATTGCGGGATACGACTGCGACAGGGAGACTTTTATTGGCCAATATCATTCCGAATCCGATCCCGCCGCGGTCGAAAAAGGCAAGTCTTTCAATTCCGTCGCGTCGGGCGGAAACCCTATCGCAAGCGTCTCCGTTAATCTCATACTGAAGCCGGGACAGTCAAAAGATATTATTTTTATGCTCGGAGTAGCCGAAACCAAAGAAGAAGCGAAGGCCAGCTATAAAAAATATTTAAACGAGAAGGCGGTTTATAAAGCGCTTGATGAATTAAAGACTTACTGGAATATGTACCTCGGCCATTATTCGGCCGAGACGCCCGACCCGGACGTAAATTCCATGGTTAATATATGGAACCAGTACCAGTGCAGGACCACTTTTAACTGGTCGAGGTCCGCTTCTTATTATGAGGCAGGCATCGGAAGGGGAATGGGATTCAGGGATTCGAACCAGGATACCCTCGGCGTCGTTCACGCGATCCCGGACAGGGTCAAGACGAGGATAGCAGAGCTTGCCGCAAATCAGTTCAAGAACGGCTCCAGCCATCATAAATTTTTTCCGCTTACAAAGACAGGCGAGAAGGGCGGCTATTCAGACGATCCGTTATGGCTGATATTGGCGACTAGTTCTTACGCAAAAGAGACGGGCGATATCAATTTCCTGAGTGAAAAGATAGCTTATGTCGACGGCGATCCCGCTAGCCTGTACGAGCATCTTAAGAAGGCGATAGATTTTGTATTGAGTGAAAAAGGGCCGCAAGGGTTCGTCAAGATGAGATTCGCGGACTGGAACGATTGTCTTAACCTCGGTAAAGATAATGAGACGGCAGAGACGACATGGGTGCCGGAGCTTTTATATCTTGTGATACAGGAATTCCTGACGCTTGCCGAATTCCTGGATAAGGATGAAGATCGCGAAAAATACAGCGAGATAACGGCTAAGATAAAAGAAAATTTCAATAAAAAAGCATGGGACGGGAAATGGTATATAAGAGGTATTGATAAGTTCGGCGATCCGGTTGGCTCGGCAAAATCGAAAGAAGGCGGCATTATCGATCTTCTACCGCAGGCATGGGCGGTAATGAGCGGCATAGCCGAACAGGACAAGGCGAAGCTTTGCATGGATATGCTTAAGAAGCACCTGGATACCGAATATGGCATAATGCTCATCTCGCCTCCTTACACGAAATATGACGAAAAACTGGGAGCTGTAACCACGTTCGCGCCGGGACTGAAAGAGAACGGCGGCATATTCTGCCATTCGAATCCCTGGGCCATGATAGCCGAAACGATGCTCGGCCGCGGCGACATAGCGTTCAAATATTATAAGACTATCATCCCTCCCACAAAGAATAAGATAGCCGATATCCATCTTGCGGAATGTTATATATATTCACAGTTCATTACGGGTTCGGCAAATAATAATTTCGGCCGCGCGAGAAATTCCTGGCTGACCGGGGCCGCGGCCTGGAACCTTGTCGCGATAACTCAGTATATCCTTGGGGTACGGCCGGACTACAACGGCCTTGTAGTAGATCCGTGCATCCCGAAGAACTGGAAATCGTTCAAAGTTAAAAGGATATTCAGGAGCGCCGCGTACGATATACACGTTACGAATCCCAAAGGGGTGAATAAGGGTGTTAGGTCTTTACTGGTAGACGGGACGCGGGTAGAAGGGAATGTCATCCCGGTCTTTAAAGATAGAAAAGTCCACAAAGTTAAAGTGGAGATGGGTAAATAAAAGAAAGGAGCGGCAGTAGTAATGGCAGACTTACCGTTTATATCGATAATAAATCCGATCAGAAATGTAGAGAGGACAATAGAAACAAACCTGAAATACCTGTTAGACATCGATTATCCAAAAGAGAAGATGGAGATAGTATTTGGCGACGGAGGTTCAACCGACAAGACCGTTGATATAATAAGGCAGTGGCAGAAAAAATACGATCTCATAAAATTGGTAATAGTCCCGAATTCCAAATCGCCGGGCGAGGCGAGGAATGCCGCGCTCAAGATGGCGAAGGGTGATTATATACTGTTTACGGACGGTGATTGCGCGCCGAGGAAAGATTGGGCCAAGAAGATGCTGGAGCCTTTCTTTAAAGACCCCCAGATCGGGATGGTCGGAGGCGAGATACATACCTTGCGGACAGACCCGGATAACGACGTCGAATCTTATTGCGAGCAGACTAAATTCCTGACAGTTGCCGGTAGATGCCTCATGACCGAAGAAGGTTATTACCCCGGCATAACGAAAGATCTCCCTCACGAGATGAACGGCAATATCCATAGCCCGTTCTTCGCTACAGCGAATGCCGCCGTCAGCAAAATTGCCGCGGACGCCGTAGGAAGGGAATTCTGGCACGAGATAACAAGCGAGGACGTCGATTTTTCTCTGCGCATACTTAAAAAAGGTTTCAAGCTCTACTACAAGCCTTCCGCGATCGTGGACCATATGCATAGAGTGACTTTAGCGGCATATTGCAAACAGCTATACGGATACGGTTTCGGCCATCCGCTTGCCGTATTGAAACATGCCAAAAAGGTCATCGAGATACAGCTGCAGTACACACCGAACTATCTTACGCTTGTCATACCTTCTCCGGTAAGGGGCATAATATATTTCGGCGATTACCACTTCATGCACCTGTTCGGCCTGGCTTTCATGATAAATCTTATTCAGACCGTCCTGACTCACCACGTTACCATGTGGCTACCGGTATGGGCGGCGTTATTTCTATTCTTTCTGGTAAAATATTTCAAGCCGATGGCAAAACTGCAGCCGAGATCCAAATTTTTCACGTGGGCGCGGATAAGATATGTATCGAACTGGGCCCTCATGAAAGGCGGCTTCAAAGGCGGCAAGACGTTCGGCGTAATATACCTGGAGTCTAGCTGGTAAGAATACCCAACCACGGGAGGAGGAGATATGGCTTTACGAGAAGGCGTGTCGAGGAATGAACGCTTTACCGAAAAAGAAAGACGGAATTTAGCCATACTCGATATCATCAGAAGGGCGAGAGAGACTTCCAGGGCTGAAATATCCAAGATAACTCATCTTAATATAGTAACCATATCCAATTACCTTGATGACTATATCGCAAAAGGCCTCGTCCTGGAAAAAGGGCTGGACGTCTCTACGGGAGGACGCAGGCCCGAACTTCTGGAATTAAATTCGAAGTTTGGGTATTTTATAGGCGTGGACCTCGGCTCTCCCCAGATCACCGAAGATGCTGCGGTCATAGCAGTCATGGTCGATACTCACGGCAAGACGATCTGGAAGGCGCGGATCAAAAAAGAAGAAGAGTCCCAGGAAAAATTCATAGAGAAAGTTAACCGCATCGTCGGCGAAGTTATAACCAAATCAAAAGTAGAGAAGGCAAAGATAAGAGGCATAGGCATAGGCATATGGGGCGTGCTCGATAGGTATAAAGGGACTGTCCGGTATGCCGTAGAAAAAGGCGGAATATTCAGTTATACATCCCTGCAGACGGCGCTCGAAAGAGAATATGACATATCGAGTTTGGTGGAACATGACGCTACCTGCGGAGCTCTTGGCGAAAAATGGATGGGCTTGGGACTCAGCACGGACGCCGAAGACATAGTTTACATGTGTTCCGACTCAAGCTGCGGCCTCATATTGAACGCAGAGCTTTATTACGGCGCGTCAAAGAGTGCCGGAGAATTGAACTTGAATCCGCCCTCTAAAGATTTTAAAGACAACAACTGTTGGGCCACGTACGACCACGGGTGTGGATTCAGGTCGCGCGGCATAGATTTAGGTATAGTGCCCCGCGCCAAAGCGTCTTTAAGCCAGAAAGGCGCCAAGACGTCCAAGATCATGGATATGGCTTCCGGGAAGATCGATAATATAACTCTGGGAATGGTCGTTGANNGCGTTGAGGCTGCAAAGGAGCACGACGAGTTGGCCGTAAGCGTCCTGAACGAAGCAGGCGATTATCTCGGCGCAAAAATAGCTTTTCTTATAAACCTGTTCAATCCAGATGCCGTTGTCATAGGCAGGGGCATAGAAAAATGCGGGGAAGCTTTTTTGGACGCTGTCAGAAAAAGCGTGAAGAAATGGGCATATGAAGAGAGCCTGAAGATAGCGAGGATCGCTACGACAAGTTTAGGCGAGGATTCAATCGCCTGCGGCGCTGCGGCGCTTGTAATGCAGCAAATATTCACGAAAGTTTAGAAGTCCGATCAGGCGTTTAGGTTACAGCTAACAGCATACAGCTTACAGATAAAAGCAAGAAAATGGGAAGATATGAGGAAGATAATAGTTGTATTAATGGTTAGTTGTTTTTTGTTTTCTGGTTGCGGGGACAATGGTGCCAGGAGAGAAGTGCCCGGCGCCCCGGTAGAGATCGTTATGTGGCTCATTGGTACTGAGGGGCAGGCCCAGACGATCAAAGAGCTTTCCGAAGGTTTTTATCAGAAGACTGGTATAAAAGTAAAGTGCGATGCCATATCGTGGGGCGATGGCCATTCAAAATATCTGACGTCGATCGCGGGAGGGGTGGCCCCGGACATCGGCACGATGGGGCTTACGTGGGGGTCCGAATTCGGCGACTTCGGCGCGATGATCAATCTTAAAGCCACGTATCCTGACGAAGTCGCATACATTAAAGACTCGGTCTTCAAAGGGCTGTGGGATTCCATCGAGCATAACGGCACGGTTTACGGCATACCGTTTGACATGACAGAATATGTGCTTTACTACAGACATGACATCGTAACGAAGCCGCCTCAGACGTGGAATGATCTGAAGAACATCCTGACTGACCTTAACAAAGCCGGGAAAGGTATGCTCTTCGATTGGGGTTCCTTGAGCTGGATAGGATATTCCCCCTTCCTGTGGCAGGCCGGCGGGGGTTACTATAATAAAGATTACACTGAAGTTACCATAGACTCACCCCAGGCAATAGAAGCCATGGACTTTTTCGCAGATCTCTACAAGAAATATAACGTGCCCAAGACGAAGATACCATTGGAGCAGGGCATGAGAACCGGAGATTTTCCTATAGCGATCTCCGGGAACTGGAAGATCGATGAGCTGAAGATCTACGCGCCCGAAATAACCGGTAAGTGGTCGATATCGACCTTGCCGCAAGGGCCTAATGGCAAGAGTACGGCATTCATCGGCGGCAGGATCATGGGCATATTCAGCCAATCAAAGCATAAAGACGCGGCCTGGGCGTTCATAAAATATCTTTTTACTCCGGAAATACAGGAAAAGCTTTATGAGGCAGCATTGAGTAAACAGGATACATATCTGCCGCCCAGCATGAAGACCTGGGATATGCTTAAGATGGATAACAAATTTAAGAGCGTTCTCGTGGAACAGGCAAATGACGCTAAAGGGCCGCCGCCTGTCGCAGACTGGGATTCAGCGGCCAAATACGTAGATGAAGCCATCCAAAAGGTCGTTTTGCGGGATGGCGACGCGAAAAAAGAGCTTGAAACGGCAAAGGTCCAATTGCAGCGATTCCTGAAAAAATAAGCGCAATTTTTTGGCCTCTCGCATACGTTCGAGGTCAATCCTGAGTTAAGTCGATAGATTGACAACCCATTTATATGCGTGTATACTTATAGAAAATAAGAAAGGAAAGATATGACCAAACGAGTAATGGTTTTTGTCTCGATCTTTGCGTTCATATCGCTTTTGCAGGTACATTACGCATTTGCCGGAGCATGGACCGTCCCAAAGGACCACGTATGGGGTGAGTATTACATGAAGTGGGACTACGCGAAAGGTTTTCTGGGTCCGGACGGGCATCGGCGCTACAGTTTCAATCAGGCCAACGGGTTCCGGAGCTGGGAATTTGTTATGGAGCCGAAACTCGAGTTCGGCGTTACGGATTGGCTTACAGCCCTCGGATCGGTAGAATATAAAGAAGGCCATTACAAGGAATATGGCAGGCCAAGAAACTTTGGGCCTTTCGAGAGAAAAAATAACGGGATAACGAATATAAAGCTCGGCGGCAGACTGCGCTTGATAGATACTCCGGTTGTTATAAGTACCCAGACCAAAGTATTCATATATCCGGGATATGGTAATTATCATGGTGAACGCGGTTCTTATCCTAATCAACCGTCGATCGGTTATGGCGATGATTCAGTGGAGCAGAGGATACTTATAGGCAAGACATTCGACATACCATTACCATTTGTCCAGTTTTCTAAATTGCCTGCCTATGTCGGCGCTGAAACAGGTTACAGATGGAGGACCAGGCACGTGGCCAGTGATATCCCTTATTTTGTCGAGGGTGGCGTATGGCCGGTTCAGTGGTTTCTTTTAAAGAGTGAACTGGACGGGTATAAATGCAACCCCGGGACCGGGAGCATAAAAGAAAGTTACGGCATCTGGCGCATCGGAGGCGTATGGCAGGTCTTTGGCGGCGATAGCACTTTAAGGCAGGGTGGTAAAATGTTCAATATAGAATTCGATTACGGCATGACGGTTTGGGGCAAGAATACGACCGCTTACCAGGAATGGACCATGAAAGTCGATACACAGTTTTAAGAAGGATAAGATGGGTTTATTCAGGAGAAAAGAGAAAGACAGGTTTGGAGAGATACTGATAGAAAAAGGGCTGGCGACAAGAGGGGTCGTCGAAGAGGCCCTGAAGATACAAAAAGATATTCGCGAGACAAGCAGGGTTTATAAGGCCATAGGAGCCATTCTTACCGAAAAAGGCGTTATCGGCCCGGAAGACATAGATGTGGTGATCCAGGAACAAAAAAAACGGGATGGTTTCATTATAAAGTGGTGGATATATTCGATCTTTCATTCGATGCAGCCGAAATAAATAACGGATCAGGGGGATAGGTTTATGTGGGGCTTAAAGTTAAGGATGTGGTTATTGACCGGAATACTTTTTGCGATAATTTATGCCGTCATATCGATGATAAGCTATTCCATGGGCATAGGCAACTTCTATTTTTATCTGATACTTTCATTCGTCATAATGGGTATTCAATATATGCTGGGGCCAAAGATAGTCGAATGGTCGATGAAGGTGAGATATCTGAAAAAGGGCGAGAACCCCAAACTCGAAGAGATGGTCGCGTCGCTGGCAAACCGGGCGAATATCCCGGTACCGCGGATAGGGGTCGCGCAGATATCGATCCCTAACGCGTTCGCGTTCGGCCGCAGCGTGCGGGACGGAAGAATATGCGTGACCGAAGGCATACTCAGCCTCTTGGATTACGATGAACTTAAAGCGGTCCTTGGCCACGAAATGAGCCACATAAGGAATAGGGACGTTCTGACGATAACGTTACTCTCCGTAATACCGATGATCCTTTACAGGATAGCGTGGCAGTTCCTGTTCTTCGGCAACAGGCGTGATAGGGGAGGGAATACCGCGCTGATAGGTCTGGCAGCGCTCATATTTTATTTTGTGACAAATCTTTTAGTTCTCTACGGATCGAGGGTAAGGGAATATTTCGCGGACAAAGGCTCTGTAGATCTTGGAAATGAACCATCTAAACTTGCCTCAGCTCTTTATAAGCTCGTATACGGTTCCGCGAGGATGCCGAAAGAGGCGATAAAAGACGTGGAGGGCGTAAAGGCATTTTTCGCCAACGACCCGTCGAGAGCGCTGGCCGAGTTCAAAGAGCTGAGCCAGCTCGACCTGGACAAAAATGGCACGATATCTTCGAATGAGTTGTACGCTCTAAAGACACGAGATATTAAATTGAATTTCGGCGATAAGCTCATGGAGCTTATGAGCACTCATCCCAACATGCTTAAACGTATAAAGCGTTTAAGCGAGTGGGGAAGGGTTTAAGCGCTTGAAATTCAATTTTGAAGCTACAGGTGTAGGCAGCGTCCCATTTCAGGACCCGAAAGTCGCCTGCCGCGTGATCTGTGATAATTTTAAATCCATTCCTTTCTGGCCGCAGCTCCCGAAAAGATCGTTCCTCGAAAATATGTACGTCCAATTCTCGGAGAAGCTTCCCGGCGTAGTTATCGACGAAAACAATAAGAGCATATATGTAGATACTACCGGCGTAGCCGAAACGATCGAAGAGCTTTATGGGAAATATGTCGAAGGAGATCTCGACTTTTTTGCCATTTCCAAAAATTTCGCCGAGGGCTTTTATGAATTTCTCGAATATCTGAAATCAGCACCAGCCGACATAAAATTTATCAAAGGCCAGACGACCGGGCCGATAAGCTACGCGCTATCTGTCACCGACCAGAACAGGAAGGCCATCATACACGACAGGGACCTTTTTGAGGTACTGACCAAGACACTGTCGATGCGGGTGAGGTGGCAGGTAAAGAAATTAAAAAAATATAACCCGAACGTGATCATATTTATCGACGAGCCGTACCTTGTTTCCATAGGATCGAGCTTCGTGAACATCAATATCGAGAACGCCTTTGAAAGATTAGGCGAAGTTATAAAAGCTGTAAAAGCGGAAGGCGCTTTAGCCGCGGTCCATTGCTGCGGCAATACGGATTTCGGCCTGCTCCTCAAGAGCGATATTGACATATTGAATTTTGACGCTTATAATTTTGCGAAAGAGTTCTCTCTTTACGCACAGGATGTCGGGAATTTCCTGGCTAGGGGAGGAACAATAGCGTGGGGGATAGTCCCGAGCTCGGACGCTATCCGCAAAGAGACAAAATATACGCTTGTGGAAAAAATGGACGCGTCATTGAAGCTCCTTATTGACAAAAAGATATCCAAAGAAACCATATCTTCGATCATCACTCCCAGCTGCGGCACAGGAACGCTGGACGAGGCGGAAACAAAGAAGATCTTAGAGGCAGTGAATGCATTATCGGTCGAGCTTATAAAAAAAGAGAAGAAATAGACAATATGGATGTACGGACGAAAAATTTCGGGGGCCTGGAAGAAGAGTACGCGAGTTTCAAGAGATCGAAGGTGGCTATAATGCAGGCGCCTTACGACAAGACGGCGACCTATATAAAAGGCACGAAAGGCGCTCCAGCTGCGATAATCGACGCTTCCAGTTATATGGAGCGTTTCGACGATGAGTTAAATCAGGAAACTTTCAAGATAGGCATTCATACTATGGACGCGCTCCCTATCGAGGATATGTCGCCGGAAGAGATGGTAGCTAAGGTCTATTCTGCGAGCGGAGAGCTTTTGAAAGCAGGCAAGTTTCCCGTTATGCTGGGAGGCGAACATTCCGTATCGATAGGCGCGGTGAAGGCATTCAAAGAAGCGTACCCGAACCTGTCCGTCCTGCATCTCGACGCGCATTATGACCTGCGGAATGAGTATTTCGGTTCGAAATTTAACCATGGCTGCGTTGCGCGCAGGATATCCGAGATATGCCCCATAGTCCAGGTCGGGACGAGAAGCCTTTCTAAAGAAGAAAAAGATTTCCTGGCAACGCAGGCAAATGGCAGGATAAAGACGATAAGCGTTTACGATATATTGGATATGCCGATGTGGAAAGACACGGTAACGAACAGCCTGACGGATAATGTTTATGTTACTATAGACATGGATGTCTTCGACCCCTCTATCATGCCAGCTGTAGGGACGCCTGAGCCGGGCGGGATCGGGTGGTATGAGATCCTGGACCTGTTGAAAGATGTTTCCAAAGATAAAAAAATAGTCGGGTTCGATGTCGTCGAGCTATGCCCTATCAAAGGCCAGATAGCAAGCGACTTTTTTACCGCGAAACTCATTTACAGACTTCTTGGTTACATATTCATAAAGAAATAGAGGATATACATGTTGCTTGTTCCCCGTAAAAATTTATTGGTCCCGAAGAAGATGTTCTTTACAAAAGGCGTCGGCACGCACAAGGCTGAACTCAGGAGCTTTGAGCTTGCGTTGCGCGACGCGGGGATAGAAAAATGCAATCTTGTCCATGTCTCGAGCATACTTCCGCCTGAATGCAAGATGGTGTCACGTAACGAAGGCCTGAAAGAAGTCTACCCCGGCATGATAACCTTTGCCGTCGTCTCCAGATGTTTATCGAGCGAGCCGCACCGTCTCATAGCGGCAAGCATAGGCTGCGCCGTTCCTGCAGATCCTCATGCGTACGGTTATTTGAGCGAACATCATGCGTTCGGGCAGAACGAAAAAGTGGCGGGGGACCTTGCAGAAGACCTGGCAGTCGAAATGTTAGCCTCAACTCTCGGACTCGAATTCGATGAAGACAAATCGTGGGACGAGAATAAGGCCATTTATCATTTAAGCGATAAGATAGTTCGCACCTCTAACACCACACAGACCGCAGTAGTTGGCCCCGACGGGAGCTATTCTACCGTCGTAGCCGCAGCCGTGTTCCTATTCTAGAAATTTTTCGGCCTCCCACTGTTCCCCTTTACAACTTGGATGGGTCCTGTCCTCGGTCGCCTTTCGGCGCTTTTTCGGCCGAAGCGGGTTTACAATATCATGGTAAAGCTAGGCGCGTATCTATGNNACCCCATCCGCTTCGGCCTTGTTTTGCGCCTCAAGGCTGGACCTCGGCCACCCATCCCTAATCTATTCAACATATTTTCGTTGTGCTCACATAACTTCGGATTAGGTCTACTAACCTGCCAAATCTAACCAGGTTAGAAATATTTTCTATATTTCCAGTCTATTTCCTAGGCATTTCTAAAATCTCTATAGGTATGGGACAATTTAATATCGACACGATTTTATTTGCCATTCTAAGTGTTTTGTTTTTAGAAGTGCTACCAAATACATAATACTCCATATCTTTATTTATGATATCGCTCACATATAGCCGCCATGAGATGCCAGATGATCCGCCATAGTTAGTTGCCATATTAAACTTAATTGGCCTCACAAACAATTTTACTTTATTTCCCCGGCATTCATAATTAGATATTTTCTTACCCATCCTATTTACAGATATTTTTAACATCTTCTTTTTCTCATCAATTTCGGTAAATGTGTTTTTTAAAAAACAGGTAAGGAATAGAATAACTACAAGGCATATGATCACAAAATTTACAACTATCATTGCGAACAATACAATTCCCGCATCTTTTAAAAACAAATAAACTATAGGAAAAATAATATTAATGAGAGGCCATATTAAGATATTTCTATAAAAATAAGGCTGCCTAATTTTCATTTTTTATACCTCTATCCCTTAAAGTGCAATAATCTCCCAATTGAGCCTTTTTTAAATCACGCATCAATTTCACTCAGATAGTGAACCCGTTTTCCCCTGGCCGATGAACAAAACCCGCTGGTAGTAAATTTTTCGACCCTTGAGGAATGTGATGTGGCGATGTGGTGAGCAGGGCGTGAAAACTTGCGAGGCAGCGTCCGAGCAAGTTTTCCGAGCGAAAATTTTGGCATGGTCCAAAATTGAGCGTCCCTGCGAACCACTCGACGCATCACATTCTACCACCGGATCGAAAAATTTATAACTCAATATCTCTTATCGCCTTCAGCGTTTTGCGCGCTTCTTGCGTCTTAATTTTTTCTATCGCGAATCCTGCGTGTATTAATAGGTAATCGCCGATCCGCGCATTCTTCATAAGCGAAAGATTGACGTTCTTCCTAAGCCCGCCGGAATCGACGACGCCGCTTGCGCCATCTATCTTAACCAGCTTCATCGGTATTGCTAGACACATTTTGCCCTCGCTATAGCGATTTGCCCTATCGGTATGCCGGAATCGTTTGTCGATACGTTCAAATGTGTAAACACATCGAATTTCTGTTTTTTCAACAATTCTACGGTCCTTCCTGTTAAAAATTTATTCTGGAATGCGCCTCCGCTCAAAATCACTTTACTAATCCTATATTTTTTACGAAGCCTTACTGAAACTTCTGATATCGCTTCAGCTATCGTATTATGGAATTTCCCCGATATCGTCAACAAGTCCGTCTTTAGAGACAGGTCTTTTACTATCCCGCGCAAAGTTTTAGAAAAACTCACGTTAAGAATACCCTTTTTCGATTCGATGCCAAGATCATATTTATCGCGGCAAAGTTCGATCGCCATCTTTTCCAGTTCTATAGGAAGCTCCGCTTCAAACGCCGCCTTATCTTTCAAAAGCACTAAACTTCCGACGGCATCGAAGAGCCTCCCGGCGCTTGAGGTCAGCGGAGAATTTATATTTTTTTCTATCATGCTGATCAGGCGGAACATACTCTTCCTGTCCTGCCTTTTTATGAAATCGATCTTCAGGTCGAGAAATTTTCGGCCATAAGTTCTGTAGAGATAGCTTACTGCCATCCGCCATGGCTCTTTTATGGCTGCCTCCGCTCCAGGCATAGGAATATATTCGAATTGCGCGGCGCGTTCCAATTGACGAAGACCTCCAATAAAAAACTCGCCGCCCCAAATATTGCCATCCGTGCCATAACCTGTACCGTCAAAAGCAACGCCTATCACGTCGTCCTTAATGCGATTGTCGACTATGGCGCTTGCCACGTGAGCTTCGTGGTGCTGAATTTTAATTAGCGTATAGCGTTTAGCGGATAGTGCATAGTGTTCAGCAAATTGAGTCGAGTAATAGCCCGGATGCAGGTCACAAACAGCGATCTCAGGATCGATCTTTAACGCGTTTATCTGCCGCTTAACAGATTTCTCATATTTCGCCAGGTTGTCGGGATCGCCCAGATCTCCGAAACCTTCGAACAAAAACGCTTTTGAGCCTTTCGCAAGCGCAAAAGCCCCTTTCATATCAGCCCCACAGGCCAAGATAGGTTTTTTAACCTTAAAAGGTAACTCTATGATTTTCATATAGTTAAGCTAATATTATAGCAAATTTACATAGCAAACTGTTCGAAATTTTTCATGCTGAGTCCGGCGTTTACTTTTGTGG